>CAZYKR010000137.1:0-11555 GCA_964648005.1 uncultured Iamiaceae bacterium
GGAATCGTGGGCGACCATCATCGTCGACCAGCCGCCGCCGGTGTCGTGGCAGAACCCGCTCTGCAGGCCCGGTTCGATGGCGCCGAACGTGATGTTGGTGCAGTTGCCGAGGTGCCCGGCGGCGCACTCGGCGCAGACCGGGCTGATGCCCCGGGTCACGCAGCCGAGCACCGGCTCGACCACGACGCGGTCGGTGCCGTCGGTCGGGTCATCGGGGCCGCCGGCGCGATCGGCGACGACCTCGTGGCCCGGCACGAACGGGAACGACACGATCGGCTCGAAGTAGCGCGACGACGTGCCGTCGATGGTGGACAGGTCCGATCCGCAGATGCCGGACAGGCGCGGCTTGATGTGGTGCCAGCCGGGCCCGGGCAGCGCCGGGACATCGAGGTCGGCCAGCCGCAGCGGTCCGACCTTGGCGCCGCCGCCGGGCGTCAGGCGACCGGCGGCCATCGCCGCGGCGTAGCGGGCGGGCTTGCGACCGAACTCCAGCGCCTTCACGCCGTCCTCCCGGGCACGAGCGGGTTGGCCAGGCCGCCGGTGCGGCGACGCTGCGGCCCGATCGGGATCGTGCGGTTCGGGGCGCCCTTGGCCTTGGCGAAGTGCTCGACGAGCCACCCGCGCTTGCGGGCGAGCGCGGCGAGCCGGGTCTCGGGGTTCACCGCCACGGGGAACCCGACGACCTCGAGCATCGGTAGGTCCGACGTCGAGTCGGCGTAGGCCACCGCCTCGCGCAGGTCGATGTCGTGCTCGGCGGCGTAGTCGAACAGCGCCTGGGCGCGGCTCTCGCCCGTGGGTGGCACCTCGAGCAGCTCGCCCTTGTAGCGGTTGCCCGACCGGTCGAGCTGGGCGCTGACGATGTCGTCGAAGAGCGGCGCCAGCGGTGCGACCACGAAGTCCAGCGCCCCGGTGATCAACACGGTGCGGTGGCCGAGCGCCCGGTGTTCGCGCACGCGGCGGATGGCGGCGGGGAAGGACTTGGTGAGGATCAGGTCGCTCAGCATCTCGGCGGCGTCCTCTTCGATCTGGTCGATGGGAGCACCCTCGTAGCGGCGGTAGAAGAACCGCAGGAAGTCGCTGCGGTCCTTGCGGTCCTCGGCGAGCCAGCCGGGCGCCGCCCGCAGGGTCTGGGCCACGAAGCGCAGGCGGTCGGTGGTGGGCAGCCGCCGGGTGGCGATCCAGGCATAGGACGCCACGACGTTGGAGGCGATCAGGGTGTTCTCCAGATCGAACGCTGCCAGCTGGCGCTCGGGCGCCAGCACCTGGCGGCGCAGGCGCACCTCACGCGGCTCGGCGTCGCGCCCGCCGGGCGTGGTGCGCACCCGGGCGTGGTGCACCACCGACGGCAGGTGGACCTCGCGGACGTAGTGGGTCCAGTCGATGACCCGGGGGTCGAAGCCGAACGCCGCCTGGTCGTCGGCGTCGAGGTCGTCCCACAGGCCGAGGAGCCGGTCGACGCCGTAGACCGCCTCACATTCGGCATAGGCGCCGTACAGCTCGACGTAGCCCAGCGCCCGCTCGGCCTCCTCGCGCTTGGTCTCGAGCTTGGCGGTCCACTCGGCCTGGGTGCCGCGCAGGGGCAACGACTGCAGCACCTGCTCGGCCTTCTCGATGGCGGTCTTGGCCCGGGTCAGCTGCGACTGGACGCGCCCACGCCCGGGGAACGACCACTCGGGCACGAGGATCGGCTGGCCTTCGGTGTCGTAGAGCGGGTGCTGACCGAACCAGTCGCTGACCTGATCGACGAGGTGGCGGTAGCGCAGCGGGTTGGCCGACCCGGAGGCCACCTGCACGACGTCGGGCTCGTCGAGCGGGCCGCGGGCGGCGACGGCGATGATGGCGGCGGTCACCTGATCGACCGGGATGACGTCGATGATCCCTTCGGGGACGCCGGGGAACTCCTTGAGCAGCCCGCGGGCGTAGGAGATGATCACCGGCTCGGCCATGCGGAAGCCGCGGATCCAGCCGGGACGAGGCTCGGCCAGGGCCGACTCGATGATCGAGGGTCGCACGATCGACACCGGCAGGTCGCCCCGGGACTCGAGCAGCGCCCGCTCGCCGAGCGCCTTGGTGAAGGCGTAGGCGTCGGGCCAACCGAGCGACGCGGCGCGGGCGCGGCCGGCCTCGACGAGGCGGTCCGACACCCAGCGGCCCCGCAGCTGCTCGGTCTTGTCGGCGAGCAGCGGGGTGCCGGCGGCGCCGAGCTCGGTGCGGGCACGACTCCGGAACTCGGCGAGGCGCTCCGGGGTGCGGCTCTGCGCCTCGGCGTCGCTGCGGGCGCGTCGGGCGCCGTCGACCTCGCTGCGCCAGTCCACGTCGACGAAGAACGGGCTGTCGGCGACGTGGATCTCGGGGGCGGCGCCGCGCCGGTTGCCGGCGACGTAGCAGGTGGACACGGCGACCAGGTGCGGTGACACGCCGAGGTCGTGCAGGGTGGCGGCGATGCGGCTCGGCCCGAGGAGGTTCACCTCCACGGCGCTGTCGAGCGGCGAGTCGAAGCTCACCGTGGCGGCCGAGTGGATGACGACGTCACAGCTCGCCAGGGCGGCGCGACCGTTGTCGTCCAGCCCGAGTCCGTCGCGTCCGACGTCGCCGGCGACCGGGGTGATGCGCCGCGCGCAGAGCTCGGCGAAGGCGTCCTTGCCGAGCTCGTCGCGCAGGCGGTCGAACGCGTCGTTCTTGAGGATCTCGCGCGCCAGCCGCTGCTCGACCGTGGACCGGCGGCCGGGGCGGATCAGCAGCACCAGCTCGCAGTCGGGGACGGCGCGCAGGAGGCGCTCGAGCAGGTTGGTGCCCAGGAACCCGGTCGTCCCGGTCACGAAGATGCGCTTGCCCGCCAGGTTCTCAGCGATCACGGGGCCATTCTCTACCATTTGGTAAGGCACTGTGTCTACCATCTGGTAGACGGCGGTCCACCGCCACGGCCGGCTCGCGGGCACTGCGGGGTCGGGAGGCAGCAGATGAGCGACACCGAGACGAGCCCCGTGGCGGACGAGCGCACGACGCACGACCGTCTGCTCGACGCCGCGCTCGAGTCGTTCGGCACCAAGGGCTACGACGCCACCTCGCTCGACCAGTTGGCCAATGAGCTCGGCGTCCGCAAGCAGACGATCCTCTATTACCACCCGTCGAAGGTCGCCCTGCTCGACGCCGTGATCGATCGGGCCGCCACCGAGCTCACCGATGCGCTCGAGGACGCGGCGGCACGCTCGGGCGGCGGGTTCGACCGCATCGAGGCCATCGTGCGCTCGGTGTTCCGCCTCGCTGTCCGCCGTCCCGAGCTGCTGGGGCTGTTGCGTGAGGTCACCCGGCTCGGGCCGCCGGCCTCGAACCGCATCCTGGACGTCTTCGAGCCGATGATCGAGCGGGCCACCGGCTTCTTGGCGTCGGAGATGGATGCGGGCCACCTCCGGCGGTGCGACGCGCGCCTGTTGCTGGTCAGCGTCTACTCGACCATCGTCGGTGTCGCCACCGAGGTCGAGGTGCTGCGCGCCGTCGGGATCGAGCCGTCGTTGCGCTCGGCGGCAGAACGACGGCGTGAGGTCATCGAGTTCCTGCGGGCGGCGCTGGTGCCGGATTGAGCTCGGCCGCCACCTCGGCGGGTGCCGGCTCGTCGAGACCGCGGGCGTAGAACGACAAGGCGACGGCGACGGCGGCGCCGAACACCAGCACTGCGGTCAACGACGTGGCGTTGATGATCGGTCCGGCCACGAGGTTGCCGATCGGCACGGTGCCGCCGTAGCACATGATCCACAGCGCCATGATCCGGCCCCGCGTGGCGTTGGCGATGCGGCTCTGCAGCGCCGTCGACAGCACCGTGATGACGATGAAGTACACGATGCCGAGCGCGAAGCCGATGGGGAAGGCGGCGGCGAGCGACGTGTTGAACGTCCACATGGCGAGCAGCAGGGCGAACAGCACCAGGTTGACGCGCACCAGAGGCTCGAAGCGGCGGCCGACGAAGACGCTGCCGACGGAGAGCGCGCCGACGACGGCGCCGAGGCCGAACGACGCGAAGAGCAAGCCGTAGGTGCCCGACTCGGGGTCCACGCCGAGGTGCTCCTCGGCCAGCGTCGGCATCTGGGTGATGAAGATCAGCGAGCAGAACGAGAACACGGCGACCGTGGTGAGGATGCGCACGACGATGCGGTCGCGCTTGGCGATGCGGAAGCCTTCGAGCACCCGGCCGATCGCCGAGAGCCCGTCGTCGCGCGCGGTGGGGCTGGGGACCCGCACGGTCCAGAGCGCCACGACGATGAAGAAGTAGGTCAGGCCGTTGAGGGCGAACACCCACGACACCCCGAACCCGGCGTAGATGGCGGGGCCGATCATCGAGCCGAGCACGCGCGAGACGTTCATGTTGGCCGAGGTCAGCGACACGGCGCCCGAGAGGTCCTCGGCGCGCACCAGCGTCGGCAACGTGGCCGAGAAGGTGGGGCCGTTGACCGCCTGGCCCAGGGAGATCACGAACACGGTGCCGAGCAGCGCCAGGCGGTTCGGATCGGCCGCCAGCGTCACCAGCGCCAGCGCCATGGCGGCGAAGGCCTGGAACACTGAGATGCCCATCAGCAGGCGGCGGCGGTCGTAGCGGTCGGCGATCGTGCCGCCGATGGGCGACAGCGCCAGCGGCCCGAGTTGGACGAAGCCCATCAGCGCCACGAAGGCCGGGTCGCCGGTGAGCACCCAGGCGTACGCCGTCAGCACGACGTTCTGCATCCAGGTGCCGACGTTCGAGCCGAGCGAGCCGAAGTAGACCCGCCGGAACATGGGGTAGCTCAGCGCCGCGCGCGCCGAGCCGGGCTTGAGGGAGCGATCGCCCTCGAGTTGGGCGTCGAGGACATCTTCGGCGGTGGCGGGGCGGTCCATGGTGACCGGCCCAGGCTAGGTGCGGTGATTGCCTTTCGGCACACCGATTGCCATCAGTTGTCGGTCAACTGGGCAAGGTCGACTGCGCCCACTCGTAGCTCGGCAGCTGTTCGATGCGGGTGAGCACCCAGTCGAACTCGCCGGACATGACCGGAGCCTTGCAGTACTTGCACACACCGGCGAGGTCGAGGTCGAGCGGCGCGCCGCAGTTGGGGCACTTCTGGTTCATCGTGCCCTGGTTGGGCTTGGTGACCGCCCTCGACGAGCGCTGGTAGACCCAGTCTTCCGCCCAATCCTCGATGTTCTTCGAACCCCTCGTGACCTTGCGCTTGTCGTTCGACAGATCGATGTCGTAGTCGGCGCAGCTGGCGAAGTACCGCACGACGATGGTGTCGAAGCTCTCGTCGGAGTCCGCTGCCACCATGCGGGTGTTCTGGATCGCCAGGTTCTCGAGGACGTTCTGCTTGTTCTGCGAGAGGTAGGAGTCGATCTGGAACTTGTGCTGGTTCCACACGCCGTCGTGCATCACCTGGCGTGACAGGTCGGGCTTGCGCTCCGTCCAGGCCTGCTGGATCGTGAAGAAGGCCCGGTTGACGTCGCTGAGGAAGTCGTCCTCGTTGAAGGCCGGATCGTGCGCCTTGATCTTGGCGATGCCTTCGTCGAGCTCCGCCGCCGACTTCACCCGGGCGGCGTCGTGGTTGCCCAGCATCGTGTCGGTGTTGCCGAACGACGGCGGCAGGCCGACGCTCTCGCCGCCCATCGACGCCACCCCTTTGTTCTTCACCATGACGGCGATGATGATGAACACGATGAACAGGCACACGCCGCCGAAGATCAGCGCGGCGAAGGCGCCACCGATCGTGCCGCCGCTCGAACCGCCGAAGCTCGACGAGCTGGAGCTGAAGCCGCCCCCGCTGCTACGTGAGCCGCCGCCGCTGCTGCGTGAGCCGCCGGAGCCGCCTCCGGCGCGCAGCAGGATCTCGGTCAGCACGAGGTAGATGTAGCCCAGCACGAAGCGCCTCTCGGGGAAGGGGTGGGTCGGGGGTGGCCGGTCCGGCTCAGCCGGCCGGCGGTGCCGGCGGCGGAGGCGGCTGCTGTTGGTCACCGACCGCCGGTGGGGCCGGCGGAGCAGCCGGCGGTGCCGCAGGCGGTGCCGGGGGTGGCGTCGGTGCGGGAGGTGCCGCCGCGGCCGGCGGCGCGGGCGGCGGTTGCTGGGGCGGCGGAGCAGCTGCGGCCGGAGCTGCGGGCGCAGCCGGGGCCGTCGGCGTACCGCAGGCGGCGCAGAACCGGGCGCCGGGCGCCAGTTCGGTGCCGCAGTTGCCGCAGTACTGCGTCTGGGCCAGCGCGTTGCCGCAGTTGGCGCAGAAGCGAGAGCCCGGCGCGTTGGACGCGTTGCAGTTGCCGCAGGCGACGGCCGGGCCGGCGGCCGCGCCGTCGGCGGCGTACCCGGCGCCACCGCCCGGGAAGCCCGGCGCGGGTGGGGGAGCGGCGGGCTGGGCCAGGGGCTGGTTCATCATCTGGTTGCCCATGCCCATGCCGGCCATCAAGAAGGCGGTGTCGGTGCCGCCGCCGCCCTTGGACATGCCCTCGCCGGCGCCGATCAGCGCCTGGCCCGAGGCGTAGTTCTGGAAGCTGCCGGCCAGGCGGCTGTAGGCGGTGTCCTTGGCCAGCGTCTTGAGCTTCTCCTCGTCGTCGTCGTCGAGGTTGACGTCGAAGTTGCCCATCCGGGCGATGGTCAGCCCGTACTCGGCGAGCTCGTTGTTGGCGGCAGTGATCACCACCTGCTCGATCTCGGGCGTGTACGCCGACAGGCCGAGGATGGGCCAGCCGTTGCGGACGATCTGCCGGGTGATCTCGGTGCGCATCACCTTGAGCAGCTGCTGATCGATCCAGTCGCCGATGGCGTCGTTGTTGGCGACGTCGACCGTGCCGGTCAGGTTGAGGATCAGGCGCTGGGGATCGACGACCTGGATCGAGTACTCACCGAACACGCGCAGCGTGATGATCAGACCCGTCTGGGGGTCCTGCACGTTGTCGATGCGCCCGCCGAAGGTCTCGCCGGTGTACTCGCGCGTGCCGACGAAGTAGCACTCGGCGCGGTAGGCGTTGCCGTCGGTCGCCCAGTCGATGACGATGCCGAGGAACATGATCTCGTCGGCGTCGAGCTTGTGCTGACCGGGGCCGAGGGTGCCGAGGATGCCGCCCTGGTTGGCGTTGACGAACACGGCCACGGCGTCGGGCTCGACGATGGCCCGGGCGCCCTTGCGGATGTTGACGTCGGGCCACTTGAAGACGATCTGGCCCTCCTTGTCATCGGGAACCGCGATGAATTGGCGTGCGACCTCGTTGCGGATGATCCCCATCGGTGCTCCTGTGTGGTTCGCAAGACGTGCTGCCGCACGTCACCGGGCGCGGATGATAACAGCACGTCACCGGTCGCTCGCCGAGTGACGTTTCGCCGTTCTTTGCGCCCGGGGGTGACCACAGCGTTCGGTGTGCGCTGGTTAGGCTCGACCGGTCCCGGCGCCGAGGCGGCTCCGGGTGGGACTGCTCACTGATGGCCAACCGCACCAAGATCTTCGTCGCCGTGGGCGCCGCCTGCCTCGTGCTCGGTCTTGCCGTGGTGGCCTGGGGGGCGACGACGGCGCTGTCGGGCGGGCCGACCAACGTCGTGGTGATCATGACCGACGACCAGGCACTCGAGTCGATCGGTGCCATGCCCAACGTCGAGAACCTGCTGGCGGCCGAAGGCACGACGTTCTCCAACTACTACGTGGCGACGCCGAACTGCTGCCCGTCCCGCGCCGCCTTCTACCGGGGGCAGTACCCGCACAACAACGGGGTGTGGGACAACTACCCGGCCGAGCGCAACGGTGGCATCCCCGGCGGCAACCGGGCCTTCCGTGCCGTGCAGGACGAGGCGATCGGCGTGTGGATGCAGCGCGCCGGCTACTACACGATGCACGCCGGCAAGTACCTCAACGGTTGGGGGAACCCCGACGAGGACACGGCGGACATCACGCCGCCGCCGGGATGGACCCATTGGTTCTCGACGATCGATCCGTTCACCTACGCCTACTACAACTACGAGATCTCCAACGACGGCACCCGGGTGGCCTACGGCGATGCCGAGGCCGACTACCAGACCGACGTGCTCGGCAACGAGGTGGTGTCGTCGATCTCGACGGCGGCCGAGGCGGGGGAGCCGTTCTTCGTGACCTTCACCCCGCTGGCGCCGCATTCGGGGCGCAAGTACGCCACGCCGGACGAGCCGCCGGACTCGTTCGCCGCCGTGTCGGCGCCGCGTCACGACGGCATGTACGCCGGCTCCGCCCTCCCGGACAAGCCGAACCGCATCTTCGGCGCGGAGGCCCTCACCAGCCCCGAGATCGCGGCCAAGTCCCCGCTGGTGCGCCAGCGGTTCACCTGCCAGAACTGCGGTCCGGCGAACCTGCAGAACGCCCAGTACTCGTGGGAGAAGGAGCTCGAGTCGCTCACCGCGGTCGACGAGTGGGTGGGGCAGATCTACCGCACGCTCGACGAGCAGGGCGTGCTCGACGACACGTTGATCATCTTCACCTCGGACAACGGCCTGTTCCGCGGGGAGCACGGGCTGACCGACAAGGGCCTGCTCTACGAGGAGGCCGTGCACGTGCCCCTGATCATCCGGGGGCCGGGGTTCGGCGCCGGCGAGACGCGCGACCAGTTGGTCAACAACGTCGACCTGGCGCCCACGATCCTGCGGGCGGCGGGCGCGCCGGCCGCCATCGACCTCGACGGGGTGGCGCTCCAGGACTTCGCCGCCGACCCCGATGCCGGCCAGAACCGCGGCATCCTGCTCGAGACGAAGCTGGCCTTCACGACCAACGCCTCGGCGGCGATCCGCGTCGGCTCGTGGTCCTACATCGAGTGGTACACGAACGGGCAGGTGTCGTTCCGGGAGCTGTACGAGCTCGGCGCCGACCCGTATCAGATGACCAACCTCGCCGACGACCCGCAGTACGCGTCGGTGGTCTCCGACCTGGCGAACCGGCTGACCGCCCTGCGGTCGTGTGCGGGCGACACCTGCGAGCGCTGAGGGCATGGGCAGGCGGTCCTTCGTCGTCGCGGCCGTCGTGGTCGCGCTGGTGGCGGTCGGTGCCGTGGTCCTGGTGCGGTCGCGCGGCGCCACGGACGTGCTGCACACCGAGACGGGGGCGCGCCGTCCCAACGTGTTGGTGATCATGACCGACGACCAGACCCTCGAGTCGGTCCGGGTGATGGACAACGTGAAGACGCGCCTGATGGGCGAGGGCACGACGTTCTCGAGCGCCTACGTCAGCTTCCCGAACTGCTGCCCGTCCCGGGCGACGTACCTGACCGGCCAGTACGCCCACAACACCGGAGTCGAGGACAACGTCCCGCCGCTCGGCGGCTACGCCAAGCTGCGCGCCGACGACACCGTCGCCGTGGCGCTGCAGCGCAGCGGCTACTACACGGCGCACGTGGGCAAGTACCTCAACGGCTGGGGAGCGAACGACGACATCACCCCGCCCCCGGGCTGGGATCACTGGTACGGCTTGATCGACCCGACCACGTACCGCTACTTCGACTACGCCGTTTCCGACGACGGGGTGCGCGTCGACTTCGGCAGCGACGACGGCGACTACCAGACCGACGTGCTGGGCGCCGAGGTCGTCGAGACCATCCGGGCGGCCCCGGCCGACAAGCCGTGGTTCGTGTCGTTCACCCCGCTGGCCCCGCACTCCGAGCAGCTCGAGGGCGCGGCGAACGATGCGGGCACGACGACGACCACCGCGCCGGGCGCGACCGAGGAGTTCCGGTGGGCGGCCCCGAAGCCGGCGCCGCGCCATCAGCAACAGCTGGCGGCGAAGTTCCCGCGCGGCGCGTCGTTCAACAACCTGGGCACCGGCAAGCCCGAGGCGATGGCGTCGAAGCCGGAGCTGGCCGAGGGGTTCCAGCGCCTGATCGATCAGGGCTACCAGAAGGAGCTGCAGACCCTGCTGGCGGTCGACGAGTGGGTCGGCACCATCCTCGACACCCTCGAGGAGACGGGCCAGCTCGACGACACCGTCATCTTGTTCACGTCCGACAACGGGTTCTTCCACGGCGAGTACCGGCTGGCGTTCCAGAAGTACCACCTGTACGAGCCGGCGGTGCACGTGCCCCTGGTCATCCGGGGCGGTGCGTTCCCGGAGCAGGGGCGGGTGAGTCAGCTCGCCGGCAACGTCGATCTGGCGCCGACGATCTACGCCCTGGCGGGGGTGTCGCCCTCGGTGACGGTCGACGGCATCGACCTGGGGGCGTTGGCGACGGGCAAGGACCCGGCGCCGGGTCGGGCCCTGCTGCTCGAGAACGACTCGGCGGGCGGTCGGGTGCACGCCGAGGCCATCCACACCGGCCGGTACGTGCTGATCGAGCACGAGACCGGTGAGCTCGAGCTCTACGACCTGCAGAAGGATCCGGAGCAGCTCACCAACCTGGCGGGCGACCCCGCCGCCGCGTCGCTGCTGGCGAACCTGCAGCAACGCCTCGCCGGGCTGAAGGACTGCAGCGGGGACACCTGCCGCGCCGGTCAGCCCTGACGGCGACGACTCGGCGACGCCTGCAGCGGCGCTCGCTGGTCAGCCGGCGGGCGAGGATGACACGCAGGCGGTCGTCGCCTCGCTGATGATCGCCTCCTCGGCGGCAGTCAGGTCGCCGAAGGTCCTGAAGTCGAACGCCTCGGCTTCGAGCGCGTCGACGATGCACGATGCCAGGGGACCTGGGAGCCCCTGGGCTACGAGCTCGTCTTCGAACGCCTGGGGCGTCATCGCCTCGCTGGTGACGTCGGCGTCGGTGGTCGTGGTCCGGCGCGAGCGCTCGGTGGTGCTGGTGGTCGGCCATTCGGAGTCGTCGATGGACGTGCCGATCGAGGAGAACTTCACCGAGGCCGACGTGCCGAGGAACGTGATGGCGAGGATGCACACCACGGCGATGAGCGCCAGCAGCGCCGGGATGCCGAGTGCCAGGCCGAGGATGAGGCCGCTGTTGGACTTCTGCTGGACGGGCTGGGCCGGGTACCACCGGCCGTCCGGTCCCTGGAACCATCCGGGTGGTGGCGGTCCTCCCGGCGGCGGTCCTCCCGGCGGCTGCGATCCAGGCGGCGGCGCGTTCCTCGGTGGCGACCAGCCCGGTTGCATGTTGGAGGGTCCTGGGTCTTGGGGAGCATCCGCCATGCAGCAGGACGCTACTCGCCGACAGGGCAGGGGCGTGCCAAACGGAGCGCCTGGTGGTGTCCAGCCGTCCCGTGTCCCCGGATCCGGTCGCCTCAGCGGTCGCGCAGCGTCGCGGTGGCGCTCGCCTGCACCTCGGATCCGTCGTCGGCGCCTGGGAGCGCACGGGCGAAGATCGGTGTGACCGTGCCCGAGACGGCGACCGTCACCGTGCCGGTTGCCGGGTCGACCGTCACGGCGATCGTGCCCGGCGTGACGCTCGAGGGCCACTGCGCCGCGGCGGTGCGGCGCGCGACTGCGTCGGCGAGGGCCGGGTCCAGCTGCACCGGGCGGCCGGCGCGCAGCGCCTCGACGTCGATGCCGGCGCCGACCGCGTCGTTGGCGGCGTCGGCTGCCATCGATCGAAGCTGGCGCTGCCCGAGCTGGAGGTGCGCCAGGTCGATGGCCATGGCGGCGAGCACGAGCACGATCAGC
>CAZYKR010000138.1:0-11554 GCA_964648005.1 uncultured Iamiaceae bacterium
GGGTCGAGAAGGAGACGCTGCCCAACATCGACCTCGAAGACGGCCGCCTCGAGTACCGCTGATCCAGGTTCGCACCGGCGCCGTAGCGTGGCTGCATGCGCCGCACCGCCGTCCTGATCGCGCTGGCGGCCACCGTGCTGCTCGCCGCGTGCTCGTCCGACGACACCACCTCGTCGGCGACGACCGCGTCGCAGCCGACCACCGTCGCCGCGCCTGCACCTGAGCGGACGAACGGGACGACCGCGGCCGACGGGTACGCGGACGGCGTGCGACCTGGTGTGGAGCCGGTCGGCACCGTCGCCCACGCCTCGCTCACGATGCCCGACGGCACCGAGCGCACGTATCGGCTCTACCTCCCGTCCACGTTCGACCACCAGGTGCCGACACCACTGCTCGTGGCACTCCACGGCGGGCTCGGCTGGGGTGATCAGTTCGCCGAGACGAACCACGTCGAAGGGCTCGCCGAGGCCAACGGGTTCGTGGTCGTCCACCCGGACGGCACCCGCATCCGGCCACGCCTGCCGTCGGGCACGTGGAACGGCGGGTACTGCTGCGGCCCGGCGGCGGCGGACCAGGTCGACGACGTGGCGTTCGTGTCGGCGGTGCTCGATGCCGTCGGCCAGAAGGTCACCATCGATCAGGCACGCACCTTCGCCATGGGGCACTCGAACGGCGGGATCATGAGCTACCGCCTGGCGTGCGAGCTCGGGGACCGCATCGTCGGCATCGGCGTCGTCGGGGCATCGCTCGGCGTCGACACCTGCACGCCACCGGCGGCGGTGTCGCTGATCCACATCCACGGGCTTGCCGACGTCAACCATCCCATCGACGGCGGACCGGGCGAGGGCGTCGCCGACGTCGAGTTCCGCCCGGCGCGCGACGGCGTCGAGACGCTGGTGGCGGTCGACGGCTGCGACGCGTCGACGACCGCGACCGACGCCGACGTGACCACCGAGACCTGGACCGGCTGTGCAACCGACAGC
Organism: uncultured Iamiaceae bacterium; assembly: GCA_964648005.1. Lineage (GTDB taxonomy): Bacteria > Actinomycetota > Acidimicrobiia > Acidimicrobiales > Acidimicrobilacustridaceae > JAGQTE01. The sequence goes on from CAZYKR010000138.1 coordinate 984, forward strand.
GCCGTGGCGTTCGTGCGCATCGCCGGCGCGTCCCACGCCTGGCCCGGTGGCACGCCGGGCCGGACGGTGTCAGGACCCACCTACGAGGGGTACGACGCCACCACCGCCATCTGGGCGTTCCTCATGGCGCACCCTCGTCGGTGACCGTGGTGCCGGTGCCGGCGAGCCCTCTACCCGGCCAGCACGCCTGGCTCAGCCGAGGCGCAGCGTGACGTTGCCGTGGTCGTCGATCGGCCAGGCCGGGTTGTGCGCCACCTCCCACAGGTGCCCGTCCGGGTCGGCGAACACGCCCGAGTAGCCGCCCCACGGCGTCGGCGCGCCCGGCCGCCGCACCGTGCCGCCGGCTGCGGTCGCCTCGGCCAGCACCGCGTCGACCTCGGCCGGCGATCGCACGTTGTGGGCCAAGGTGATGCCGCCCCATGCCGCGCCGGTGTCGTCGGCCACCGAGTCTTCGGCGAGCAGGTCACGGCCCCACAACGCCACCACCAATCCACCGACCTGGAAGAACACGACCTCGCCGTCGGGCGACTGGCCCGTCCAGCCGAGGGCCTCGTAGAAGGCTCGGGCTCGGCCGACATCGGCGACGCCCAGCGTGATGAGCGAGACCCGGGGTTGCATGGCGTGCTCCTACCCCTCAGCCGCGTCGGCGTGCAGGTCGCGCACGACCGAGGCGAAGTGCTCGGGGTCGGGTGCTCGGTTGTTGACCAGGCTGACGCGGTCCGAGATGCCGCCGAGCCGGGCGCGGATTGCCGGTGCGATCGCCGACGGCTCGCCGCACACCGCCACCCGCTCGACCAGGTCGTCGTCGACGAGCGACGCCATGTCGTCCCAGCGTCCATCGCGCGCCAGCGCCTTGAGCTCCGGGTGCAGGTCGCCGTACCCCTCCAGCTCGAGCACCGGGGCGTACGCCGGCGTCGACCCGTAGAAGGCGAGCTGGCGCCGCACCGCCTCGTACGACCGCCGGTACTGCTCGTCGTCGCGTCCGGTCACGACGATCGTGACGCACACGAGCTCGACGTCGGCCGGGTCGCGCCCGGCGCGCGCGGCGCCGCGGGCGATGGCGGGCACGGTCAGCTCCTGCAACGAACGGCGCGTGTTGAGGGGATGCACGAGGAACCCGTCGGCGACCTCGCCGGCGACCTCGGTCATGCGCGGCCCGACGCCGGCGGTGAGGATCGGCGGGCGGCCGAACGGGTTCGGTCCGGGGTCGAAGGCCGGGATCATCCGGGTGTGCGTGTAGAACTCGCCCCGCACCTCGAGCGGTGTGCCGTGCTCCCAGCAGTCCCAGATGGCCCGGATCGCCAGCACCAGCTCCCGCATCCGCGCGGCCGGTCGCGACCACGGCATCCCGAACCGCTCGACGACGTGCGGCCGCACCTGCGTCCCGAGCCCGAGGGCGAAGCGCCCGCCGGTGACGGTCTGGAGGTCCCACGCCGTGTTGGCGAGCGTCATCGGAGTGCGGGCGAAGGCGATGGCGATCGCCGTGCCGAGCTCGATGCGTGCCGTGTGCTCGCCGGCGACGGCGAGGGGCACGAACGGGTCGTGCTTGGCCTCGAACGAGAAGGCGCGGTCGTAGCCGATCGCCTCCAGCTCCGGGTAGATGGTGCGCACCGCCCGCAGGTCCTCGGTCGGAACGGTCATCGAGACGTGCATGTGCCGCGATCAGCCGTCGGTCAGCAGGTGGGCCACGAGCTTGCCCTCGACGGCGTAGATGCGGTTGCCGGTGTACGCCCACGAGCGTCCGTCGGTGGGGTCGACGATCTTGAACGTGAAGTGCGTGACGTGCTTGGACACGTGCACCTCGACGACGGACCGGTCCCACGTCGCGTACGGCGGCCCGGTGATCTGCTTCGTCGGCATCAGCCCGGTGCCGCCCGACACGTCGAAGGCGTAGATGTACCCGGCGGTGACGGCGACGAGGGTCCACTGCGGCTCGCCCTGGGCGTCGGCCACCGCCTCGCGCGCCACGAGACCCGAGGCCACGTCGGTGACCGCGCCTGCCACGCCGCCCGCCGGCCCGCCGACGCCGAGGGCGGTGAGGGCGCCCCATGCCTCGAACAGACCGGACGCCAACACCGTCTGGCCGGGCAGCAACGGAGCGAGCTGCGCCGCGATCTCCTCCTGCGACAGGTACACCGTCATCGTGATCCCCCTCGTGCGACGCCTGCGGCGTCGGCGAGCACGTAGTCCAGCAGATCGCGCCCGTGGTCCGAGGCCGTCGTCACGTCGTCGGGGCCGATGACCAGCCCGTTGAGGGCTTGCAGGCGAAGCACGTCGCCGGCGACGCGGCGGTTGGGGAAGATGCCGGCGAAGCTCACGCCGGCGTCGTCGAGGCGGTCGCCGACGTGCTCGGTGCGCGGGTCCTCCAACGCCAGGTCCACGTAGAGCACGTCGACGCCGGCGTCGAAGTGACGCTGTCGCTCCTCGAGGACCCGGTCGACGAGGTCGGCGCCGGGTGTGTGCACGGTCACGATGGCGATGTTGTGGTCGGCGCGCACCTCGGTGTGCAGGTCGCTCGTGCCTGATGGGCGCGCCGCCGCGCCCGTCGCGTCGGCGAGCCTGCCGCGCAGGCCGGCCGCGACGATCACGCCTTCGACGGCGCCGCGATGGCGCGGCGGCGCGTAGACCGGACGGTCGTGGCCATCGTTGGTCTTCAGGTAGAAGAGTGCCACCGACGTGCGCCCGGCCCGGCCCGACGCCGCGTCGTTGCTGACCGTGGCCGGGATCCAACCGAGCAGGAAGCCGGTCTCGACCGCGCCGAGGTCGACGTTGGCGCGCTCGCTGTAGGGGTGCGCCGTCGTCACCTCGCTGAACAGCCCGTACAGCCCGGCGCCGGACGACCACTGCGCCAGGTGCTGCTTGACCCGTTGGAACAGGTGATGCCCACGTGCCGCCGGCAGCGTGACGGCCTGGCCGGACTCGCCCACGTGCTCGTCGACCGAGCTGCGGCTCACGCCGGCGTGGCACAGCAGCGCACCGTCGGGGTCGAGCGCCACGCACGACACGAACCGACCGTCGGCGATACGTCGCCCCACCTCGTCGGCGTCGTACACCCAGGCGGCGTCGTACGAGTCGCCATACGCCACCCGGATGGCGTCGCCGACCATCGCCCCCTCGTCCGCACCGAGGAGCCGAACCTCGATGCCGTCGTCGCCGACCTCGACCGCTGCTGCGCCACCTGCCGCCATGGCGGCCAGCTTCGCAGCTGGGGCGCGGCGCCGGGGTCGACGCGTCGATACCCTGAGCCGATGCCCTCGATCGAGCGTCCCGCCATGGCCGACTACGGCGTGCCCGCCGACCTCGACGGTGCACTGCCGTGGAACTGGGCGAGCGAGCGACTCGTCGCCAACCGCAACTACTGGCTCGTGACGGCCTCGGGCACGGGGCGCCCGCACGCCATGCCGGTGTGGGGCGTGTGGATGGCCGACGACGAGCGGTTCTGGTCCTCCTGCTCGCCCAACGCCCGCAAGGTGCGCAACCTGGCCGAGAACCCCCAGTGCGTCGTCACCGTCGACGACACGATCGAGTGCGTGTCGGTCGAGGGACGGGGTCGGGTGATCGACCCGGCCGAGGGCGGCACGGCGTTCGACGCCGTGGTCGCCGCCTACCTCGCCAAGTACTGGCCGGATCCGGCGGACCACCCGCAGATGGAGGCCTTCGTGCGCAGCCACACCGCCATCGAGGTCACCCCCGAACGCGCCTTCGGGATCATCGAGCGCGAGGACGAGTTCGCGCCGCGCGCCACCCGGTGGCGCTGGTGACCACGACGGATCCGAACCGGACCGTCCGACGGCGTCAGGGGCAGCCGTGACGTACCGCGTCGTGCAGTGGGCCACGGGCAACCAGGGCGTCGAGGCGATCCGGGCCGTGCTCGACCGGGACGACCTGGAGCTCGTCGGCGCCAAGGTGTACTCGTCCGACAAGGTGGGGGTGGACGCCGCGGCACTGGCCGGCCGTGACCCGATCGGCGTGGCGGCCACGATGGACGTCGACGAGATCCTGGCGCTCGGCGCCGACTGCGTCGCCTACTTCCCGCGCAACACCTCGCTCGACGAGGTGTGCGCCATCCTCGCCAGCGGCGCCAACGTGGTGACGACGGCGTTCCTGTTCCATCCCCCGTCGCTCCCGGCCGACGACCTGGCTCGGCTGGAGGCAGCGTGCGCGGCCGGCGGCTCGACGGTGCACGGCACCGGGCTCAATCCGGGCAACCTCTCGGGCGTCTTGCCGCTGGCGCTGTCGGGCATGTGCCGCTCGATCGAGCGCATCACGCTGCACGAGCGCGCCGACTGGACGTTCTACGAGAGCACGCACATCACGTTCGACAACATGCGCTTCGGGCGTCCGGCCGACGAGGTGTCCGAAGCCGCCAGCGACTTCCTGCGCTTCAACAGCGGCATCTTCCGCGAGATGATCGCCCTGCTCGGCGACGCCCTCGACGCCGGGCTCGACGAGATCACCACCGACGTTGAGCTGGTCGAAGCACAGGCGGATCACGACATCTTCGGGACGGTCCTCGAGGCGGGGACGGTCGCCGGGCAGCGGTGGCACTGGCAGGGCAAGCGGGCCGGCCAGACCCTGATCGAGATCGAGACCTTGTGGACGGTGGGTGGCGAGTACCCGCCGCACTGGCCGACGCCACAGGACGGCTGGACGCTGACGATCGAGGGTGAACCGTCGATCCGCACGCACCTGTTGACCTTGATGAGCTACGAGCGAGACCTACCGATCGCCGAGCACGTGCGGGCCGCCAGCATCGCCACCGCCATGCAGGCGATCAATGCCATCCCCGCCGTGTGTGCGGCACCGCCTGGTATCGCCACCATGGCGGACCTGCCGCTGATCCGCAGCGGGTTCGGGTTCGGCAACAGCGCCTAGAACACCGGCTGCCACGGCGCCATGGTGCGCCAGTCGCCCGATCCGTACGTCCACGCCACCAGCACGCCGTGCGCCGCCTCCATCGACGGCGTCATCGCCTGCACGTGCGACGCCTCGGAGCCACCGCGCACCTCGACGATCCAGTCGCCGTCGAGGCAGACCGCCTGGGCGAAGTGCTCGTCGCCGAGGTCGAGCCGCTCGACGATGATGAACTCGTCATATCCCGACGCCACGTCGGCGAAGAGCTCGAGCAGGTGCTCGGGCAGCGGGTCGTCGAGGACCCGGCCCGACGGCAAGCTGGCACGGATGACCGTCATGGCCTTGAGCGTAGGACGCCGGCGGGACCGGGGAGACGGGACGTCAGCCGACCGGACCTGCGACCGCAGGCTGCGGGGCTTCGACCGCAGGCTGTTCGCCCTCCAGCGCTGCTGCGGCCTGCTCGGCGTGGCGGGCGTAGGCCCAGCCGGGTCCCCGCACCACGAACGACAGCCGGTCGGACCAGTTGTCGGATCCGGCGACGTCGCGCAGGATGTCGCCGTGCTCGTGGGTCATCACCCGAGCCAGGTTGAAGGTCTCGATGTTCTTGGTCAGGCCGTACACCACCGGCTCCTCCTCGCGGGCGAAGGTGCCGAACAGGCGGTCCCACGAGATGAGGATGCTGCCGTGGTTGCGGTCGAGGTACTGGCGGTTGCTGCCGTGGTGGACGCGGTGGTGCGACGGCGTGTTCAGCACCTCCTCCAGCGGACCGATGCGCCGGATGACGTCGGTGTGGATCCAGTACTGGTAGATCAGGTTGATGCCGCGCGCCTGCAGGATCAACGACGGACGGATGCCGCACAGCGCCAGCAGGCCGTACGGCACGAAGGTGCCGAAGGCATCGGCGACCGGCTGCCGCAGCGCCGTCGAGAGGTTGTAGCGCTCGCTCGAGTGGTGCACGACGTGGATGGCCCACATGTAGCGGGCCTCGTGCATGAACCGGTGGTTCCAGTAGTAGATGAAGTCCCAGCCGATCACCGCCGCCAGCAGCGCCAGCGGACCGTTGCCCAGGTCGGGCAGCACCCGACGCTCCCACAATCGACCGGCATTGGTCCGGTGGGTCCACGTCGAGGTGATCGCCACGCCGCCGGCGACGATCGACGCCACGCCCCCCACCTTGGCCACCTTGCGCGCCACCTCGGCGATGCGTCGGCGACGACGACGGTTCGGTGCGTCGGCGGCAGCCTCCAGGGAGCGCTCCGGTGCCGAGGCGTCCGGCCCGGCGTCGAGCTTGGCCAGGCGGTCGGCCACGGTGGTGACCGCGACGGCACCCGCGGCCACGCCGACCAGCGCCTTGCCGAAGCGCCCCGCGCCCGGCGTCACCGGCCCGAGCACCTTGGGCATGACGAGTGGCGCGATCAGGCTGGCGACACCCATCGCCAGGCTGGTGATCGTGTCGTTGCGTTCGTAGTCCGCGGCGCTGGGGCCCCGCTGCTCCGCCCGGCGCTTCAGATACAGGTACTCGGCACCCATCGACCCGAAGTACCCGGGGATGGCGACGACGGTCGGATCCATGCTCCGCCTCCTCCGCTCGACCCGCAGACGATACCGGGGCCGGCGTCAGAGCCGCAGCTGCACCAGGCGGGTGACGAAGTCGTCGATGGCGTGCTCGGTGTCGGTCGTGATGCCGCCGTTGATCAGGACGGAGAACGTCAGCTGCCGGCCGCCCAGCGTCGTGGCGTACCCCGACAACGTCCGGGCCACGGCGAGTGAGCCGCCCTTGGCGCGCACGCGACCGGTGGTGAGCGGTCCGTCGAGGCGCCCGATGAAGGCGCCCATCGTCCCAGCGACGGGCAGGTCGTTCCACAGCAGCGAGCCCCACGGCGAGACCCGAGCCGCCCGCAACAGGGCCTGGAACTCGCGGGCGCTGCGGGCGTTGTCGTAGCTGAGCCCGGAGCCGTCCACATCGGTCGACGTCACGGGGACGCAGAGGCTGGTCAGCAGCTGCCGGATGCGGGCCAACCCCGACGCCGTCGTGCCCGGCTCCCCGGTGGCGCGATGGCCGATCTCCTTCACGAGCAGCTCGGCATAGAGGTTGTCGCTGCGAAACAGCGTCTGGACGACGAGATCGTTGATGGTCGGCGACGACAGGCGGGCCACCCGGACGCCTTCGTCGACGTCGCCACGCTCGGTCGGGCCAGAGACCGGCACGCCACGAAAGGCGAGCCCCACCCGCAGCACCTCGCCGTTGGCCAGCGCCGGGTCGGCGAGGAAGGCGGCGTCGTTGCGGTACATGTTTCGGTCGAGCACGAGGGCACTCAACGGCCCGATGTTGCGCAGCCAGTCGTTGGGCCAGCCGGCGTTGGCGATCTGGTCGTCGTAGCGGTCGGCGTCGACGATCAGGCGTCCGTCCACCGCGGTGATGCCCGCGGCGCGCACCTGCTCGGCGAGGGCGTCGATCGAGTGCGGCGCCCCGACCCGCAGCAGGGTGGGATCGCCGCCGGCCACGAGCACCAAGTCGCCGTGCAGCACGCCGTCGACGACCGGACCGGCCGCGACCACGTCGGTGTGCAACCGCTCGTCCGGACCGAGCAGCGCCAGGGCGCCCATGGCGGTGATGAGCTTCTGGTTCGAGGCCGGCCGCAACCGCGTCTCCGGGTTGTGGGCGATGATCTCGCCGATGCCGTCGGCGTAGACCGACACCGACACGGTGTCGCCGGCGACGCGGGGATCGGCGAGCAGGTCGGCGAGCGCCGTCGTCGGGGTGGGGATGGTCGTCGTGGTGCTCGGCACCGTCGTCGTCGCCTGCACGGGGGACGCCACCGGCGCGGAGGCCGGGCCGACGCCGGACGCCGCGACACCCGCGGCGGCGGGGCAGCTGCCCGACGCCGCCTCCAGCGCGGCGGTGGGGTCGAGCGTGGTCGGTGCATAGGACGCACTCGGATCCGCAGTCGCCGTGCCCGGCACCGCCTCGAGTACCGACGTGCCCGTCACCGCGCCCGACGTTCCGGGCGGTGGGCCGGCCGCCGGCGCCGCCGAGCAGGCGCCGGCAACGACGGCGGCACCGACGAGCAGGGCGGCGAGGCGCGCCGGTCGCCGGGTCACGAGGCGTCGGAGGTGCAGGCCACCTGGGCGCCCGCCTTGGCGAAGGCTGCGGCGAGCTCATCGGCTCGCTGGCGGGACAGCCCGTGCACGACGGCCAGCGGGCGAGCGGGGGACGCCGCCTCGACGGCGGCCTTGGCGCCGGCGAGGTCGATACCCGTGACCTCGCGCACCACCTTGATCACCCCGATCTTGTTGCGCCCCACGTCGACCAGCAGCAGCGTGAGCGCCTCGTCAGCCATGGGCTGCATCCTCACCCCCTCGCCGCCCGGCGTCAACGCGCCCCGCCAGCGCGCCCCGCCAGCGCGCTAGAGCCCATCGGACATCCTGCTGATCTCCACCCGGGCCCGCGTCGTCCCGATGGGGTCGAGGGCGACACAGATGCCGGTCTCGCGCGAGCAGTCCGGGTGCCGCCAGCCGGTCCTCCAGCGGTACAGGTCCCAGCCGTGCTCGTCGAACCAGGCGCCGAGATCGTCGGCCAGCGCATCACCCGGTTCGACCTGGTCGGACCCGACGATGCGCACCCGATAGCAGCGCACCCAGTTGCCTGCGGTGCACCCCTCTTGCTCGTCGAGCACCGTGATGTCGTCTGGCAACGCCGGCACGTCGGTCCACGCCGGTGGTCCGGCCGTCTCGCGCGCGCTGCGCAGGGTGAGCGTCGAGAACCCGAACGCCGCGAACGGCACGAGCACGAGGAGCACGGCTGCAACCGTGCTCCAGCGAGTCAACGAGGGGATGCCGGGCGGCTCCTGCACCGGGACAGATTCGCCGATCGCGCGCCGCGCCACCAGCCACCGGCCGATGACCACGCTCGCCTCACCGGCGCATCAGCGCAACGCCCACCAGATCGAGCCGGCGGTGGCGACGACCCCGACCACGACCATCATCACGATGACGTTGGTCGGCAGCTTGCCGTCCTCGTCCTGCGGGAGTCGCTCGCGCACGCGCTCCAACAGGCGTGCGGCGAACGGGACCTCGGTGGCGAGCATGCCGAGGCCGATGGCGATGACGAGCAGGCCGGGACCGGGCAGCGCGAGCAACGCCAGGCCCAGCAACGTCACGATGGCGCCGCCGGCGACCAGACCGATGCGGGCCACGATGTGGCGCTTGGCCTCGGCGACCGTCTCCTCGCCGCCGCGCTCGAGCTCGAGCTCGATCGCCTCCTCGATGATCATCTCGAGCCGGTCCTCGTGCCCGTCGGGCCGGCCCTCGGGGTCGCCACCGAACCCATCGGCCGGGTCATCGATCGAGGCACGACCGTCGGCGACGGCGTCGGCGTGCGAATGCGGGTCGGAGGCGGCGCTCATAAGTCGTGCATGATCATGGACAGGCTCCGAGCAAGTGTGGCCGTTGTGGGGGCCTTTGCAAACCCCCGGCTACGCTCGGCGCCGTGACCGGCCCGGGGCGCCCCTTCTGCATCACGATCGATGTGGAGGACCACCGAGCCGATGCCACGATGCCCATGCGGGTGCCCGCCCTGGTCGATCAGCTGCTGGCGTGGCTCGACGACCGGGCCATCCGCGCCACCGCCTTCGTCGTCGGGTCGCTCGCTGCCGAGCACCCCGAGGTGGTGCGGCGGATTGCGGCCCAGGGCCATGAGCTCGCGCTGCACAACTGGGAGCACGTCCACCTCACGACCCAGGACGAGGACTCGTTCCGTGCCGGCCTGGTGCGGGGCAAGGCCGTGCTGGAGGACCTCTCGGGACGGCCGTGCACCGGCTTCCGGGCACCCACCGGTTCGCTCGTGCCGTCGACGATGTGGTGCACCGACGTGCTCACCGAGGTCGGGTTCCACTACGACTCGAGCGTCTTCCCCGGCCGCAACCAGCTCTTCGGTTTCCCCGGAGCGCCGCGCACGCCACCGTTCCGCTGGCCCTCAGGGCTGGTGGAGGTGGGGCAGTTCGTCGTGCTGCCCAATCCGTTCAGCGTGCCGATGGGCGGCACCTTCCTGCGGATCCTCCCGTGGCCGGCGCTGTCGCTCGGCGTTCGCCTGCACCCGCCGGCACCGACGTCGTGCGTGTACATCCATCCCTACGACATCGATCTCGAGGAGACGCCGTGGAAGGTCCCCGACGCGGGTGCCGCCAGCCGCTTGCTCTTCATGGGCCGCCGAGGCCTGCTGACCAAGCTCGATCGCCTCGTCCGTCGGTTCGGCACCGCACCGCCCCTCGGTGAGCAGGTGGCGCAGCTCGATCTCGACACGCTGCCGCTGTTCGACCCGCCGCTGTCCGCGGGGGCGACGCGCCTACGCGCCGGCCGACGCTGATCGGGCCCGGCGGCGCAACGACCCGCCGCGCGCCGATCCGTCCCCCATCAGGTTGAACGCCGAGTTGATCAGCCCCACGTGGCTGAACGCCTGCGGGAAGTTGCCGAGCATCCGGCCCGCCGCCGGGTCGTACTCCTCCGAGAGCAGACCGACGTCGTTGCGCAAGGCAGCGAGGCGGTCGTAGAGGTCCTGCGCCTCGGCTCGACGGCCGATGAGCACCAGGCAGTCGACCAACCAGAACGTGGTCAGCAAGAACGCTCCCTCGCCCGGCGGCAGACCATCCACGCCGAGGCCGTCGTCGCCGCCGTCGGCCCGCAGGTCGGTGCGATAGCGCGCCACGAACCCGTCGACG
>CAZYKR010000139.1:0-11516 GCA_964648005.1 uncultured Iamiaceae bacterium
GTCAGCACCGATGAGGCGGACCTCACGGGCACGGATGCGGTCGTTGATGCGTGGCTCGTGCTGGGCAGCTATGGCCGGTCACTCCTGGTCAATGCGCGTGTCCTCCGTGTGCGCTGGGATCTGGTCCACCCGCCGCCGGGAAAACCAGCAGCGGGCGTCGGGAAAGCCGACGCCCGCACCACGGCGCGCTGCGCCGAGGAGTGAGATCGACCCGGCGCACCTGCAGCTTGGCGACCCGCAGGCCGCTGCCGGAACCGGCCCGGGAGCCGGCGGTGGACGGGTGGGGGCAGAGCCCCGCTTTCCGTTGTGGCCGACCACGGTAGCAGTCGCGCCTGCGTTCGAGCGAACCTGGACCCATCTGCTACAACGACCCGACGGCGGTACGTACCGCCCCCCGGCCCCTGGAGGACCCCCGATGAGCCTGTGGACCCCTGACGGCGAGATCCCCGTCGACCGCTCCCGCCCGGCCGCACCCGAGCCCGAGCCGAGCGGTGACATGCTCGCCGACGGCCTGGCCGGCATCGAGGGCATCGACATCGACCAGCTGACGCCCGAGCAGCGGGCCGAGCTGGAGCAGGCGATGGCGCAGATGGCCGCTGTGCAGCAGCAGATCGCCGAGACGCCGGCTGCGGCGGTCATCGCCAACCATGCGATGGGCCTGTACGAGCTTGCCGCCATCAAGCTCCAGACGCAGCCGATCCAGCTCGCCGACGCCAAGCTCGCCATCGACTGCCTGGCCGCCGTGGTCGACATCGTCGGCGACGGGTTCGGCCCCGACACACCGACCTTGCGCCAGGCGCTCAGCCAGCTGCAGATGGCGTACGTGGAGATCGCCGAGCGCGGCACCGACGCCTGACCACCGTGCCCCGCGTGCCTGGAGGGTGGCAGGCGCTAGCGGGGCCGTACCGACGTGGCCTCCCAGCGCCCCACCCGAGCAGGGACGATCCGGAACGTGACCGCGGTGTCGACGGCGATAGTGCGCGTGCCGTCGACGATGGCCGTGCAGTGGAAGGGGTAGCTGGTGCCCTCGTCGTCGCGCACCGTGCCGAGGCCCTCCGCCTCGTCGAAGTGGTCCACGGTGCCGGACCGGGGCCGTGCCGTCGCCATCGGGTTCAGTGCACGATCTTGGAGATCGGCAGCTCGATGATGTCGGTGGCGCCGACGTCGCGCAGCGCCGGGATGAGCGTGTTGATCTCACTCTTGGGCACCACCGACTCCACGGCGTAGCCGTGGCCGCCGTAGAGCTCGTTCACCGTCGGCGTCTTCATGGCCGGGATCAGCTCGATCACCTTGTCGAGCTCCGCTGCGCCGATGTTGAGCTTCACCAGCACCTTGCCGCGGGCCTCGAGGACGCCTTCGAGCAGGGTGCGCACCTGCTCCATGGCATGGCGCTTGTCGGGATCGGCGTAGGACGCGGGGTTGGCCACCAGCTCCGTGTACGACACGAGGATCGTGTCGATGATCTTCAGGCCCGCCGCCCGCAGGGCGCGGCCGGTCTCGGTGATGTCCACGATGGCGTCGACGATGTCTGGGACCTTCGCCTCGGTAGCGCCATAGGACAGGCGGATGTCGGCATCGATCCCCCGCTCGGCGAAGAACCGCTTCGTCAGCTCGGGGTACTCGGAGGAGATGCGCACGCCCTGCGGCAGGTCGGCCACGGTGTCGATGGCGGAGTCGGCGGGGACGGCCACCACGATGCGCACCGGGTTGGTCGTGGCCTTCGAGTACTGCAGCTCGCCGAGCGACACGACCTCCGACGAGGTCTCCTCGACCCAGTCGCGACCCGTGATCCCCAGATCGAACAGGCCTTCTGCCACGTAGGACGGGATCTCCTGGGGACGCAGGATGCGGACGCCGTCGATGCGCGGATCGGCCACCGACGCCTTGTAGTCGACCGACGAGTCGCGCTTGACCTTGAGGTCCGCGGCCTCGAACAGCTCGAGGGTGGCCTTCTCGAGCGAGCCCTTCGGGAGCACCAGCTGCAGCATGAGGTGCAACGGTAGCGGTGCGCGCCCGCCGCGCCGAAGCCGGAACCGACCGCGGGTGCGACGCGTCGATCCGGCTGCAAGGTGCACCTACCGCCAGGCGTGCGGTCGACCGCGTTGTCCGTTCGGGCCGCGCGGCGCTAGCAATGCCGTCGTGCCGTCCACCCACCGTCACGCCGAAGGGCACAACATCGGTCGCACCGGGTGGCTGCGCGCCGCCGTGATGGGCGCCAACGACGGCATCGTGTCGACGGCGAGCCTGGTGCTGGGCGTGGCTGCCGCCACCTCCGAGCGCGGCGCCATCTTCACCGCCGGCTTGGCCGCGCTCGTCGCGGGTGCGCTGTCGATGGCGGTCGGCGAGTACGTGTCGGTGTCGAGCCAGCGCGACGTGGAGCGCGCCGACATCGCCAAGGAACGCATGGAGCTGGCCACGTTGCCCGAGCGCGAGCTCGACGAGCTGACCGCCATCTACCAGGCAAAGGGCCTCTCCCCTGCACTCGCTCGTGAGGTTGCGGTCGAGCTCTCCAAGGGCGACGTGCTCGCCGTGCACCTGCGCGAGGAGCTCGGGATCACCGATGTCAACCGCGCCAACCCGCTGCAGGCCGGCTGGTCGTCAGCGGCCTCGTTCGCCATCGGTGCCACGTTGCCGCTGGTGGCCATCGTGGCGGCGCCCGAGGGCGTGCGCATGGCGGTGACCTTCACGACGGCGCTGGCCGCCCTCGCCTTGCTGGGCTACCTCGGTGCCCGGGCCGGCGGCGCACCGCGGGGCCGGGCGATGGCACGCACGCTGATCGGCGGCGCAGCCGCCATGGCGATCACCGCGCTGGTCGGCGCACTGGTCGGCGGCGCCGTCTGAGGGGACGGTCAGGCGCGGATGGCGCGCAGCAGCCCGACCATCTCGACGGCGACCTCGGCCGACTCCCGTCCCTTGTCCTCGTCACCGCCCGAGCGGGCCAGCGCCTGGTCGAGGTTCTCAGTCGTCAAGACGCCGAACACGATGGGCAGGCCGGTCTCGAGCTGGGCGCGCATGATGCCGGCGGCGCACTCCCCCGCCACGTAGTCGAAGTGGGCGGTCTCGCCCCGGATCACGCAGCCCAGGGCGATGACGGCGTCGAACCGTCCGGTGTCGGCGAAGGCCTTGGCCGTCATCGGCAGCTCGAAGGCTCCGGGCACCCAGGCCACGGTGACGTCGTCGTCGGCGACGCCCAGCGCCTGCAGCCCCGCTTCGGTCCCGGCGAGGAGTCGGTTGGTGATCAGGTCGTTGAAGCGCCCGCAGACGACGGCGACGCGCATCCCCGTCCCGTCGAGGTCGAGCTGGGCGGCGTCGGCGGCGCGCAGGTTCTTGGCCATCGGTGCTCCTCGGGTCGTGGGCCACCGTCGCCGGCGGCGCGTTCGGGCGTGCGGGTCAGCGGACGTCGTCGAGGCCGTCGAGCAGGTGCCCCATGCGCTCGCGCTTGGTGCGCAGGTAGCGGATGTTCTCGGGGTTCGGCGCCGACTGGACGGGCACGCGCTCGACGATCTCCAGGCCGAAGCCCTCGAGGCCGCCGTACTTGGCCGGGTTGTTGGTCATGAGGCGCATGGTGGTGATGCCCAGGTCGACCAGGATCTGCGAGCCGATGCCGTACTCACGGTTGTCGACCGGCAGGCCGAGCTGGAGGTTGGCGTCGACCGTGTCCGCCCCCTCGTCCTGGAGGCTGTACGCCCGGATCTTGTGGCCGATGCCGATGCCTCGGCCCTCGTGGCCGCGCAGGTACACCAGCACGCCCAGACCGTCCTCGGCGATGGTGCGCAGCGCACCGTCGAGCTGCACGCCGCAGTCGCAGCGCAGCGACCCGAACACGTCGCCGGTGAGGCACTCGGAGTGGACGCGCACCAACACGTTCTCCTCGCCCTGCACCGCGCCGCGCACGAGCGCTACGTGCTGCTCGCCGTCGAGCAGGGACTCGTAGACGTAGCAGGTGAAGTCGCCCCAGTCGGTGGGGATGCGCGCCTCGGCGATGCGGCGGACGAGCTTCTCGTTCTGGCGGCGGTAGCGGATGAGGTCGGCGATCGTGACCATCAACAGGTCGTGCTCGCGACAGAACTCGATGAGATCCGGCACCCGCGCCATGTCCCCGTCGGGACGCACGATCTCGCACAGCACTCCGGCCGGGTAGAGCCCGGCCATGCGGGCCAGGTCGACGGCAGCCTCGGTGTGCCCGGCACGCTTGAGCACGCCGCCCTCGGAGTAGCGCAGCGGGAAGATGTGGCCCGGCCGGGCGAGGTCGCCGGGCCGTGTCGCCGGGTCGATCAGCGAGCGGATCGTCGTCGACCGGTCACCGGCGGAGATACCGGTCGAGGTGCCGTGCATGTAGTCGACGCTGTAGGTGAACGCCGTGCGGTGCGACTCGGTGTTCTCACGCACCATCAGTGGGATCTCGAGCTCGTCGAGTCGCTCGCCGGTGAGCGGTACGCAGATGACGCCCGAGGTGTGGTTGACGAAGAAGGCGATCTTCTCGGGGGTCGCCGCTTCGGCGGCCATGATCAGGTCGCCCTCGTTCTCGCGATCCTCGTCGTCGACGACCACGACGATCTCGCCGCGACCGATGGCGGCGACGGCCTCGGGGATGGATGCGAAGGCATCCCGGTGCTCAGACCTCGACACGATTGCTCCTAGGGATCATCAGGGATGCGACGGTACCCGGCGCGCAGCATCGGGCGCCGATCGAGCTCACGGCGTTCCCGCCGCGTCGGACGCCGTGGCGCCTTGGGGCAGATGCGGGGCGACCATGCGCTCGACGTACTTGGCGACGACGTCGACCTCCAGGTTGACCCGGTCCCCGGGCCCCTTGCGCCCGAGCGTCGTCACCTCGGCCGTGTGCGGGATGACCGCGACCGTGAAGCCGTCGTCGAGCGCATCGACCACCGTGAGGCTGATGCCGTCCACGGTGATCGATCCCTTCGCCACGACATAGCGCGCCAGGGCAGCCGGCATGCGCACGCGGAGGTCGGGCGCCGGCGTCTCGATGGCACCGACACCGTCGACGTGGCCCTGCACCAGGTGGCCGCCGAGGCGATCGGAGAGCCGAACCGGGCGCTCCAGGTTGACCCGATCGCCGACGGCGAGGTCGTCGAGGTTGGTGCGTGCCAGCGTCTCGGCGACCGCATCGGCCTCCCACCACGGCTCGGGCGCCGCGGCGTCCATGGCCACGACGGTCAGGCAGCAACCGTTGACGGCGATCGAGTCGCCGAGCCGGGCGTCGTCGAGCAGCCCGTGGGTGGCGAACCGGAAGCGACCGCCGTCGCGGGCGACGACGGTGCCGAGGTCTTCGACGATGCCGGTGAACATGGCTCAGGCTCCTGGACGGTCGGCGAGCAGATCGAGGCGCAGGTCAGCGCCGAGGCGGTGGACGTCGACGATGCGCCCGCGCCAGACCTCGGCAATCGAGGCGACGCCCGGTCCAGCGAACGCACCTCGAGCATCATCACCGCCGAACAGGCACGGCGCCAGGTACACCACGTAGCGGTCGACGAGCCCTTCGGCATGGAAGGCGTGCGCCACTGTGGCGCCGCCCTCGACCAGGACCTGCAGCACGCCGCGGGCACCGAGATCGTCGAGGACGACACCCAGGTCGCCGGCGACCTCCACGCACGGGTGCACGGCAGCACCAGCGGGCGCGGTGCCGAGCACGACGCGCAGCGGTTCGGCACCGGCGCCGGGCTCCGCCGCAGGCAGCCGCACGGTGAGGGCCGGATCATCGGCGCGCACCGTCCCGGCGCCCACGAGAACGGCGTCGCTGGCGGCGCGCAGGCGGTGGGCGTCGAGCCGCGCCTCGGGTCCGGTGATCCATTGGCTCGACCCGTCCGGGGCGGCGGTGCGGCCGTCGAGCGAGAGCGCCAGCTTCAACACGACGAGCGGGCGTCCCGTGCGGCGGTGGTGCAGGTAGGGAGCCAGCTGCAGGGCAGCTGCGGTGGCGCCGACGCCGACGACCACCTCGACCCCGGCGGCGCGCAGGATCTCGAGGCCGCGACCGGCGACCCGTTCGTCCGGATCTTCGAGCGCCACGACCACCCGGGCCACGCCGGCAGCGACGAGTGCCTCGGCGCACGGGGGCGTCACCCCGTGGTGCGCGCACGGTTCGAGGGTCACCGCCATCGTGGCGCCTGCCACGTCGACGCCGGCCGCCGCGGCCGCCGCGAGCGCCGACACCTCGGCGTGGGGTCCCGTGCGACCGGCGGTGGCGCCGGTCACCACCGTGCCGTCGCCGGCGACGAGGGCCGCGCCCACCCACGGCCGTGGTGCCACATCGAAGCGGGACGCCTCGGCAGCGGCCAGCGCCGCAGCCATCAGCTCGTCATCGGTCATGATCGCCGCCGGTCGTCTCGGGACCGGTCGGATTCGTCACGACCGTTTCGCATCCGACCACCATAGCGAGCAGGCCGCCGACGGGGCCAAGGCCGTCAGTGGGCGTCGTCGACGCCTGCGAGCAGGCGCAGCGCGTGCGGCAGCACGTCGAGCACCGCCTCGAGCGACTCCACGGCGCCCTTGGGAGAGCCGGGGACGTTCAGGATCAGCGCACTCCCGCGCGCGCCGGCGATGCCGCGGGACAGCTTCGCCATCGGGTGCGCCGCCTGCATGGCGGCAGCCAAGCCCGCCGCCTGGCGGTCGAGGACGACGGCGGTGCCCTCGGGCGTCTCGTCGCGGGGCGCGAACCCGGTACCGCCCGTCGTGATGACCAGGCCGGCGAAGCCCTCGGCCAGCTCGACGATCGCCTCCCCGACGTTCGCCCGCCCGTCGGCGACGACGCGCTGGTCGACGACCCGGAACCCGGCGTCGTCGAGGCGCGCCGCCAGCGCCGGTCCGGAAGCGTCGGTGCGGGTGCCGGCAACCACGCCATCGGAGACGGTGAGGATCTTGGCATCGAGTCCGTCGGCTGGGTGGTCCATGGCTCAGTCCTCGGGTCGAGTGTCGGGTCGCGGATCCGTTGCGGCGGCACGCCGTCGGAGCCGGAGCAGGAACATGCCGTCCGTGCCGGCGTCGTGCGGCAGCAGGAGGCCGCCCCGGCCGTGCGGTCGCCACGGTGCGCCCAGCGGCGGGAGCGGGTCGAACCCCTCGAGAGCGTCCGCGGCGCGTCGATCCACCTCGACCGTCTCGGCGTCGGTCACGGTGCACACGCTGTAGACGAGCAGTCCTCCGGGACGCACGAGCGGCGCGGCGGCGCGCAGCAGCGCCACCTGCAGCGTCGCCAACTCGTCCACATCGGACGCCGACACGCGCCAGCGCGCGTCCGGCCGGCGCCGCAGGACGCCGAGGCCGGAACACGGCGCGTCGACGAGCACCCGGTCCATGCTCGCCGGCGCGAGCGGCGGCGCCGTGCCGTCGGCCACGACGACCGCGACGCGCTCGGCGACGTCGAGCTTGCGGGCGTTGGCGGCGACGAGCTCGGCGCGGCCAGCCCGAACGTCGGCGGCGACGACGAACGCGCCCTCGCCAGCCAAAGCGGTCGCCTTCCCGCCGGGAGCGGCGCACAGGTCGCAGACCCGCATGCCCGGTTCGGCGTCGACGGCTGCAGCCACCCACTGCGACGCCACGTCTTGCACGTAGCCGTCGGCGCGCGCGGTCACCGCCGGCGCCTCGTTCATCGTCGCCAGCGCCGCGGCGGCGTCGGCGGCACCGAGGTCCGCCACGAGGCGGTCGACGACCCAGTCGGGGTAGCTGAGCTCGACCCCGAGCGACGGCCAACGGATCGACCCTTGCCCGACGGTCGTGGCGACCTTGCGCAGGACGGCGTTGACCAGACCCTTCGTGCGCTCGGGGGCGACCGACACCGTCTGGCCGACAGCGGCGTGCGGCGGTGTGCCCAGCTCGAGCAGCTGGTAGGCGCCGAGGCGCAGCACCGAGCGGGTCGTGCGGTCCGGCGGTCGGCGGAGGTGGGCGTCGACCAGGTGGTCCAGCGCACGTCGGCGCCGGGTGGTGCCGTAGACGAGCTCGGTCACGAAGTGCCGGTCCCGCTGGTCGAGGCCGCTGCGATCGAGCATCGGCGGGAGGACCAGGTTGGCGTAGGCGCCGTCGTCGATGCGGTCGAGGGCGTCGACCGCCAGACCTCGGACCCGGTCCCGTGCCGGGCGCGACCGCGGGTGTCGTCCGCTCACGTGCCGAACCGCTCGTCGGGTGCCGGCCGCGCCCCGCGCAGCCAGGCCGCGGCATCCAGGCGCGCCTTGCCTGCGGGCTGCACCTCGACGAGTGCCAGGGCACCGTCACCGGCGCGCACGGCCGTGCCGACGATGGCGCCCGGTGGACCGTCGATCTCGACGTCGACGACCTGGGCGCGCCACACCTTGCACCGCTCGCCGCGCCATGTCGTCCATGCACCGCCCACCCGCACCCGTC
Organism: uncultured Iamiaceae bacterium; assembly: GCA_964648005.1. Classification (GTDB taxonomy): domain Bacteria; phylum Actinomycetota; class Acidimicrobiia; order Acidimicrobiales; family Acidimicrobilacustridaceae; genus JAGQTE01. The sequence goes on from CAZYKR010000139.1 coordinate 8,356, forward strand.
GATCGAGCTCGGCGGGCGACAGCGTCCAGTCGAGCTCGAGATCGGCCGGGGTGATCTTGGCGGCGTAGGTGACCTCGCCCTCCTGTGCCGCCGGTGCGTCGAGCCCCGACCGCAGCGTGTCGACCAACAGCGCGCTCCCCGCCGTGACGAGTCGCGCCCGCAGCTCGTCCGCCGTCTCGGCCGGATCGATGTCGACGGCGACCTCGGCGTAGACGGGTCCCTCGTCGAGGCCCTCGGCGACGCCCATCACGGCCACGCCGGTGCGGGCGTCGCCGGCCAGGATGGCCCGCTCCACCGGCGCCGCACCGCGCCAGCGTGGCAACAGGGAGAAGTGCACGTTGACCATCGGCAGCCGGCGCAGTAGCTCGGCGCGCAGGATCTGCCCGAAGGCCACGACGACGCCGAGGTCGGCGCCGACGCCGGCTGCCTCGGCGACGTCCGTGGTCACCGGGATGCCCAACGCCTGCGCCGCCGCCTTGACCGGGCTCGGCGACGCCTCCGCCCGTCGCCCGCGGCGCTTGTCGGGACGCGTCACCACGAGGGCCACGTCGAAGCCGGCGGCGACGAGTGCCTCGAGCGGGGGCACGGCGGCCGCAGGCGTGCCCAGGTACACGAGTCGGTGGGCCAGCCGCGGCGGGGGTGGGAGCGCGCTGCTCGCGCTGCTCGTCGGGTCGTCGGACACGTCGCCTCAGTCGACCTCGACCGAGCCGTCGGCGCGGATCACCGCGGTCGGGCCGGACGTGCGGTCGAGCATCAGCTCGCGCAGTCGCTTCTTGGCGGCCTTGCGCTGCGGCTCGCTGAGGTGCTCGACCATCAGCGTGCCGTCGAGGTGGTCGAGCTCGTGCTGCATCAGCCGGCCCCACAGCTCGTCGACCTCGAGCTCGACCTCGTTGCCGTCGAGGTCGCGGCCGCGCACCAGCACGGCGTCCGGGCGCGTGATCTCGAAGTACAGACCCGGAATGGACAGGCAGCCCTCGCTGTAGGTCCACTCGCCGGCGGACTCGACGATCTCGGGGTTGATGAGCACGCCGGGCGTGTCGTGCAGGTCGTACACGAAGAGGCGTTTCTGGATGCCGACCTGAGGCGCCGCCAAGCCGATGCCGGGCACGGCGTACATCGTGTCGAGCATGTCGGTGGCCAGCTGGGCCAGCTTGCCGTCGATATCGGTGATCGGGCGCGTCACCTGCTTGAGGACCGGGTCACCGATGATCCGGATGTCGAACGTCGCCATGGGCTCCACGTTACGGGACGACCGTCGTGCTCCCGCAGCCCGCGTCCGACGCCACCTCACAGGCGCACCGGATCCACACTGAGGCGCAGGCGACCCGCCGGGCGAGGCGTGGCGGCGAGCAGGTCGGCCAGCTGGTCGTGATCGGCGGCGCGCACCAGCCACTGCCCGTCGGCGGACGGGCCGCTGACCTCGACACCGAGCGGTACGTCGATGGCGGCGACGAACGCCTCGGCCGCGGCGCCCGAGACGACGGCCACGGGCGCCGCCGGTGGGAGCCGCAACAGCTCCCGCCGCCCTCGTTCGGTCTCGACGAGGCGGCCGGGATCGCCGAGGCGCGCCGCGTGCACGACGTCGTGTTGAGGCATGGCTGTCTGCACGAGGATGCGCCCCCCGTCCCGCCGCCCACCGACCAGCCGTGCGGCCAACGCCAGGAGCGCCATCGCCTCCTCCGCCGCCCGGTAGCGGGGGGCGAGCAGCTCCTGGTCGAACTCGACGAAGGCGACCACGTCGGCGGCGTCGAGGTGGTGCAGCGCCGCCTCGGTGCCGACGGTCACCCGGGTGGGCGCGACCTCCGGCGACGCCGCCGTCACCTCGGCCACCGGCCCGCCCGTGAGCGCCTCGAGATCCTGACGCAGGCGACGCACGCCCGAGCGCACGACCCGCAGCGTGGTGGCGCCGCAGGCCTGGCACACGACCGGGCGGTCGAGACCGCACCGTCCGCAATGGAGCTGCTCCCCCACGGCGGCCTGCACCACCGCCGCCTCGCACCGCTCGCAACGCGCCAGCTCGCGACACCGGTCGCACGCCAACAGGCGCGCCCGACCGGTGCGGTTGAGGATGCACACCACCCGGGCGTCCGAGCGCACGGCATCGACCAGCCGCTCCGACAGCAGCCGGGAGCGCATCGGATCCTCACGCCGGACATCGACCACGTCGACCATCGGCCACCCACCCCGCTCGTGTGCCCGGGCGGGGGTCACCAGCGGTCCGGCAGCGAGCGCCTCGAGGCTGGGACACGGCGACACCAGCAGGCAGGGAGCGCCGGCGCAGCGGGCGCGCTCGACGAGCACCTCTCGGGCGTGCCAGGTGGGAGCCCGCTCCTCCTGATAGCGCTCGTCGTGCTCGTCGAGGACCACCACGGCCGCCGGTTCGGGGATCGGGGCGAACGCGGCGGCTCGCGCGCCGATGGTCGTCACGCCGGCGCGCGATCGAGCCCAGTCGCGCCCGCCCACGGCGACCTCCTCGCCGGCACGCCGCAGGCGGAGGCCGAGCCGCCTCGCCGTGGCGACCGAGGGAGCCGCCACCAACGCCGGCCCCAGGGCCGCTGCGGCGGCGACCACCTCGTAGGGGTCATCGGCCGGTGGGAGGCGCAGGACGGCGACCCCACGGCGCCGGGCAGCCCGCCAGGCGTCGGAGACGAGGCCGGCGTCCCGGCTCGCCGGGCGCGCCACCGGCGCCGCGGCGACGCGGCCGGGCAACCCGGTGACGGCCCGCTCGGCCGTCGCGGTCCCGAGCAGCTGTTCGGTCCGCCCCGCCCAGCGGTGCGCCGTCCAGCGACAGAGGTCGATCACCTCCGGTGGTGGCCCCCAGCCCGTCACCTTGGCGACGGGCTTGAGCGCCACCCCGGCGGGCGGTTCGACGTCGAGGTCGACCACCCAGCCCCGCACCCGTCGACCGTGCAGGTCGACGCGCACCACGGTGCCGATGCGCACGTCGGCGCGCAGCTCGTCGGGTACCAGGTAGTCGAAGGCGCGCCGCACCGCCGGGACGTCCGGCACGATGCGGGCGACGCGGGGGCTCAGAGGCCGAGCTGGGATGCGAGCGCCGCGGCGCGGTCGGTGCGCTCCCAGGTGAAGTCCTCCAGCTCGCGACCGAAGTGACCGTACGCCGAGGTCTCGCGGTAGATCGGCCGACGCAGGTCGAGGTCGCG
>CAZYKR010000140.1:0-11473 GCA_964648005.1 uncultured Iamiaceae bacterium
CGGTTCCCCTCGCACGAAGAATTTCCCGCCACTGGACACACGTGGCCGAGACCGTCACGATGCGCCCCCGTGAACGCGCGGGGGAGACGGCGATGAGGGGCAGGACCGGGACACGAACGAAGGTGGCGACGTTGATGGCGGTGGCGGCCGTCTTCGTCGTCGGGTGGGCGACGGCAGCCGCCGCACACATCACGATCGAGCCGGTGGCGGTCCCACCCGGGGCGTACACGCAGATCAGCGTCCGTGTTCCCAACGAACGCTCCGACACCGCCACGACGACGATCCGGATGCAGTTCCCGCAAGATCAGCCGATCTCCTCGGTCAGCGTCCGACCCACGCCGGGCTGGACCGCCACCGTCACGACGCGGCCGGTGACGCCGGCGCCCGACGCCGAGGGCAACCAGCTCACCGAGGCCGTCGACACCGTGACCTGGGAGGGCGGCCGCATCGAGCCGGACCAGTACCAGGACTTCGACCTCCTGGTCGGGCCGCTGCCCGACGCGGCCCAGACGCTGTACTTCCCGGCGATCCAGACCTATGAGGACGGCGAGGAGGTCGCCTGGATCGAACGGCCGAGCGAGACCGAGGCGGCGCCACCGTTCCCGGCGCCCCAGCTGGCGCTGGTGCCGGGCGTGGGGCTCGCCGTCGACGAGCACGGCAACGTGATCAGCGGTGCCGACACGCCGACCACGACCGCGAGCGACGGGTCGGCACCACCGGCGACGTCCGCCGCCACGTCCACTGCCGGTCAGGCCGCGGCACCAGCATCGACGACCGCTGCCGAGGGATCGAGCCCGCTCGGCGGGTTGGCATTGGGCATCGCCGTCGTGGCGCTGGTGTTGGGCGTCGTCGCGCTCGGGCTCCAGCTGCGGGCGCGTCCCACGAATTCCGCAGACGCCGGGAACTAGGCGCACCCTCCGGGCGACTTGTCTCGACGTGCCGGCTGCAGAGGGCGCCGGCAACGAGGCTCTGAGCCCGAGGGAGGGACCATTCCGATGGACGGACCAGTTCGGCGCGCCCGCGCGCGCCGCATCGCCGTGTTCGCCGGTGCGACGGCGACACTCGTGACGGCGACGGCGTTGCCCGCCTTCGCTCACGCCAGCTTCCCGTCGTCCTCGGCGTTCGGCTTCGCGCCGAACACCCAGGGAGGCACGGGAGCGGTCGGTGCGGCACCGCCGTATCCTGCCGGCACGACGCAGACCGTCTACCTGCGGGCGCCGTTCGAGCAGACCGAGCCGCACAACGGCGCTGACGACACCACGGTCGACGTGCGCGCCATCGTCCCCGCCGGGTGGACCAACCCCATGTGCGGACCTGCGAAGAAGCAGATCAACAACGCCTCGACGAACAACACGAACCAGCCCGCCGACAACGTCGCCGGCTGGTCGTGCGAGCTCACCGAGCAAGGCGGCCGCCAGGTCGTGCACTGGTCGGGTCCGCAGGTGACGCCGCCGGCGACCGCCGCCGACAGCGCCCAGTTCTTCGTCTTCTCGGTGACGACTCCGTCGCCGGCAGCGCAGACGACCTACAACGGCACGCTCGGCACCGAGGGCTTCATCGTGGACCAGCGGTATGCCTCCGGTGAGACGATGCACTGGATCCCCAACGCCGAGTTCCCCGGCACGCCGCCCGAGGGCAGCACCATCTCGGTGGCGGGCGGGCTCGCCCGCACGGTCGCCGCGGCGGACCTGCTCGGGTACACGGGCGTGCAGCCGTCGCGCATCCTCGACACCCGCGAGGACCTCGGTCTGGCGGGGACGTTCGGCAACGGCCAGACCCGCAACCTCACCGTCACCGGCGTCGGTGGCGTCCCGGTCGGCGCCAAGGCGGTCGTGCTCAACGTCACGGTGACCGGTGGTGACCACACGTCGGACCTGCGGCTGTGGCCTGCTGGTCAACCGCAGCCCACGGTCTCCAACCTGAACTGGACCGCGGGGCAGACCATCCCGAACCTCGTGATGGTCAAGGTCGGTGATGCCGGGCAGGTGTCGATCCGCAACAACGAGGGCAACGTGCAGGTGATCGCCGACGTGGTCGGCTACTACACCGGCGGCGGCGACGTCTTCACGGGCGTCCAGCCCGACCGCATCCTCGACACCCGCGAGGACCTCGGTCTCGCCGACGCCTTCGGCGAGGCGCAGACCCGGAACCTGACGGTGACGGGCGTCGGTGGCGTGCCGGACACTGCCACCTCGGTCGTCCTCAACGTCACGGCTACCGGTGGCGACCATGCGTCGGATCTGCGGTTGTGGCCGGCGGGGCAGACGCAGCCGGAGGTGTCGAACTTGAACTGGGTGGCGGGCGAGACGTTCCCGAACCTGGTGGTGGTGAAGGTCGGCGACCTCGATCAGGTGTCGATCCGCAACAACGAGGGCAACGTGGACGTCATCGCCGACGTGGTCGGCTACTTCCAACCGACGACGGGAGACAAGTACGCGGCCCTGCAGCCGTCGCGCATCCTCGACACCCGTGACGACCTCGGCCTCGCCGGTCCGTTCGGCGACGCACAGACCCGGAACCTGACGGTGACGGGCGTCGGTGGGGTGCCGGACACGGCCACCGCCGTCGTGCTGAACGTGACGGTCACCGGTGGTGACCATGCGTCGGATCTGCGGTTGTGGCCGGCGGGGCAGACGCAGCCGGAGGTGTCGAACTTGAACTGGGTGGCGGGCGAGACGTTCCCGAACCTGGTGGTGGTGAAGGTCGGCGACCTCGATCAGGTGTCGATCCGCAACAACGAGGGCAACGTCGAGGTCATCGCCGACGTCGTCGGCTACTTCGTCCCGCCCCCGGCATAGGGGCGGGCGCGGCTCGGCTCCCGGGCCGGCGGAGAATTTCCGTCGGCCCCGGGAACCGACCGCACCGATGTGACGACTCTGTGGGTGTCGCGTGAGCGGCAGCGGCCACGGAGCCGCCACCCTCGCAGCACCCACCGGTCGGTGTGCTGCGGGAATCCAACCAGCCTGCGTACCCACCGGTCGGAGTGCGCAACGGCGTGTCAACAGCGGCCCGTCGCCAGGACCTCGGCGACGGGTCGCTGCGCGTCCGGGCGGTTTGCCGCGACGACCTGCCGCGCGAAGGGCAGGTAGTCTTTCGGTGTTGTTGTTGCTGCTTCTGCGTCAAAGACGTGGTCGCGCCCTGGCGGGTCGGGTGAGGATCTATGGCGACCAAGGTCGTGCGGCGGATGGCAGGTGCGATCGTCCTGCCACTGCTGGCCATCGCACTCGTCGTCGCCGTGCCACAACCGGCTGCTGCCACCCCCGTCGGCGTGTCGGGTCGGGTCGTTGACTCGAACGGCACGGGTGTTGCAGGTGTCGTCGTCCACTTGGTGGAGCCGGTTTGGGGCGGTGATGTCGCTGTCGCTGTCGCCGGACCTGACGGGACGTACAGCTTGGCTACGGAGCCGGGCAGCTATCGGCTCTATGCGCGAGACCCGAACGGCCTTCGCAGCGATCGGTTCTGGGACGGGGTGAGCGGAACTGACACCTGGAGTGGCTCAGTGGAGCTGTCGGTCGGCCCCAGTGGCGTCGTGCTGGGTGACTTGGTCATGCCGGCCAAGCCGAGCATCACGGGACGGATCACCGGTGGAGGAGGCATCCCGCTTGCGGGGATCGAGGTCGAGGTGACGGGGGGTGGGTTTGGCTGGTCAGCCGGCTATGTGACCACCGACGTCGACGGCCGGTTCGCTTTGGGGCTTCCAGGCCCCGGTGGCTACGTGGTGCGAGCTCGCGACCCCGCCCACGTCTACGGAGCAGTACACCACCCTGGGGTCGCTGCCTGGCCCGATGCCACGGTGTTCGATCTCGCCGATGGAGAGACGGCGGATGCGTCGATCGAACTGCCCTTCGCGGGTTCGCTGACCGGATCGGTGGCCGCCGGTGGTTCGGTTCTGGGTCTGCAGGGCGCGTTGGTGCTCGACAGCGCCACCGGTGACCTGATCGAAGGAGCACTCACCGGTTCCGACGGTACGTACGACGTCCGCGGCCTGCCTCCTGGGACCTACAAGGTGGCCATCGTCGATCCGGCATGGCTGTTCGGCGACCCGACGCACGCGTTCCGGCCGGTGTTCGTCCCTGGCGCGGATGTCGAAACGCTGGGGCTCTGGCCCGCCGCGGCTGAAGGAACGACCTTCACGGTGGTCTCCGGCGCTGCCGTTGATGCGGGCCGACAACAGGTCGTTGGTCACGCATGCGACGGCCGGTTCGTGCCGGCGGCCGACCTGTCCGACGTGGACCTGGTTGGCGCCCATCTCCGGGGGTGCGAGCTGGACGGTGTCGACCTTTCGGGCGCGGACCTCGCGGGCGCCGACGCCCGGGACACCACGGTCGACGGCACCACCCTGATCGGAGCGAACCTGGCGGGCGCCACCTTCGAGTTCTCGACGGGCATGCCGACGGTGTCGAGCACCACCGTGCTGGCAGGTACCACGTGCCCTGGGGGGACGGTCTCCTCGGTGATCTGTGCCGAGTGGGTCAGCGCCTTCACCGTGACCCATGGCGGCGACGCGGTCGACGACCTGCCAGGCGATGGGGTGTGCCACGACTCGGGCGCCGCTCCGGGGGTCTGTTCGCTCCGAGCTGCGGTGATGGAGTCGAACGCACTGGCATCGACCGACGCCATTGCGTTCGCGCCGAGCGTGACGCGGGTCGAGCTCGGGCTCAGCGGTGTCAACGAGCACCTCGGCGCGACGGGCGATCTTGACGTGACCGGCGTGCTGACAATCGATGGTTCAGGGGTCACCATCGATGCGAACGGTCTGGATCGGGTGATCGAGGTTCGCAACGGGGCCGAGTTGGTGCTGCGCGACGCGGTGCTCACCGGTGGTGCGTCCTTCGGTTCGTCGTCCGGAACGGGTGTCGGTGGTGGGATCTTGGTGCGAGGCGCGAGCGCGACCATCGACACGGTGACCGTGACGGCAAACGCCGCGTCGTTCGGTGGCGGGGTAGGGGTCCTCGGCGGGGGCGCCGTCGTCGTCGACCGATCGACGCTTGCCGCCAACAGCGCCGGCAGCGGCGGCGGTGCCTACGTGAGCACGGGTGCCGCGAATGCACTGACCGTCCGTACATCGACCATCTCGGGGAACGTTGCGTCGACCGGCGGCGGGGTGTGGACGGCGGGGACCGTGGACCTGCGCCTTGCGACGGTGGCGGCGAACTCGGGTGGTGGGATGTACCGATCGGCGGGCGCCACGTCGGTCTCCGGCTCCCTGATCAGCGCGCAGAACTCCGGATCGCCGTGCGCTGGCTCGGTTGCGATGGCCAGCGGCGGGTACAACCTGGTCGTCGATCCCTCGTGCGCGTTGGCCGAGCCGTCCGACCTCGTCGGAGAGAACCCGGTGCTCGGTGCGCTCGGCGACAACGGGGGCGAGACGGCAACGCATCAGCCCGCCGAGGGGAGCGCGGCGATCGATCGCATCCCGGTCGGTACTCCGGAGCTGTGCGACGGGTCGGTGCACGTCGATCAGCGAGGCGTGTCGCGGCCGATCGGTCCGGCGTGCGATATCGGCGCGGTCGAGGGCGCTGGGCTGCCGCTCGAGCCGTTGCGCCTGGTCGTGGACGACCCAGCTGACCTCTCGGACCTCACGCCAGGTGACGGGTCGTGCCTCACCGTCGCCGGGACCTGCACCCTGCGAGCAGCGATCGACGAGGCGAATGCCGCACCCACGACCGACACCATCGAGCTGGAGGTCGATCCGGTGCTCAGCAAGCCGGGTGCAGGGGAGGACGCGAACGTCACCGGCGACCTCGACACGTTGGGTTGGCTGGTCATCGAAGGCCGGGGCCACAACGTCGACGGCGCGGAACTGGATCGGGTCCTGCACGCTCGTGGGGCGGTTCTCGAGCTGCGCGAGGTCACCGTGACAGGCGGCAACGTGATCGGGGCCGGCGGCGGCGTCTTGAGCACCGGGCGGCTAGTCCTCGACGGTGGGGTCATCGCGGGCAACGTCGCTACGGGCAATGGTGGCGGCGTCGCAAGCGAGCGGGATCTGCTGATCTCCGCTTCGTCGATTCGCGACAACCGCGCATCGGGGGGCGGTGGCATCCACAGCTCGGGTGTCGCGAGCTCGACGTCGATCGACGGCAGCACCGTCGCCGGGAATCGGAGCACGGCCGCCGGCGGTGGCCTCACGCTGTCCGCTGGCTCGACGGTCGTGACGCGAACGACCGTGTCTGGCAACACGTCGGGTTCCTCGGGAGGCGGCATCTTCGCCGGCGGTGCGAACCTCGTCATCGAGCGCTCGACGATCTCCGGGAACCTCATCGCCTTCAACGGTGGAGGCAGTGCTGTGTACGGGGGCAGCGGTGCGGTCGTGCGTAGTTCGGTGATCGCCGCTGGTCAGGGTCGACGCGCCTGCGGGGGATCGATCACCTCGGGTGGTTACAACGTCAGCACCGACGGAACGTGTTCGTTGGGCGTGTCGACCGACCAGCCGAACACGAACCCGCTGCTGCTCCCGCTGGGGGGCAATGGCGGACCGACCGACACGCAGATGCCGGCCGGGTCGAGCCCGGTGCTCGACGCCATTCCGCTGGGTACCCCCGGCCTGTGCGACGGGACGGCGCCGCTCGACCAGCGCGGGTTCGTCCGTCCGGATGGTCCCGGATGCGACATCGGTGCTGTTGAAGGCGCTGGTGGCTCGGTGTCGCCCCGTACCTTTGTGGTCGACACCGCCGCAGATGCCACAGATGCCCTGCCCGGAGATGGCATCTGCGACGCCGGGGGAGGTTCGTGCACGCTGCGCGCCGCTGTCGACGAGTCGAACGCGTGGCCGACCGACGACAGCATCACGCTCGCCGTGGATCCGGTGCTCAGCCGGCCCGGCAGCGATGAGGACGCCAATGCGTCGGGCGACCTCGACGTGTACGGGCGTGTGGTGATCGAGGGCGCAGGCCACGTCGTCGACGGCAATGGGTTGGACCGCGTGCTCCAGGCTTGGGGCCATGACCTGACGGCCCGCGACGTGACGATCACCGGTGGTGTCGTGTCTGGTCGCGGGGGCGGAATTGTCACCGTCGGCGGGGACGTGCATCTCGACGACGCCCACCTCGTCGACAACAACGCCACGAGCGAGGGCGGCGGCATCGCCGTCAGCCCGCTCCTCGGGATCGGCACGCTCACCGTCGTCGGCGGGACGATCGAAGGGAATACGTCTCAGACCGGCGCCGGCCTGTACGCGAGCGGTAGCACCCTCGTCTCGCACGCGCTGGTGCAGGACAACGTGGCGTCCTCTGGGCCGGGCGGCATTCGCGGCGTGAACGCGGGTCTCGTCGTGGCTGATTCGGTGATCACCGGCAATGTCGGCGGCGGCCTGTCGATGCACAGCAATTCGAACCCGTTGCTTCTCGTGACGAGCACGATTGCCGACAACGACGCTGTCGGGCCGGTGGGTACAGGCGGCGTCGCCGTGTCGGGCACCCCGCCGACCCCACACCTCATCCGAGGAAGCACGATCGTCGGTAATGCCGGGCCCGTTGGGGCCGGCATCGCCGTGTCGGGCTCGGCGGTGGTCGAGTCGTCCACGGTGTCGGACAATCGGGCGTCCGGCACCGGCGCGGGCATCGAGACGACGAGCGCAAGTGCCGTGCTCTCGATCGAGCGCAGCACCATCTGGAACAACACCGGAATGGGTGCCGCAACGGCCCTGCGGAATCCGGCGGGCGCGCTGTCGGTGCGTGGCTCGATCGTCGGTTCCGACCGTGGGCGATTCAGCTGCTCGGGTGTGATCTCGTCAGCCGGGTACAACGTCGTCGCCGACGACACCTGTGCCTTGGCCGGACCGGCCGACCTCAACGACACCAACCCTGCTATCGGTCCGTTGGGCGACCACGGCGGTCCGACGGACACCCGACAGCTGGGCGTGGCCAGCCCGGGCATCGACCTGATCCCCGCAGACACGCCCGGCGTATGCGACGTCACGACGAGCACCGACCAGAGGGGCATGCCTCGACCGGTGGGCGGTGGATGCGACGCCGGCGCGGTCGAGGGCGGCGGCTCGGCCATCGGCCCGCTGCATCTGGTGGTCGACTCCTCGGGAGACGGTGGCGACCTGCACCCGGGTGACGGCGTGTGCGACGCCGCCGGTGGGGCGTGCACGATGCGGGCGGCGGTCGACGAGGCGAACGCCGCGCTGACCACCGACGTCATCGAACTCGCCGCAGATCCTGTGCTCAGCGTCACCGGGATCGACGAGGACGGCAACGCCACCGGAGATCTGGATGTCACCGGTTGGCTGACGATCGTGGGTGCCGGTCATGCCGTCGACGGCGCGGGGATCGACCGGGTGCTGCACGCTGCGGGGAACCACCTCGTCTTGGACGACCTGACGATTTCGGGCGGATCCGCATCGGCCGGCGGCGCTGTGGCCAACAACGATGGCCTGTTGGAGGTGGTCAACTCCACACTCGACGACAACGACGCTGCTGAGGGCGCTGCCGTGCACAACCGGGCGCTGCTCGAGGTGAGGCAATCGACGATCAGCGGGAATCGGGCGACGCGCGGCGCAGGCGTGTTCGACGACGGTGAGCGCGCGTCCAGCGTCATCACCGACTCGGAGATCGCTGGCAATGTGTCGACGGGTGACGGTGGGGGCGTATTCGCCTCAGGCGCCTCGACCACCTTGGTGGGTGCGACGTTGTCGGCGAACTCCGCGGCTGACGGCGCCGGCGTCTATGTGGACGCATCCGCGCTGGCGATCACTGGCGCGACGGTGTCCAGCAACCGGGCGTTTGGTAGCGGCGGCGGCCTTGCGAACGTGGCGGGGCAGCTGCAGGTCGTTGACAGCACCATCGCGAACAACGTGGCGCTGGCGGCGTACTCCGAGGTCGGCGGTGGCATCTGGACGAGCGACGGGGACACGACGGTGGAATCGAGCGAGATCTCGGGCAATGTCGCCGACGACGGTGGAGGCGGGATCTCCGTGTTGGACAGTACGTTGACCATCTCCAACAGCACCCTGTCGGAGAACTGGTCGAGGCGCAGGGGTGGCGGAGTGGCCACCTCTGGCTACTCCGTGACGACGGTTACCGATTCGGCGTTCGTCGGGAACCACGCGTGGGATAGCGGCGGCGGTGCGTCCATCGGGGCTCCGAGCTCCACACCAGCGACGGTTGACCGGACGTTGTTCCGCGGCAACAGCGCAAGCTCAGGTGGAGGGATCTCGGGCTACGCCGTGGTTCGTCAAAGCACTGTGATAGCGAACAACGCGAGCTCCGGCGGCGGTGTCGCTGGCTCGCTGACTGTCGAGGCGTCGACGATCGCCGAAAACGAAGCAACAAACGGCGGCGGGGTGTATGCCAGCGGTGTGATGTCACTGGTGCGCACCACCGTGTCGGACAACGTCGCGTCGGGCACCGGAGGGGGAACCTATTCGACGTCCGGCACGCTGAATGTGATCCGGTCGACGGTCGCGGGCAACATGGCGCCGACCGGCGCTGCCGTCAGCGGACCGACCCGTCTGCAGGCCTCGATCGTTGCCGCTGAGGGCTTGCCCGTGTGTCTCGGACCGATCACGTCGCTCGGCTACAACGCAGCGCAGGATGGGTCATGCGGGCTCGGGGCAGCAACGGACGTGTCCAACACCGGCCTGCTGGTCGGTGCGTTGACGGACAACGGTGGGCTGACGGCGACGCGGCTGCCGTTTCCCGGCAGCGCGGCCGCCGATGCCATCCCTGACGGCACCGTAGGGTTGTGTGATGCGTCGACGCCTGTCGATCAGCGGGAAGAGCCACGGCCGGTTGGTGGCGCGTGCGACAGGGGCGCAGCCGAGGGCCTCGGCGATCTGCCGGTCCCACTGGCATTGGTGGTCGACGACCCGGTCGACGCACCCGACGCTCGTCCTGGTGACGGGGTGTGTGACGCCGGTGGAGGAACGTGCACCCTACGGGCGGCCATCGTCGAGGCCAACCGGGCTCCGACTGCCGACCGGGTGACCCTCGCCGTAGATCCGGTGCTGTCGCTTCCTGGCACCTACGAAGACGTGAGCGCCACTGGCGACCTCGATGTCGTCGGGACGTTGACGGTTGATGGTGGCGGCCACGCCGTCGACGGCGGTGGCATCGATCGCGTCTTCGACGTCCGTGGCTTGATCGACGTGGTCGACCTTGCCATCGTCGGCGGTGCGACCACGGTCGAGGGCGGCGCGATGCGAGTGGCTGCGGTGGCCTCGGTCGAGCTTCGGACGAGCTCCGTGTCTGCGAATACCGCCGGCTACCAGGGCGGGGGCATCTTCAACGGCGGAGGGTCGCTGCGTATCACCGACAGCATGGTCGTCGAGAACGCGTCCGACTCGACCGGCGGTGGGGTGTATAGCGCGGGGGGCACGGTCGAGGTCGTCGGGAGGACGGTATCCGGCAACTCGGCATTGAGCGACGGTGGTGGACTGGCAGTGCTGTCGTCGGGGGCGATGGTGGTGTCGTCCTCAGTCATCGACGGGAACCACGCGGGTCGAGGCGGCGGGATCTACGTGTGGGGAGGTTCGACGCTGACGCTGTCTGACAGCACGCTCAGCAACAACACGGCGGGTTCCGGCGCTGGGCTGCACTCGTCCGGCAGCACGATCGACGTGTCGCGGTCCACGGTGTCGGAAAACGCCGCCTACCAGTTCGGCGGCGGGTTCTACGTGAGCGGCATCGGGCAGGTCTCGACCATCCGAGAGAGCGCGGTATCGGGCAACAGCGCGACCTACGCCGCCGGCCTGTACATCACGTACGGCTCGATGACGATGACGAACAGCACGATCTCGGGCAACGCGGCGTCGTCGCGTGCCGGGGGGATGGAGGTGTTGTCGTTCTCGACCGTGTCGCTGGTGTTCACGACGGTCGTGGACAACAGCGCTCCGACAACCGGAGGGATCTCCAACGTCGACGCCTCCGTGACGGTGGCGGGCACGATCATCGGCTCGACGTCGGGCGCCGCGTGCTCGGGGAAGATCACCTCGGGTGGCCAGAACCGCAGCAACGACACTAGTTGCGCGCTCGGTGGTATCGGGAATCTCCAGGGCGTCGACCTGAAGCTCGGACCGTTGGCGGATAACGGCGGGCCGACCAAGACGCACCTGCCGGCGGTGGGCAGCCCGGCACGGGATGCCATCTTCTCCAACATCGCCATCTGCGTCGCTCATCACAACGATCAGCGGGGCGGGCCGCGGCCGGCGGGCATCCGGTGTGATGTGGGATCGGTGGACACCTAGGCCGGCACCGTTGCGCGTCTCGGGCCCACTTGACGGAGGCGAACAGGTGTTCGACACTGGGCCGATGGCGCTCCCGACGACCGCTCCGGACCTCGCCGAGCTCGCTCGTCGCATCCAACCGGTGACGTTGGCGCGCGAGCAGCTCCTGCCCGTCGCCGCGCCGCTGCGCGACCTGCTGCCCTGGGGCGGGCTCCAGCGTGGCGCCACCGTGGCGGTCACCGGCGCCGGGGCGCGGTCGCTGCTGCTGGCGCTGGTGGGCGAGGCGACGGCGACCGGCTCGTGGGT
>CAZYKR010000141.1:0-11437 GCA_964648005.1 uncultured Iamiaceae bacterium
TGGGAAGACGCTCTCGACCGTTGGTTCGAGATGCACCCCGACGACCCGGGCTTCGGCTGACCGGTGATGCGCGTCGAGCTCTTGTACTTCGAGGACTGCCCGCATTGGCGCGAGGCCGAGGCGAACCTGCTCGGGTTGCAGTCGGAGTTCGGCTGCGAGATGGGGTGTCGGATCATCAACTCGCCCGAGTCTGCCGCTGCCGTCGGGTTCGGTGGGTCACCGTTGATCACGGTGGAGGGCGAGGAACTGTTCGCCGGGCCAGGCCAAGCAGGCGGGTTCATGTGCCGGCGGTATGAGACACCCGCTGGCGACGAACCCGCAGGCGGCGAGCGCGAGGATGCCGCACGGATCTAGACGGCCCCTCGGCGCCTGCGGGCGCCTTGCCAGATCAGCCGCACCGCCGATCTCCGCGACCGCGGCGATGACGAACAAGGCGACGGCTCGGGCCACACTCACGGCGACAGCCTCTCGGCCGCGACCGACTGACCGTGCGACGTCTGCCCGCCAGCCGGCGGGTCGGTCAAGGGCGATCGCGTCGGGCCGGCGCGGCCACCGGCTGCCTCATCCGCTGGTTCCCGATTGGGCCGCAGTTGGGTCGTCGACTTCGCGCTGCGATCGACCCGGCGCCGGCCAACACGACGGCGATCGCCGCGGCCAGCCCGAGGAAGATCTCCGCGGTGGTTGCGATCCAGTCAGGTAGATCGATGTGTCCGTGGGTAGGGCTCGGGGGCGGCGCCAAGTTGCCGAGAACTAAGGAGGTGGCGCCATGCCCAGCACCACACACAACGACGTCCACTCGGCTCCTTCAGTGGGAGACACCGAGCAGCATGCGGGCGAGGACCATGAGGATCGGGAGCGTACCGCGACGGAGTTCAAGCAGTACCTGCGTTTCGGGGCGATGATCCTCACGTCGATGGTGTTCATGTACTGGGTGATGTTCGTGGGCTCCTGGGAGCTCGACCACGTGCGCTTCAGCCAGAGCCGCGTGTTCATGGCGATCACCATGGGCGGGACCATGGGACTCGTGATGCTCGTCTGGATGTTGCACATGTACCGCAGCATCAAGGGCAACATCGCAATCGTCGTGGCCAGCCTGCTGCTCTTGGGCGGCGGCATCGCGCTGGACCGCAGCCAGGCCACCGTCGGCGACACGGCGTTCATGCGGGCGATGATCCCCCACCACTCGCTCGCCATCACCAGAGCCGAGCGGTTCAGCAACGACGACCTGCGAGTCTGCGAGCTGGCGGTCGAGATCAGCGAGGCGCAGCGCCGCGAGATCCTCGAGATGGACTGGCTGATCGACGACATCGAGCGCAACGGCGCAGCCACGACCGCCGCCGAAGTACAGGAGCGGCAGGTACCGGACTTCGAGGTGTCTGCGGATCGAACGTGCGGCGGCGATAGCTCCGCAGCAGGTGGGTCTGCGTCGGGTGCCGCTGCGGCGCCGGGCGGGTGACACCCGGTCCGACCCGGCTTCACTGCCCGCACCGTAAGCGGCGGGTTTGGCGTCAGATGCGGGAGTGGATGATGAAGTCAGCGTTGGACTGCTGGTACATCCCGAGCGCCACGAAGGCAACGGCGGCCAGCGCCCATGCCTGAAGGCCAAAGCGGATGCGGAGGTTGAACCAGCGGCGAGTGAAGACACCGACCGCAGCGCGACCGACGCCGAACAGCCCAAACGCCATGACCAGGAACGACAACGGGTTGTAGCGCCACGCGATGGCGAAGTCGCCACGGACGATGGCCGTCGATCCACGGGTGAGGCCACAGGTCGGGGTCACCCAGCCGAACACGTGGGTGGGCATGGGCGTGTCGAGGGGGAACCCGCCGATCACGGCGAGGCCCATCGCCGCGGCGAGGCCCCCGACCGTCAGGTAGGTCACAGCGCGCATGCCGTCGTGATCGTCGATGTCAGCGGTCAACCGCAGAATCGCGTCCATGTGCTGGCCGGCTCCGAGCGGTCCGGAGGGCGGCTCAGCCTCCACGGCTACGAAGCGTGCTCTGGCGGCGCCGGTACTCGTCGTCGTCGATGTCGCCACGGGCGAAGCGTTCGTCGAGGATCTGCTCGGCGGTCGGGCCGTGGTGGGTGGGGCGACGAGCGAGGCTGATGATCGCCGATGCGATCAGGCCCCAGAAGGCCACCATCGACACGGTCATGGCGAGCCATGCGGCCCAGTTCCAGTCGCCGGTTCCCCAGTACATCATGGTGGGCCCCCTTTCGGAGCGGTCACCGGTCGGTGCCGGCCGGAGGTCAGCCGGCGCTCGACAGCAGCGCGTTCATCTCGTCGATCTCGGTCTGCTGAGCAGCGATGATGGCCTGTGCGAGGTCTTTGGCCGGCTGGTACTTGCCGTCGGCGAGCTGTTGTTCGGCCATCTCGATGGCGCCCTCGTGGTGCAGCACCATCATCTCGAGGAACATGCGATCGAAGTCGGTACCGGTGGCGTTGCCGAGGCGGGCCATGTCGGCCTCGGACATCATCCCCGACATCATCATCCCGCCCATGTCATCGGAGCTGTGGTCCATGGGTTGGTTGCGGTCGGGAACCGGCTGATCCCAGGACTCGAGCCAGCCTTCCATGGTGACGATCTCGGGGTCCTGGGCGGCCTTGATCTTCTCGGCGAGGGCCCGCACGGTCGGGTCGGTCGAGATCTCGAGGGCCATGTCGGCCATCTGCACGGCTTGGCCGTGGTGCGGGATCATGCCTTGGGCGAACGCGACGTCGGTGGCGTTGAACTCGGCGTCTGCGGGCACGCTGATCGTCGACGTCGACCCGCCCGACCCGCCTGACCCCCCAGAACCGCCGCCCATGTCGTCGTGGGGCATCGACGAGCCGGACATGTTGCCGTCGGCGCCCATGTCCATGCCGTCGTGGTCGCCCGACGAACAGGCGGCGGCGGCGAGGGCGACGGTGAGCGCTAGGACAGGGAGGGCGAGTCGTGCACGCACAGGAGGAACCCTTTCGAGAAGAACCGCGGCTATCTACGACAGTGTGTCGTAGTCTAGTGGTGGGCGGCGGGAGTCGCGGGATCGGGTCCGGGGGGTTGTTGGGTGTGGTCTTCGTCGTGGCCGGCTGGGCGGGGCAGGCGGAGCCGCTTGAGGAGCCCGGCGTTGAGGGCGACGATGACCGACGAGCCGGACATGGTGAGCGCGGCGATCTCGGGTCGGAGCCCGAACCCGAAGGCGGGGACGAACACGCCCGCGGCGATCGGCAGCGCGATCGAGTTGTAGCCGATGGCCCAGGCGAGGTTCTGGCGCATCTTGTGGAGGGTGCCGCGGCCGATGGTGAGAGCGATGGCGACGTCGAGGGGATCGGACCGCATGAGGACGACATCGGCGGTCTCGATGGCGACGTCGGTGCCGGTGCCGATGGCGATGCCGAGGTCGGCCTGGGCGAGGGCGGGGGCGTCGTTGACGCCGTCGCCGACCATGGCGACGGTCGCGCCGGTCGCCTGCAGCTCGGTGATGCGGGCGGCCTTGTCGCCGGGACGGACATCGGCGATCACCTCGGCGATGGAGAGCTGCTCGGCGATGCGGCGGGCGGTCGCTTCGTTGTCGCCGGTGAGCATCACGACGGTGACGCCCATGCGTTGCAGCGACGACACGGCGTCGATCGAGGTGTCCCGGGGTGCGTCGGCGACGCCGAACACCGCCGCGATGGCGTCGTCGACGGCGACGCACATGACGGTGCGGCCGACGGTGGCGAGGCTGCGCCACCCCTGTGCGAGGTCGCCGAGGTCGATGCCTCGGCCGTCCATGAGGGCTTTGGATCCGACGGCGACACGGTGGCCGTCGACGGTGGCGATGGCGCCCTGCCCGGGGACGCTGTCGAACCCCGTCGCCGCGTGGCGGATGGCCTCGGGGTGGCGGCGGTCGGCGAAGGCGACGAAAGCTTGGGCGATGGGGTGCTCGGAGAGCCGTTCGACCGCTGCGGCGTAGGCGATGACGGTGCGTTCGTCGGCCCGGTCGACGAAGAGGAGGTCGGTGACCTCGGGTTCCCCTTTGGTGAGGGTGCCGGTCTTGTCCATGACGACGACGTCGACGTGGGCCGCGGCCTCGATGGCCGTCGCGTGCTTGAAGAGGACGCCGCGTTGGGCACCGAGTCCGGAGCCGACCATGATCGCGGTGGGGGTGGCGAGGCCGAGGGCGTCGGGGCAGGTGATGACGACGACGGTGATGGCGTAGAGCAGCGCCTCGGAGGTGTCGACGTCGCCGATCAGCATCCATGCGGCGAACGTGAGGGCGCCGCCGACGAGCGCGACGAGCACGAGCCAGAACGCGGCTCGGTCGGCGAGGCGCTGGCCGGGGGCCTTGGAGTTCTGGGCTTCCTGGACGAGCTTGACGATCTGGGCGAGGGCGGTGTCGGCGCCGACGCCGGTGGCGCGGGCGTGGAGGACGCCGTTGCGGTTGATGGTGGCGCCGATGATCGTCGAGCCGGGTTCCTTGTGGACGGGGAGGCTCTCGCCGGTGACGACGGACTCGTCGACCTCGCTCTCGCCGTCGGTGACCAGACCGTCGACGGGGATCTTGGCGCCGGGGCGGATCACGAGCCGGTCTCCGACGACGACGTCACCGGTGGGGATCTCGACCGTGGCGCCGTCGCGTTCGACGAGCGCCATCGCCGGGGCGAGGTTCAGCAGGGTGCGGATGGCGTCGTTGGCGCCGCCGCGGGCGCGCATCTCGAACCAGTGGCCCAGCAGCACGAACGCGGCGAGCATGGTCGCGGCCTCGTAGAAGACGTCTCCTCCACCGGTGAGCGTGACCGCGACGGAGTACGCCCAGCCGGTGCCGATGCCGACCGCGACGAGGACCATCATGTCGAGGGTTCGGGCGCGCAGCGCGGCGAGGGCGCCGGTGAAGAAGATCGACGCCGACCAGAAGATGACCGGCAGGCTCAACAGGAGCTGCCAGACGTCGTTGCGGATCCCGAACGGGACGGGCAGGTGCAGCCCGAGGATGTCCATCCCGATGTGGGAGTACATCGTGATGACGAGCGCGAAGACGAGGGCGACGAGGAACCGGTTGCGCATGTCGGCCGCCATCGCCGCCATCGAGTCGCCGTCGCCGCCGTGGTGGTCATGCCCGGCGTGCCCGCCCGGGCCGGAGGGGCGCTCGTGCACCACGGCTGTTGCTGTCCCCCCGCCGCGATGGTCGGCGTGGTCGGCGTGGTCGGCGTGGTGGGGCCCGGCGGGGACCGGTTCGCAGAGGTGGTCGGGCACCGACAGACCAGCGCAGTGGTAGCCGCAGTCGCGCACCCAGTCACGCAGATCGGTGATCGACGCCACGTCCGGGTCGAAGGTGACCGTGGCCGTCTGCGCGACGGGGTTGGCAGCGACGGCCACGACGCCGGGCCGGCGCGACAGCACCGCTTCGATCACGTTCTTCTCGGTGGCCCAGCGCAGCCCGCGGACCTCGACGGTCTCGACGACGGTGTCAGTGCCCATGGCTGCCGCCTGGGTGCTGGTGGTGCCCGGAGCGTCGGTGCTGGACCATCACCGCGAGACATACCCCGGCGGCGGTGAGACCGACAGCGATCGCCACGGCGGGCCCGAACGCGATGCCGAGCACCGAGGTGGCGACGACGATCGCTGCCATGGGCACGACGCAGCACACGGCGAGGGCGACGAGCAGGCCTCGCTCGCCGATGGGGTCGTTCGACTCGTCATGTCGTGCCATGGGTTCGCTCCCGGCTCAGGGGACGTACGACATGACCATCGCCATGCCGCGTTCGAGGTGGTACGTGTTGTGGCAGTGGGTCATCCACTGCCCCGGGTTGTCGGCGTCGAACTCGACGGTCACGGTCTCTCCGGGCAGGACGTTGACGGTGTCCTTGCGGGGACCCGCCGCGTCGGCGCCGACGCGGAAGGTGTGGCCGTGGAGGTGGATCGGGTGCCACATCGACGTGGTGTTCTCGAACGCCAGGCGGACCCGTTGCCCCTGGCGAATCGGGATCGGTGGACGGTCGGGGAACGCGGCGCCGTCGAACGCCCACGAGTAGGGCATCATCGATCCGCTCAGCTCGATCTTCTCGGACACATCTGCGTCTCGGGTGTCGAGGCGAACGGCGTCGGTGGCGCGGAGGTCGGCGTGGGCGAGCAGGCGGCCGTCGAGCTCGGCGGGGCGGGCGTCGGCCGGCGGCGCCGCGGCGGTCGATCCTGCGGTGCGCACCACGGCGGTGGCGGTCAGGTCCTTGCCCTCGGCCAGCGCGACGAGCGGCCACGCGCCATCGGCTGGAGTGACGAGCACGTCGTAGCGCTCACCCATCCCGATGAGCAGCGCGTCGACCTCGACCGGCTCCACCGGGAACCCGTCGCTGTGGGTGACCGTCATGCGGTGACCGCCGAGCGCCACGCGGTACGCGGTGTCGGATCCGGCGTTGACGAACCGCAGCCGGGCCCGACCACCCGCGGGAACCTCGATCGTCGGCCGGTCCGACGAGGGCCGCCCGTTGATCAGGTGCATCGGGTAATCGACGTCACCGGCGTCGCCGCCGAGGAGATCGGAGCGGAACATGCCCATCCCGCCCATCCCGCCGGAGCCGTCGCCCATGCCCATGGAGGTGAGCCCGTCGAAGGTCTGCTCGGGGGTGGTGCCGATGCCGTCGAGCCAGTCGTCGAGGACCACGACCTGGTCGACGTCGTAGGCGCCAGGTTCGTCGCGCTCGTCGATGACCAGTGGTGCGTAGAGGGCCCGGTCGAGCTGGAGACCCATGTGGGGGTGGAACCAGTAGGTGCCGGCGTGTGGTGCGGTGAAGCGGTACGTGAAGGTGTCGCCGGGGAGGATCGGTCCCTGGGTCAGGTCGTGGACGCCGTCCATGTCGTTGCGCAACGCCAGGCCGTGCCAGTGGATCGTGGTGTCCTCGGGCAGGTCGTTGCGCACCACGACCTCGAGGGTGTCGCCCACCACCGCACGGAGCTCCGGGCCCGGGACGACACCGTCGTAGGCCCACGTCTCGACGCGCTGGCGGCCCAGGTCCAGCGTGGCCTGGGCGGCACGCAGCTCTCGTCGCACGACCGCCCCCGTGGCCGGGCGGGCCGCTTCCGCGGCAGCGACCGCCGGGTCGGTCGGCCCGATCGTGACTGGGGTCGTCGTCGACGCCGCCCGTGACCCGTCCGATGACGAGCAGCCGGCGGCGACCGCCAGGCCGGTGGCGCCCGTGGCAATGAGGAACTGGCGGCGGTCGAGCCGGCGAGCGGGCATGAACCACCTCCTTTCTACGACAGTATGTCGTAGATCGTAGTGGGATGTGCCCGCCAGCGGTCAGCGGCAGGCGTGGTTGATGAAGGAGGCCAGGTGGTGGACCTGGACCGACGATCCGGCGAGGATGGTGAGGATCGTCATGGTCGACGCCGCGGCAGGCAGCGTGAGTCGTGCGGGGGTGGGCGGGTGGAGGAGGGCGTCGACCCGGGCGGTGGCGCCCAGTGCTCCGAAGCCGAGCACGCCCGGGGCCACCGGTGGGATGCCGAGCAGCGCGACGCGGGCGATGGCTCGGGCGACCAGGGCGCGGGAGCCGACCTCGGTCGCCGCGGACTCGTCGGCCCACCGCTCGGTGTTGAACCGGACCTGGCGGGCGAGGGGAACGAGGAACGGGAACGCCTCGGCGCAGGTCTCTGCGGCGTGGACGAAACGGTGGTGGCCGAGGTCGAGATGCGCGCGCTCGTGCGCGATCACGGCGCGGCGCTCGTCGCGGCTGAGGGTGCGGACCAGCTCGTCGCCGAGCACCACACCTCCGGGTGAGCCCGGCACGGCAAACGCAACCGGTCCCGCCGCGGCGACCACTTCGACGCCGTCGACGTGCGCGAACGACTCGAGCTCGGCCCGGGCTCGGCGGGTGTAGCGCAGCGCACGGCGTGTGGCGATCACCAGCAGTGCCGTGGCGAGCGCGCCGGCCCACGGGGCAGCGCCGTGGTCTCCGGGGTACAGCGCGTCGCACCATCCGAGCCACGACGACACCTCGTGCAGCTCCGACGCGCCGGCCACGGCGACGAGGACCAGCGCTGCGGCGACTCCGGCTGCGGCGACGACGGTCGCGGCGCTGAGCACGCGCACGCTCGTGGCGGGCGACGCAACCCGGGGCAGGAACCACCCCGCCGCGATCCCGGCGACGACGAGCAGCAGCGGGGCGACGAGCAGCGCGTTCACGGTTCGAGCCCCTCGAGCGCGGCCCGCAAGGCGGCGGCTTCCTTGGCGGAGAGCCCGTCGACGAAGCGGTTCATCGTCGCGACCCGGTCGGTGGTGGAGGCCAGCGCGGAGCGCATCCGGGATGCGGTGAGGTCCGCTTCGCTGACCGTCGCCGCGTAGGTGTAGCCGCGACCGTGTCGGGTTCGTTGCACCAGGCCCTTGTCGACGAGGCGGGTCAGGATCGTGGTGATCGTCGTGTACGCGAGCTCGCCGTCGAGGCCGTCGCGGACCTCGGCCGGGGTCACCGGCGTGTCCGCTCGCCACAAGATGTCGAGGATGTCGGCTTCGAGGGTGCCCATCGGGCGACGCTGAGCCATCGTCACGCTCCGAGTCGATGAGGTCGGGTCCATGTTCAGCGACAGTCTGTCGTAGTTAGGGCTCAGGTGCGCAGCAGGCGTTCGAAGGCCTGCATGGCTTCGTTGACCATGTCATCGGGTGCTTCGGTGCCGTCGCGTCCTTCGGCGTGGGTCACGCAGTGGCGTACGTGCTCGTCGAGCAGGCCCAGAGCGACGCTCTGCAGCGCCTTGGTGACCGAGGAGATCTGGGTGAGGACGTCGACGCAGTAGGTGTCCTCGTCGATCATCCGCTGCAGGCCCCTCACCTGGCCTTCGATGCGCCGCAGGCGCTTCTGATAGTCGTCCTTGCTGATCGCGTAACCGCGCATCGGGTCTCCTTGGGCCGTGGGGTTCGTTCCATCGTGGTGGGTGGCCGGGTACCGGCCAGCGATCGCAGTGCCGTGGCGACGGCGAGGATCTCGCCGATGAACATCACGACTCGCTGGGCACGAGCCAACCTGTCGAGCGGGTTGGGTGGGTGGCTCATGGGACGAGGGTCCCGAGGCGGTCCTCGATGGCCTGGCGGCGGATGACGTTGACCATCCGGTCGCGTTCCTCGCCGGCCTCGAAGAGGATGAGGGTGGGGATGCCCTTCACGCCGTAGCGCTCCGCGGTGTGGGGGTTGGCTTCGACGTCGAGCTTGACGACCCGGACCCGGTCGCCCCAGTCGGCGGCCAACTCGTCGAGGACCGGGTCGAGCAGCTGGCAGGACCGGCACCAGTCGGCGTAGAAGTCGACCACCACGGGCTGGTCGGCGCGCAGCACGTCGAAGGCGAACCGGGCGTCGGTGGTGGGGTGGGGCCGGGTGGTCATCGGGACTCCTTGGAGGGACGGCTCGCCTTGAAGCGGCGGAGCCGGAGGCTGTTGGTGACGACGAACACGCTGGAGAACGCCATGGCGGCGCCGGCGATGAGAGGGTTGAGCAGCCCCGCGGCGGCCAGGGGGATCGCGGCGATGTTGTAGGCGAACGCCCAGAACAGGTTCGTCTTGATGGTGCCGAGCGTCCGGCGCGACAGCCGGATCGCATCGGCGGCGGCTCGCAGGTCACCGGTGACGAGGGTGATGTCGGACGCCTCGATCGCGACGTCGGTGCCGGTGCCCATGGCGAGGCCGAGGTCGGCCTGGGCGAGCGCGGCGGCGTCGTTGACGCCGTCACCGACCATGGCCACGACCCGTCCCTCGCTCTGAAGGCGGACCACGACGGCGACCTTGTCCTCGGGGAGGACCTCGGCGACGACCTCGTCGATGCCGACCTGCGCAGCGACGGCCCGGGCGGCCCGCTCGTTGTCGCCGGTGAGCAGCACCGGCGTGAGACCGAGCGCTCGCAGCTGGGCGATCGCCTCGGCCGAGGTGTCCTTGACCGTGTCAGCGACGACGAGCACCCCGCGAGCCTCACCGTCCCACCCGACCGCGATGGCGGTACGACCCTCGCTCTCGGCGCGCTGCTTGTGAGCAGCCAGGTAAGCGCCGAGGTGCTGGGACCAGTCGGCCAGGAACGCGTCGCGGCCGGCGATGACGGCGTGACCGTCGATGACGCCCTGAACGCCGAGCCCCTGGGTGCTGGCGAACGACTCGACGGAGGCGAGGTCGACGCCGCGTTGGCGGGCCCCTTCTGCAATGGCTCGGGCGACGGGATGCTCGCTCGCGTCCTCCAGGCTGCCCGCCAGGCGCAGCAGCTCATCCTCGGTGATGCCCTCGGCCGGGTGCACGGCGACGAGGGCCATCTGCCCGGTGGTCACGGTGCCGGTCTTGTCCAACACGATCGTGTCGACCTCGCGGGTCGACTCGAGGATCTCGGGGCCCTTGATCAGGATGCCGAGCTGCGCACCCCGGCCGGTGCCCACCATCAGCGCAGTCGGCGTGGCCAGTCCGAGGGCGCACGGGCAGGCGATGATCAGCACCGCGACGGCCGCGGTGAACGCCTCGGTGGCGCCGGCACCGGATCCGAGCCAGAACCCGAGGGTTCCGATCGACAGCAGGATCACCACGGGGACGAACACCGCAGAGACCCGGTCGGCGAGGCGCTGCACCGGGGCCTTGCCGTTCTGGGCGTCGGTGACCAGCCGGGCGATCTGCGCCAGGGCGGTGTCGGCACCGACACGGGTGGCGCGCACCACGAGGCGGCCGCCGGCGTTGACGGTCGCGCCGGTGACGTCGTCGCCGGGACCGACCTCGACGGGGACGCTCTCGCCGGTGAGCAGCGAGGCGTCGATCGCGGAGGTGCCGTCCTCGACGACGCCGTCGGTGGCGATCTTCTCGCCGGGGCGGACCACGAACCGGTCGCCCACGGCGAGCTGGTCGATCGGGACCCTCACCTCGACGTCGTCGCGGAGCACGGCGACGTCCTTGGCGCCAAGCTCGAGCAGCGCCTTCAGCGCGGCGCCAGAGCGGCGCTTGGCGCGGGCCTCGAAGTAGCGGCCGGCGAGGATGAACACGGTGACGCCGGCGGCGACCTCGAGGTAGATCTCGTGTTGGCCGCCACCGCGTTCGATGCTGAGATCGAAGCCCATGCGCATGGACGGGTCGCCGGCCTCGCCGATGAACAGGGCGTAGAGCGACCACCCGAACGCGGCGATCGTGCCCACTGAGATGAGGGTGTCCATCGTGGCCGTGCCGTGGCGGAGGTTCGTCCAGGCCGCCCGGTGGAACGGCCAGGCGCCCCACAGGACCACGGGCGCGGCGAGGGTGAGTGACAGCCATTGCCAGTGGTCGAACTGCAGGGCCGGGACCATGGCCAGGACCAGGACCGGGAGGGTGAGCGCCGCAGAGATGACCAGGCGGTCACGGAGCCGACGGGTCGGGTCGTCGCTCCCCTCGCTCGGCTCGTCGCCCTCCTCGCCCACCGGGGTCGGCAGGTGGGCGGTATAGCCGGCGGCCTCCACCTCGGCGACGAGGCGGGTCGGCTCGATGTCGTCGGGGAATG
>CAZYKR010000142.1:0-11315 GCA_964648005.1 uncultured Iamiaceae bacterium
CCAGCGTCGAGAGACGATCGACGGGGATGCCGAGCAGGCGCGCCCGCTCGCCGTTGTCGGCGATGCCGCGCACGGCGATGCCGGCCTCTGTGCGCAGCAGGAACCACGTGAGCGCGCCGAGCAGCAGGGGCACGATGGCCAGCAGCAACAGGTCGTTGCCGGTGATCACCACCGGGTCGACCGTGACCTGCACGGCGTTGAGCGGCGTCTCGAAGCTGCCCACCAGCGGCGGGCCGTCGAGTGCGATCGGCACGATCAGTGCCATGCCGCCGAGCACCTGGGCCAGGCCGATGGTGGCGATGGTCAGGGTGAGCCGCGAGGCGTTGGCGAAGCGGCGGATGACGATGCGTTCGACGAAGAAGCCGATGGCCACGCCGAGGGCGACAGCCACCGCGACGGCCACGAACCACGGCACGCCGAGCGACCCCTGATAGAGCGCGGCCGCCACGGCGGCGGCGAGGCCGCCCATGGCGCCGAAGGCGAAGTTCACGATGCGGTGCGAGCGGTAGGTCAGCACGAGACCCACCGCCAGCAGCGCCGTGCCGCCGCCGCGGATCACGCCCTGGAGCACGACACCGGCCGGGACCGCCGCCGGCGCCACCACCGCGGCGACGATCACCACGACGGCCACGGCGACGGGCACGCGTAGGGCGCGCATCGCCGGGCTCACGGCGTCGTCTCCCCGGTCGTCGGCGAGCTCGTGGTGGTGGTCGAGGCGCCGTCGGGCGGCGTGTCGGGTGCGTCGGGCGGGGGCGGGGCGTTATCGAACACCTCCGGATCGCCGGTCGGCACCTCCCCGAGCCGGTACCGCTGCCGGCCCGGCACGTAGGCGCCCGGCTGGAGGTCGAACGCCGAGATGCGCTCGGGGTCCCAGTAGATCTCGCGGGCGTCGATCTGCGGCGTGTACTTGCCGGGCAGGAACTTCCAGGTGCCGGCCTCGCCGTAGCGCTCGGGGTAGGCCAACATGCCGAGCTCGAAGGTCTCGGGGGTCAGATCGGGTCCGGCCATCTGGATGCCGATCGCCAGCAGGTACAGCTGGAAGTACAGCAGCGGGGTGGTGAAGGCCGGCTCGTCGTCGGCCAACGACTTGTACGCCAGGTAGCCCTCGGTGCCCGTCAGCGGCAACGTGTCGCCGAGCGCCGAGGCCCCGAAGGCGCGACTCCACTGCTCCTGGTCGTAGAGCTGGCCGGCGAAGTCGTTGTCGGTCAGCGCCGTGCCCATGACCAACCACTCCGGGTTGTACCCCTGCTCGGTGGCCTTGGACGTCAAGAAGACCGGGAGCAGCGGGTCGCAGGCGCAGCCGACCGAGGTGATCCCCTCGGACTTGAGCTTGGCCACCAGCGACGTCGCCTGGTTCGACATCGTCGCCAGGTCGAGGGTGTAGGTGAGCCGGAGGAAGTCGAAGCCCGCCTCACGGATGACGGCCTCGCCCTCGTCGGCGCAGCGCTGGTACTCGGGGTTGTCCGGCGAGATCACGGCGATCTTGCGGGGTTGGCCCTGCAACCCGTCGCCCGCCCAGCGCGCCGGCTCGCCGAAGAGGCGCTTCGTGCCGTACTCGGTGGCGGCCTTGGACACCAGGGTGCAGCTCGGCGTCAGGCTCCAGCCGTAGGGGCGCCGCTCGTGGAACCACTCGTCGGACACGTACGGCGGCGACAGCGAGATGATGCCCCGCCGGGTCAGGGCGTTGGCGTAGGGCTCGGTGATGGCGCTGATGTCGGCGAACACGTCGAGCTCGCTGTCGACCTTGACGGCGTCCGCGGTGGCGGCGTCCTGCCCACCGCCGAAGATCTCGCCGACCACGGTGCCCTTGCCGTCGTAGGGCACCAGCTCGATCTTGCGTCCGTAGAACTCGAAGTTCTGGTTGAACCAGTCGGTGAGGACCCGCAGCGTGCGCTGCACGCTCTCGGGCGTGTCCGGCTCGAAGTCCACCGACGCCATCTGCTGGATGACGCTGGCGTAGTCGGTGTCGGGCGTGACCCGGTACGCCACGCGGATGGTGTCGGCGCTGACGCCGCGGCTGGTCGCCCCGACGTTGTCGCCGTCGAAGGTGAAGCACGGCGGCGAGTACGGGCTCTCGGGCACCTGCAGCTCGCGATCGGGGCACGGCTCGACGTCACCGGTGACCGCCTCGCCCTCGGCGCCGGCGGTCGGGAGCCCGCCGGCGGTGGCGGCGATCGGCGCGCGCGACGGCAGCAGCGCCACGACGAGGGCCATGACCACGACGCCGACCACGACCGGCAGGTAGCCGCCGAGGATCCGGCGCTCAGGCGGCGAGCTCATGCCGAGCGCTCCGCCAGCTCGGCCACGGCCGGCGACGACGCCAGGTACGCCCGGGTGAGCTCGAGCGTCGACCGCTCGGCGGGATGGAAGCCGGGCCGCAGGTACCCGAGCAGCGAGCGGATCAGCTCACGTCCGGGCAGGGTGCCCCGCAGGAAGGATCGCAGCACGGCGAGACGGTACCGCCGGCTCGACAGGTGCGGATCGCGTGCCACCAGGTGACCGGTCGCCCGGTCCCAGAACCGAGCCAGCTCGGCGGAGGCGATCAGGTAGCCGAGCACCCGGCCCAGGTAGTTTCCGCTGACGGCGAGGTGGACGTCGAAGGCCACGCACTTGTGCTCGAGCTCCTCGGCACCGTGCCAGCGCAGCACGTCGGCCAGCCGGGGATCGGCGGCGTCGAGGCGGTCGGTCCGCAGCGCCCACTCGCCGAGCACCGCCGTGTAGTGCTCGATGCCGGCGATGACCGCCAGCTCCATCCGCAGCGTGCGCGCCTCGCCGAGCATCCGGCGACCGAGGCGGGACCATCGCGCCACGATGTCGTCGATCATGGCGACGAGCGGCGCCGTCTCGTAGCCCGCCGCGTCCATGTGCTCCACGAAGCCGGCGTGGCTGCGGGCGTGCACGGCCTCTTGCCCCATGAACGTCTTCATCTCGCGACGCAGGCGCTCGTCGGTCACGAGCGGCAACGCCCGCCGGTAGGTGTCGACGAACCAACGCTCACCGGGCGGCAGCGCCAGATGGATGACGTTGACGACCTGGCCGGCGATGCGGTCCGACGGCAGCCAGCTGACCTCGACGCCGTCCCAGGCGAACCGCACGCGCCGGACCTCGAGGTTCGGGTGCGCGTCGGTCTCGCCGGCGACGTCGGTGGGCGGGAGCGGGATGACGGACATGGCGGGTCAGCTCCTCAGGCGGACGGCGGTGGCCGTCGGGTCGATGCGGGCGAGGCGGCGCAGCAGCCCCGGGGTCAGATGGGCACCCACCCAGGCGGCGCGCGCCTCGGCGGTGACGGGCACGACGGCGCGGCCGGACACGGCGGCGCCGACGATGGCGTCGGCCACGCGCTCGGGCGGGAAGCCGCGCCGCCGGTACAGCGCTGCCATGGCGGTGCGCACGGCGTCGGGATCGTCGGCCCCGGCGAAGGTCGTGTCGGTCAGGATCGGCGTGTCGACGATGCCGGGGCACACGGCGCTGACCGACACGCCGTGCGGGGCGAGCTCGGCACGCAGGTTGGCGCTCAACGCCAGCACGGCCGCCTTCGACGTGCCGTAGACCGGGGTGGCGCGCGACGGCAGGTAGGCGGCCGCCGAGGCCACGGTCACGATCGCTCCGCCCTCGGCGCGGTCGCGCAGCCGGCGCCCGAACACGGCGCACCCGTTGGCGACGCCGTCGACGTTGACCGCCATCGTGCGCTCCCAGTCCTCCAGCGTCGTGTCGAGGAAGGGCCCGGCGGCGCCCACGCCGGCGTTGAGCACGACGACGTCGGGCACGCCGACGGTGCCGTCGAGCGCGATGGCGAGTGCCTCGGTGGCGGCGCGGTCGGTCACGTCGAGTCGGTGCACCTCGACGCCCGCGCTGCCGACGTCGGCTGCGAGCTCGGCCGTGCGGGCCAGGCCGTCGGTGTCCACGTCGGTCAGGACGAGCGCGGCGCCGTGCTCGGCGAACGCCACCGCCGCCGCCCGACCGATGCCGCGCCCGGCGCCGGTGATGACCACCACTGCGTCGGCCAACGGTGACCGGCCAGGGCCGTCCGGCGTCGCGGTCCCCCGGCGCAGGCCACGCCGGCGCGGCGCCTCCGGATGCCGCACCGCATCGATGTGCTCGTCGATCCAGCGCGCCAAGGCCTCCGGGTGCGTCAGCGGGACCCAGTGGCCGGCCGGCACGTCCCGTCGCACCAGGTCGGGCACGGTCTCGTGCAGATCCTCGTAGAGCGCTGGCAACAGAAACGGGTCGCGCGCCGGGACGATCAGCTGCACCGGCACGTCGATGCGGGCGTCGGGACCGAGGCGCGGCCGGGCGAAGCGTCCCAGGACGTTCTGGCGGTACAGCTCGACGCCGCGCACCCCATCGGTGCGCGCCGTGTGGGCGACGTGGCGCCGTGGGTCGTCGACGCCGCTGACGGCGTAGACGCCCGACGACAGCCGGTCGCCGCCGGTTCGCCACACCAGCTCCGGCACCACCGGCAGCTGGAAGAACCACACGTAGCTCGATCGTAAGCCCTGCCGGAGCACCGACCACCAGCGGCGCGGCGAGCGCCAGGCTCGGCGCAGCCACCGTCCGGTCAGGTCGAGGGACGGCCCCGAGATCGACGTGAACGAGGCGATGCGACCTTCGAGGCTCGGATCGGCCACGAAGGCCCAGCTCTGGACCGAACCCCAGTCGTGGCCGACGAGGTGCACCGGGGCATCCGGGCTCACGGCGGCGACGACGGCGGCGAAGTCGGCACACAGGTGCTCCATGCGCCAGCCGGTGCGCCGATCGGCCGGTGTGCCGGAGGCGCCCATCCCGCGCACGTCATAGGCCACGACGCGGTACCGGTCGGCCAGGGCGTCGATGACCCCGTACCAGACCCGGCTGGTGTCCGGGTAGCCGTGCACCAGCACCACCACCGGCGCGTCGACCGGACCGGCGGCGGTCACGTGCAACGACACGCCGTCGCCGGCGACGTCGAAGCGTTCGAGGCGACGGGTCGGCGTCGGGGTGGCGTCGCCGCTCATGACACCACCCCGGCGCCGACGTTTCGGGCGCGCCAGCGGCGCACGTGCGGCAGGTCGTCGTCGAGCCAGCGCGGCTCGCCGTCACCAACGACCAGGAGCTCTTCGAACTTGGCACCGAGGTCACGCAGCGCCAGATGGGGCTCCACCGCCCACAGCCCGGCCGCCGGCGGTCGATCGGCGAACGCCGTGTCGTTCCACAGCGGGGTCCCGGCCCGGCCCCGCACCGAGGCCGCCATCGAGCGACCCAGCCACCGCTGCGCGCCCAGCCCGAACCCGCCGAAGGTGCGGGAGCGCACCGGCGCCGGCACGGTGGCCTGCTCGGTCGCCACCCGATGCGCCAGCACGGCGAAGGGATACGAGCGGTGCGCGCTGCGGTAGCCCTGCTCGGTCGCCAACCGATCGACGGCGCGCGCCACCTGGGCCATCGTCCGCCCAGCGCGCACCTGGTCGACGATGAGCTCCCGGTGCATCGCTAGGTCGTCGCAGAGCCGTTCGTAGGCGGGATGCGGTGCCGTGCCGTACCAGCAGCTGTAGCCGACGTCGGCGGTCACGCCATCGACGATCGGCGCCACGTCCAAGATGACCGGCATGCCCGGCACGAGCCGCAGGTGGGTCGGGAAGAAATGCGCCGGGGTCCAGGTGCCGCGCGCCGGCCGGAACGCCGTCCGCCGACCGAACCAGGCGAACGGAGTGTGGAACCACTCGTGCACGCCCCGCGACCGCAGCGCCTCGCCGAGCGCGGCGGCGGCACGGCGCTCGCTCCAACCCTGCTGGAGCTGGCGAGCCACGTCATCGCAGGCGGCGTAGGCCATCGCCTGGACGTCCCGGAACGCGTCGAGGCGAGCCGTCGTCAGCGCTGCGTTCCTGCCCACGCCCCGCGGCGCGCCTGCGTTGCCCATGCGTGTCGTCCCCCTCCCGACGGGCGGCGCGGCGGCCGCCCGATGCGACATGATGTCAGAACTGTCATAACCGTGTCACCCGTGACATATTGACACCGTCGCGCTAGATTGCCCCACATGGCGTTGGCGGGGACGTCCGAAGGGCGTCGCGAAGTGAAGAAGTCCGAGACGCGCCACGCGCTGCGCGAGGCGGCGCTCGCCCGCTTCCTGGCGCACGGCGTCGCCGATGCTCGCGTCGCCGACATCGCCGCCGACTGCGGCGTGTCCGAGCGCACCTTCTTCCGCTACTTCCCCACCAAGGAGCACGCTGCGCTCGACGGGCTCGAGACGTGGCTGCAGCAGTTGATCTCGGCGTTCGAGGAGCTGCCGGACTCCTACGGACCGATCGCCGCGCTCGACGCGGTCTTCGCCCAGGCGCGCGCCGGACGCTTCCCCTTCGGGGCCGACCAGGTGCGCTCGGCCATCGCCTACGAGTCCTTCCCGGAGGTGCAGGCCACCTTCGCCGGCATCGTCGAGGCGCAGCGGCTGCGCACCGTCGCCGACATCGCACGGCGCTCGGGCACCGACCTCTACGACCCGTACGCCCGGGTGCTGGGCTCCGTGCTGACGTCGGGGCTGTTCGCCGTGATGGAGTCCTGGCTGCACGGCGGGCGAGGCGACGACCCGTGGGACCTGGTCGCCGAGACCCTGGGGCGCGTGGCGCGCGACGTCGTCGACCTGGGGCCAGCCGAGGCGGACCGGAGCACCTGACCGACGTCGCGCTCGGTGTCGGGTCCGAGCGCGACCAACCGCTGCTTGCATCGAGGAGCACCCATGCCTGTCACCACAACCCGACGCACCTCCGGCCGGCGAGCCGGCATCGCCGTCGTCGCCGCCCTTCTGGCGACGATCGCACTGGCGTCCTGCCGGAGCGCCGCCGTCGACCAGGCCGAACCCGCGGGAGCGGCGGCCACCACCCCGCCGTCGGGCGGTCGACTCGTCTACGGCGTGGCCTACGACGTCAACACCTGGTCGCCGTTCGTCGAGCGATGGCTGGCCAGCGGGCAGGTGGCGGCGCAGGCCTTCTACGAGCCGCTGGCCACCGTCGACGCCGACGGCGCCGTCGTGCCCTTCCTCGCCTCCGCCATCACGCCCAACGCCGACTTCACGCAGTGGACGATCGACCTGCGCGACGGCATCCGCTTCCACGACGGCGCGCCCCTCGACGCCGAGGCGGTGGCGCTGAACCTGCGCACCCAGGGCCTCGGGTCCCCGACCAACATCGCACCGCTCAACGGCATCAGCGAGGTGGAGGTCACGGGACCGCTCCAGGTCGTCCTGCGCGCCGAGCGGCCGTTCGTCACCCTCCCCCAGCACCTCACCGGCCAGCTCGGCAACCAAGCGGGCTACATGGCATCGCCGGCGCAGATCGGCGCCGCGGACCCCGACGGACTCCCGATCGGCACCGGACCCTTCGTGGCCACGGCCTGGGAGCCGGGCGTGGCGATCGAGGGCAAGCGCAACCCCGACTACTGGCGAGCCGGGCTGCCCCGGCTGGACGAGATCGAGTTCCGCTTCATCCCCGACGACCGCGAGCGCCTGGCCGCCGTCGAGTCGGGCGAGCTCGACGCGGCGACGTTCAACGATGGCGCCGTGCTCGACCTCGATGCCATCGCCGATGACCCCGACCTGCGGGTGACGGCCCAGGAGAGCGACCTCGTCCAGCGGTTCGTCGTGCTCAACGCCGCCGTGGCGCCCACCGACGATGTCGAGGTCCGCCGGGCCCTGGCCATGGCCATCGACCGACCGGCGATGGTGGCGACGGACGGCCGCGACGCCGAGGCCTCGCTCGGTCCGATCGCCGCCACGAGCGAGTGGTCCACCCTCGACACGACCCCGGCCTACGACCCGGCAGCCGCCCGCGCCGCCATCGAGCGGTGGGAGGCGGCCAACGGACCGATGCGCCTCACGCTGGCCGCCACCGACGATCCCGGAAGCGTCCGCCGCCAGCAGGCGGTGGCCGATGCGTGGACGGCGGTCGGCGTCGACGTCACCGTCGAGGCCTTCCCCCAGCCGGCGCTGCCGATCCGCGTCGCCAACGGCGAGGACCACGCCACGGTGTTCGAGAAGTTCTCGGGCCTCGATCCCGACACCTACGCCATGTTCCTGCTCGGCTCGAACGTCAATCCCATCGGCACCCCGTCGCTGAACCTCGCCCACCTCGACGACCCGGCGTTCGACGACATCGTGTGGCGCACCCGCGCCATGGCCGAGCGCAGCGATCGGGTGGCGGCCTACTCGTCGTTCGAGCAGGAGCTGGCGGCGACCGTGCCGATCATCTGGCTGAGCGAGTCGCCGCCCCTGGTCATCGCCAGCGATCGCGTGCGCGGCATCGGCACGGCGTCGTTGCCCGACGGCGGCGAGGCGCTCGCCTTCCTGAGCGGTCGCCACGGCATGGCCGAGCTGGCCATCGACCGCGGCTGATCGGCCGGTGCCGCAGGCCGGCATCTAGCGTGGCGCCGATGCCCGCACCGACGCCCGGCGCCCCGTGAGCGAACGACTGGCGTCGGTGCGACCCGTCACCGACCCCGACGCCGAGCGCGCCGCACATCGCTACCGCAGCGACGTCGAGGGGCTGCGGGCCGTGGCGGTGGCCGCCGTCATCGCCTTCCACGCCGGCATCGCCGGTGTCTCCGGCGGGTTCGCCGGCGTGGACGTGTTCTTCGTGATCTCGGGTTACCTGATCACCCGCCTGCTGGTGGACGAGCGCGATCGCACCGGCCGCACCCGGATGGCGTCGTTCTACGCTCGACGGGCCCGACGCCTGCTCCCGGCGGCCACCGCCGTGCTGGTGGCGACGTTCGTGGCCGCCGCCGTGTGGCAGGGACCGCTCGAGCAGCGCGAGAGCATCGGCGACGGGCGCGCCGCGGCGCTCTTCGTCGCCAACGTGCGCTTCGCCGTGACCGCCACCGACTACCTGGGCGAGGCCACGGCGCCGTCGGTGTTCCAGCAGTACTGGTCCCTCTCGCTCGAGGAGCAGTGGTATCTGCTGTGGCCGGCGCTGCTGGTGCTGGCCGCCGTCGCCACCCGCCGTCGGGCCGTGACCGGCGTGGTGGTCGGCGCCGTGGTCGTCGGGTCCTTCGCCTGGTCGTGGCATCAGAGCTCGGCCGACGCCATCGGCGCCTTCTTCGGCCTGCCGGCGCGGGCCTGGGAGCTCGGCGTCGGCGCACTGGTCGCCCTGGCCGCGGCGCCGCTGGCGCGCCTGGCCGACCGCAGCGCCGCCGCCCGCGCCATCGCCGGCGCCGGCGGCCTCCTCGCCATCGTCGTCGCCTGCGTGTGGTTCACCCGCACGACGCCGTGGCCGGGCTGGGCCGCCGCCCTCCCCGTCCTGGGGACGGCGGCGGTGATCGCCGCCGGCTGCGGGACCGGCCACCACCCGGCCGGGCGGTTGCTCGGCGTGGCGCCGCTGCAGTGGATCGGGCGGCGGTCGTACTCGCTGTACCTGTGGCACTGGCCGCCGCTCGTCCTCGCCGCCGACCTCACCGCCACCCGCACGGGGATGGCCACGTACCTCGTCGGCGTGGTGATCGTTGCCACCGTGTCGTATCGCTTCATCGAGCAACCGGCGCGCACCTCGCCGGCGCTCGCCGGCCACCCCCGCCGCAGCCTGGCGCTCGGCGCGGCGCTCGTCGCCGTCGGGGTGGCGGCGTCGTTCGTGTTCGCCGCCGTGGTCGACCGTCCGCTCGATGCCGGGGTGGCGTGGACCGGGCCGGCACACGTCACCGGCGCTCCGATCGCCGCCACCGACATCGTGCCGACGAACCTCACGCCGCCGCTCGTCGATGCGGGCGCCGACAAGGACCCGTCGGCAGAGGGTCGCGCCACGTGCGCCAGGCGCGGCACCTGCAGCGCCGGCGCCGCCGACGCATCGACCGAGGTCGTGCTGCTGGGCGACTCCCACGCCGGGCACTGGATGCCGGCGCTGGCGGCGCAGGCCGACCCGAGCGGGTGGCACGTCGACAGGGTGACCCGCGGGGCGTGCTCACCCTTCGTGCCGCCGGACGCCGCCGACCTCGACGAGTGCGCCACGTTCCTCGACGCCGCGTGGGCCGACCTGGCGGCCGCACCGCCGGACGTGCTGGTGCTCAGCGGCCGCCACCGGACACGATTCGGGCGCGACCCCCAGGGGTGGGCCGACGAGGTCCGTGACGCCTTGGCGCTGGTGCCCGACGGGGTCCGGGTCGTCGTGGTCGGCGAGACCCCCGAGACCGACGAGCCCGTTCCGTCCTGCTTGGCGTCGCATCTCGACGACGCCAGGAGTTGCGAGCCCTCCTGGCCCGACGCCGAGGTGACCCGGATCAACGACGAGCTGCGCGCCATCGCCGAGGAGGCCAGGGCCACCTACGCCGACCCCATCGAGCTGCTGTGCGCCGACGATCGGTGCCCGGCCATCGCCGGCGACCAGCTCGTCTATCGCGACCGCAGCCACCTCACGGCGTCCTTCGTCGAGTCGCGCGCGCCCGAGGTGGCCGCCTGGATCGACGCCGCCCTCGCCGACCAGCGGTGAGGACGCGCCAGGGGCCGGCCCGTGTGGACCGGCCCCTGCTGCATCGTTGCGCCGGGTGACACCGGCGCTCGACGTCGTCCGCTCAGGCGGTCGTGCCCGTCGACGTGCCACACCCGTTCTCCAGGATGACCGGCGGGATGCCGGCGCTCGCCGACCCACACGGATCCTGACCCGGGACCTGCCACACACCGTTCTGCGAGATCAGCACGATCTGGGTGTCACCGGTGGTCGAGCCGCTCGGGCGGTACGTGGCGGCGGCGTACTCGCCGGCGCAGACGAACGCCACCACGACATTGCCCTGGGGCAGCGCAGAGCTGATCGCCGTCGCGGTGCAGGGGGCGACGCCACCCGACGCCGTGGTCGTCGAGGCCGGCTTGGCCGTGGTGGTCGAGCCTGCGGGCTTGCACACGGTCTCGCCGCTGGCGGCCGCCTTCTCGAGAGCCGAGTCGGTCTCGGGACCGAGCTCGCCGTCGACCTCGAGGCCCATGGCCGTCTGGAACGCCACGATGGCAGCGTCGGTCTCGGGGCCCATGATCCCGTCGATGTTGCCCGAATAGCAGCCGACGGCCTTCAGCTCGCCCTGCACGGTCTTGTCGAACAGGACGGTGTCGTCGCTGGACGAGCCGCCGGTGGTTCCCGGCGTCGATCCGGCGGTCGTGCCGGCGGTCGTGCCCTGCGTCGTACCGCTGCTGGTCGTGTCGTCGCTCTTCGAGCACGCAGCAGCGCCGGCGAGTGCCAGGACGACGACGACGGCGGCGCCGGCCCGGCGGATGGTTGAACGGTTCTGCACCTTGGACCTCCCATGTGTGGCAGGTCGCACACCCTAATGGGGGTCGATCGGCCTTTCGATGAGCAAGGCTGATCCCGAGCCACCGA
>CAZYKR010000143.1:0-11283 GCA_964648005.1 uncultured Iamiaceae bacterium
TGCTCGAGCGGTGGCGGCGGGAGTCGGCACAGCTCGTGCGCAGCCGCGACCGGATCGTGCTGCTCGACTCGCCGTTGAGCCCGCTGCGCACCGGTCGGCAGCCGGCGGTCTTAGATCGCACCGACTGGGAGGACTGATGGCCATCGACCGGCGCACCGCCGGCGAGCAGGCGGCCGAGCAGATCCGCCTGATGGTCTGGCAAGGCGACCTGCGCGCCGGCGACCGCCTCAACCAGGAGGACCTGGCCGAGCGCCTCGGCGTCAGCCGGATTCCCGTGCGTGAGGCGCTGCTGCAACTCGAGCACGAAGGCCTCCTGGACATGACGCCGCACCGCGGCGCCTTCGTGCACGCGTTGCGTGCCGACGACGTGCTGGACCACTACGAGCTGTACGGCCTCATCTACGGGTTCGCGCTGCGCCGCACGACCGAGCGCGCCGACCCCGACGTGCTGGCACGTGTTGTCGCCATCGGCGCCGAGGTGCGCAAGGCCAAGGACCCGGACGAGGTCGAACAGCTGATGGGGCGGTTCCTCGGCACCGCCGCCAAGTTCGGCGACTCGCCGCGGCTGCGCTCGGTGCAGCGCGGCCTGGCGGGGCTGATCCACGGCAACTTCTTCGCCGAGGTTCCCGGCTCGATCCCTGCCGCGCACCGGGGCGTCAAAGCCATCGTCGCTGCCATGGAGGCCGGCGACGGCGACGGCGCATCGGATGCCTGTGTCGCCATGATGCGCGACCAGGGCGAACGTGCCCTCGGCGTGCTGCGCCAACGGGGCCTCGTCGTCGACGACACGTAGGCTCGACGGTCATGCAGAGCCAGGCCGACACCCCCGAGGCGTACCTCGCCGAGCTACCTGAGGATCGGCGCGCCGCCGTCAGCGCCGTACGCGACGTCATCCTCGCCAACCTGCCCGACGGGTACGTCGAAGCGATGCAGTACGGGATGCTCAGCTACGTCGTGCCGCTCGAGACCTACCCCGAGACCTACAACGGCCAGGCGCTGGCCTACATCTCGCTCGCCAACCAGAAACAGAAGATCTCGCTGTACCTGATGGGTGTGTACGGCGATGCCGAAAGCGACTTCCGGGAGCGGTTTGCCGCCGCCGGCAAGAAGCTCGACATGGGCAAGAGCTGTGTGCGCTTCCGCCGCCTCGACGACCTACCGCTCGATGTGATCGCCTACGAGGTCTCCCGCGTGGGTGTGGACGACTTCATCGCCCACTACGAGGACGCCCGCGGCTCGTCGAAGCGCAACCGCTGAGCGGCAGCGACCGCCTGCTCAGCCGCGCGGAGCCCGGCCGGTCCAGGCGATGAACACCTCGGTCGGTGTGGCGTCGGCGGGCACCTCGGCCTCGGGCCCGAACGAGCCGCTGGACCCCCGCAGCATCTCGTCGGGGAACGGGTCGATGTGGTGGTGGGCGAACTCGATGACCTCGTCCGGCACCTCGACGTCGACCCCAACGGCCCGACCGATGTCCCAGGCGTGCACGTACAGGTCGATGGCGGGGAACGCCAGCCGGTCGGCGACCGTGCGGGGTCCCATCGGCGTGTCCATCACCTGATCGAGATCGGCACCGACGAGCGCGGCGCGTGCCCGCTGCGCCGTGGCCTGCCAGGCGGCGACCGGGTCGCCCTCGATGAGGTCGCCGGGACGGTCGGCCTCGGGCCAGGTTGGCTGGCGGCCCTCCAGGATGGCGATGCCGAAGTCGATCGAGGTGGACAGGTGCCCGAGCACGTCGAGCGCCCGCCAACCCTCGCAGGGGGACGGGGCCTCCCAACCATCGGCGGGTACCTGGGCGACGACGACGCCGAAGGCGTCGAGGCCGCTGTCGAAGATTGCAGCAGAGGATGCGGTCATAGGGGCCAGTCTGTACCCGGGGTCTGACACGGTCGACCCACCCGGTCCAACGCTGCCCAGACCGCCGCCTTGCACGCTTCGAGCTCAACCGCAGGTCGTTGGGCGATCAGCGAGGCCAGCTCTGCCGCCCGCTCCCGCAACCGCTCCGGCGGGTCCACCACCTCCGAGGCGATCCCGAGCTGCACCGCCCGCGCTGCAGCCATCCGCTCGTGGCGCCCGACGAGCGCCATCCGCATGATCGGCTCCGCCGGCGCCTTCGTGACGAGCCCGATCGTCTCGTACGCCGACACCTGCCCCACCGACACATGGGGATCCACGAGCGTGGCGTCAGCGGCCAGCAGGACGATGTCGGCGTCGGCGACGAAGTGCAGGCCGCCGCCGGCGCACGTGCCGTGCACGGCGGCGATCACCGGGGTGCGCACCCCGCAGTGCCAGGCCGTCAGCCGGAGCTCGGCGTCGCGGGTTTGGCGGGCCGACGCCTTCAGCGCGGCAGGGTCCTTGGCCAACTGCCGCACGTCGAGCCCGGTCTGGAACGCTCCCCCGTTGCCGGCGTTGACGATGACTCGCACGTCGGGATCGGCGTCGAGCTCGCCCCAGGCCCGCTCGAGCTCCACGAACATGCGGGCGTCGATGGCGTTGCCGACGTCGGGCCGGTCGAACACCAGCCAGCCGACCGGGCCGTCCCGCCACACTTCCAAGGTCTCGTAGCCGTCGTACGGCGAGGGCTCGCTCATGACGCCGTCCACCGCGCCCGCAACTCGGCGCGCCGCACCTTGCCCACGTCGGTGCGGGGCACCGCCGCGATGGCCTCGAACGCCACCGGCACCTTGTAGGGCACGAGGTGCTCCCGACACAGCGCCTCGAGCCCCTCAGGGGTCCACCCCTCCCCCACGACGAACGCCACGGGCACCTCGCCGAGGCGGTCGTCGGGCACGCCCACTACGGCCACCTCCCGCACGGCCGGATCGAGCGCCAGCACCTCCTCGACCTGGTCGGGCACCACCTTGTTGCCGCCGCGGTTGATGACGTCGGCGATGCGCCCCTCGATCCACACGAAGCCGTCGTCGTCGATGGTCGCCAGATCGCCGGTGCGCACGAAGCCGTCGTCGTCGATGCGGTCGGCGAGGTCGTCGCCCGAGGCGTAGCCGGCGGCCATGCGCGGCGGGCGCACCAGCAGCTCGCCGGAGTCGGCCAGGCGCACCTCGACACCGGGGTGCGGCCGGCCGATGGCACCGATCTTGTCGGGATGCTCACGGGCGTCGGCGGCGGTCCAGCCGATGACCTCGCCGATCTCGGCCTGGCCGTAGCCGTTGAGCACGGTCACGCCAAAGCGCTCGGTGAACCGCCGGGCCTGCAGCGGGGTCAACGGCGCCGTGATGGAGCGCACGTAGCGCAACGGCGCCAGGTCCTCGACGTCGGCGGCGTCGGTCAGCGTCGCCATGGCGGCGGGCGGCAGGACGGTCGAGGTGATGCCGTACCGGCGCACCAGCTCGGCGAAGCCCGCCGGTTCGAACCGCCCCAGCAGCACCAGTGGCGCACCGGCACGCAGGCCGAACAGCAGGTTGTAGATGCCGGCGTTGAGCGCCAGCGACACCGGGATCAGGTTCGGCTTGCCGAGGGCGCTCGGCGGCCCGGGCTCCCCTCCCCGCAGCGGCGCCAGGACGCGGTCGATCAGCTCCAGGTAGGCGTCGTGGGTGTGCAGGATGGGCTTCGGCCGGCCGGTCGTGCCCGAGGTCCAGAGCACGAAGGCCGTCCCCGGCTCATACCAGCGGATGCCGTCGGGCCCGTCCCAGCCACGCGGCTCGCCGGTGGCGTCGACCACGAGCGCCGGACCGAGGTCCGCCAGCACCTCTTGGCGTTCGGCCACCGGCATGCGCTCGTTGAGCGGCACGGCGACGCCACCGGCGCGCCACACGGCCAGCAGCCACAACGCCACCTCCGGACCGTCGGGGAGCTGGAGCGCCACCGCCTGGCCCGGCTCGAGCCCGTGCTCGTCGACGAGCACGCCGGCGCGCTCGGCCACGAGTGCTCGCACGGCACGCGCCGACAGCTCGCCGGTCAGGCTGCAGATCAGGGCGTCGCCGTCGGCGGCCGGGTGCTCGTCGAGCAGGTCGGCGAGGTTCACCGCTCGTCCAACGGCGCCCAGACCGCCTCTCGCTTGTCGGCGAACGACGCCGGACCCTCGGTCTGGTCGGGATGGCCCCACAGCGACACCAGGTCCTTGGCACCGGCCTTGCAGGCGTCGGTCAATCCCAGCTCGAGCGCGCCCCACAGCGCCCGCTTGGTTGCGGCCATCGCCGCCGGCGAGTTCTTGGCGATGGTCTCGGCCAGCTCCTGGGCCCGTTCGCGCAGGCGCTCGGGCGGGTCCACCACCTCCGAGAGCATGCCCAGCTCGTAGGCCCGCTGGGCCGACATGCGCTCGTAGCGACCGACCAGCGCCATGCGCATGACTGCCTCGGCCGGCATCTTGCGGATCAGCCCAATGGCCTCGAGCGCCACCACCTGGCCGATCGAGACGTGGGGGTCGAAGAACTGGGCGTCGGAGGCGGCGATGACGATGTCGGCATCGGCCACCCAGTGGAACCCGCCGCCGCAGCAGATGCCGTTGACCGCCGTGATCACCGGCTTGCGCACCCCCTGGTGCCAGGCGGTGAAGTGCAGGTCGAACGACTCCATCGACTCGCGGTAGCGCTCCATGCCGACGCCGTCCGACGCGATCTCGGCCACGTCGACGCCGGTCTGGAACGCCCGCCCCTCGCCGGTGTGCACGATGACGCGCACGTCGGGATCGGCGTCGAGCTCGAGCCAGGCGTCGGCGAACTCGTCGCGCATGGCGTTGTTCATGGCGTTGAGCTGGTCGGGTCGGTTGTTGATCAGCCAGCCGACCGGACCGTGCCGTTCGACGATCAGGTGCTCATAGCTCACGGGTGCGCTCCATCCGGGGTCGTCGGCTTCGAGTTCGTCGGCTTCGAGGTGGTCGTCATGATCGCGGGATGTCCTCCCAGGCGGCACCCTGGTACGGGTCGGGCTCGCGGGGCAGACCGAGGACGCGCTCGGCGAGGATGTTGCGGTTGACCTCGCTGGTGCCGCCCTCGATCGTGTTGGCCCGGCTGCGCAGCATCCCCTTGACCTCCA
The DNA here is from genome assembly GCA_964648005.1 of uncultured Iamiaceae bacterium. Taxonomy (GTDB): domain Bacteria; phylum Actinomycetota; class Acidimicrobiia; order Acidimicrobiales; family Acidimicrobilacustridaceae; genus JAGQTE01. Next base: position 4,990 of record CAZYKR010000143.1, read on the forward strand.
GCGGCAGCGTGGCCGCCCAGGCTTCGGGATCGGGCGAGGTCGTGCCGACCCCCCCGCCCTCCCAGGCGGTGGCGCCGGGCCCGAGCAGGTCGGCGGCGAGCAGCTGGATCGCTTGGTTGAGCTGGCCCTGGTGGACCTTGCCGATCGAGCTGGCGGACCCGGCGGTGCCCCCGGCGCGGATCGTGGCCCGCACCCGGTCGTTGGTCCACTGGCGGATGCGCTCCTCGCTGTAGACGCGCATCAGGCGTTGGCGCAGCGTGGGGTCGTCCGTCCGCCCCAGCTCCGCCGCCCGTTCCAGCAGCCGATCGACCCCGGCGCCGCCGATGCGGTCGACGCCGCCGCTGCCCGACCCCGACACCATCTGGCGTTCGCCCGCCAGCGTCGAGCCGGCGACCCGCCACCCGTCGCCCACGGCGCCGATGCGCCAGGTGTCGGGCACGCGGACCTCGTCGAGGAAGACCTCGTTGAAGTCGACCTCGCCGCCGATGTGGCGCAACGCCCGCACCTCGACGCCCGGAGCGTGCAGGTCCACGATCAGGTAGCTGAGGCCCTTGCGCTTCGCCGCCATCGGGTCGGTGCGCACGAGGCAGATGGCGAAATCACTGAAGTGCGCCCAGGTGGTCCAGACCTTCTGCCCGGTGACGACCCACTCGTCGCCGTCACGCACGGCCCGGGTGGCGAGCGATGCCAGGTCGGACCCGGCACCCGGCTCGGAGAGGAGCTGGCACCAGCGCTCGGTGTTGCGCACGAGTGGCGGCAGGAAGCGCAGGCGTTGCTCCTCGGTGCCGTGGGCGAACAGCGCCGGTGCCGCCGAGTTCAGCCCCAGCGGGTTGAGCCGCCCGAGGTTGTACGGCGCCAGGATCGCCTCGGCCGCCCGCGCCTGCTCCGTGGTGAGGTCGAGGCCGCCGTAGGCGACCGGCCACGTCGCCACCACCAAGCCGGAGTCGGCGAACACCGGGTACCAGGCCTCGTAGTCGGCCCGGGTCCGCACGGCCCGGATGGCGGCCCGTCCCCCGGGCGCCGCGTCGCGCCACGCCTGTGGCACCGTGGCATCGACCCACTCGGCGACGACGGCGCGCACGTCCTCGAGCGAGGAGGAGCGGTCGAGCGGGAGACGAACCGGATCGGCCATGGCAGTATTCTGTATACATTCTGCGACGGCCGCCAGCGCGCCGCACCGAGGAGCACCCGTGGGAGACGCACCAGCCATCACCGACGAGGGCATCGCCCGCCTGCGCGCCCGCATCGGCATCACCACGCCACATCCGATGGCACCGCACTACCTGCGCCCCAACGAGGACGCCTTCCGCCACGTGGCGGAGTCCTACGGGGACGACAACCCGCTGTGGTGCGACCCGGCCTACGCCGCCGCCAGCCGCTGGGAGGGTCCGCTCGCTCCCCCGCACCTCGTCGGCGGCGACACGATGATCGGCGAGAACGAGATCGCTCGCCTCGACGACGAGACCAAGGCGTTGCTCAAGGGCGACCCGCTGCGCGGCGTGCACGCCTTCTACGCCGGCAGCTTCCGGGAGTGGTGGCACCCGCTGCGGCCCGGCACCCGGGTGTGGCGGCGCAACGCCCTCGTCGGCGTGCACGACAAGCAGTCGTCGTTCGCCACGCGCGCCGTGCACGAGTGGACCGGTGAGGTCTTCGCCGCCGAGGGCGGCCCGGTGCTGGCGGCCCAGTACCGCCTGATGATCCGCACCGAGCGGTCGAAGGCCACCGAGTCCGGCAAGTACGACGACATCGAGCTGCGCCCCTACACCGACGACGAGCTGGCGGCCATCGACGAGGTCTACGCCGGCGAGCGGGAGCGTCGGCGTGGCGCCGAGCCGCGCTGGTTCGAGGACGTCGCCATCGGCGACGAGATCGGCCCGATCGTGAAGGGCCCGCTGCGCGTCACCGACATGGTGTGCTGGCACGTCGGCGTCGGCATGGGGCTCTACGGCGTGAAGGCGCTGCGCCTCGGCTATGACCAGCGCCAGCGCGTGCCCCGCTTCTTCCGGCCCGACGACCTCAATGTCCCCGACGTGCAGCAGCGCGTGCACTGGGATCCCGAGTGGGCGCGGGCTGCCGGCAACCCGGCCATCTACGACTACGGGCGGATGCGCGAGACGTGGCTGATCCACGCCTGCACCGACTGGATGGGCGACGACGCCTGGCTGTGGAAGCTCGACTGCGAGTTCCGCCAGTTCAACTACGTCGGCGACACGCACTGGGTGCGCGGCACCGTCACCGACGTCTACCTCGCCGAGGGCGATCGGCCCGCCGTCGACGTGGAGCTGGCCGCCGTCAACCAGCGAGGCGTCACGACGACCCCCGGGCATGCCACCATCCTGCTGCCCAGCCGCGAGCATGGGCCGGTGCGCCTGCCCGATCCGCCGGGTGGGGCCACGACGTGCGCCGAGGCGCTCGACGCCCTGGTCGAGCGGTTCGCCGCCATGGAGGACGACGTGCTGGACCCAGCCGTGGAGGACACAGGCACATGAAGGACTACCCCGCCGCCCCGGACGGCCTGCGTGTCGAGCGTGACGCGGACGCCGGCGTGCTCAGGTTGGCGTTCGACCGGGTCGATCGGCGCAACGCCCTCACCGACGACATCGTGCTGGGGCTGATCGAGCTCATCGAGGCCGCCGGCTCCGATGAGGCGGTGCGGGTGATCCACCTCACCGGCGAGGGCGACCACTTCTGCTCGGGGTTCGACCTCTCGCTGCGGGGTAAGCCCGAGACCCCGCCACGCACCGGGGCGACGCAGCGCCAGATGCGCTGGCATGTCAACCGGCTCATCCCGACCATGCTCGAGACCCAGACGCCGATCGTCGTCTCGGCGAGGGGTTGGATCATCGGCTTGGGGCTCAACATCGCCCTCGCCGCTGACTTCGCCGTCGTGGCGGACGACACCCGTCTCTGGGCACCGTTCGTGGGTGCCGGCTTCACGCCCGACAGCGGGTCGTCGTGGCTGCTCCCCCGCCTCGCCGGCGTGGCGCGAGCCAAGGACATGCTGTTGCTAGGCCGCAAGGTGTCGGGCCTCGAGGCGGCGGAGTGGGGCATGGTGCACCAGGCCGTCGAGGGTCGGGCGCTCGACACCGTCGCCGGCGAGCTCGTGGCCGAACTGGCGGCGTCGCCGACGGTGGCGCTCGGCCTGACGAAGTTGCTGATCAACCGGGGCCTCGACACCGACCTGCCCCGCCATCTCGCCGACGAGGCCTTCGCCATCGAGCTGTCGAGCCGGTCCGAGGACTTCGCCGAGGCCTCGCGCGCCAAGCGCGACAAGCGCGCCCCCGACTTCCGCGGCCGCTGACGCTTCCGAGCACGTTGGCGCAGATGTCGCCGGCCGAGGGCGGGCGGACGACCCTCGCCGCCGACGGTTGCACGTTTGCACGCGCCGGGCGCGTGCAAACGCGCAACAGTGCGTGCTGGGTGGGCGTCACCGTGGCGGGCGGCGGGGGTCATCGGACGGCCCGCCCCCGACGAGTGGTCGTCCATGCGCCGCATGGGATGCGGACCAGCCACTCGTCGGATGCGGCGCTGGGTCAGGTGAAGGTGCCGTGGCGGCCGGCGCCTTCGGCGAAGCGGGTGGCGCCGGCCTGGGTCTCGCCGCTGCGGATGACGTCGAGGCCGAGCTGGGTCTCGCGGGCCAGGGCATCGTCGAGGTCGAGGCTCCACTGGTCGTAGCTGGAGCGGCGATCGCTGCGCAGGCACCGTTGTGGGAACGCCGCCAGCTGGTGCCCCAGCTCGACCGCCGCCGCCAATGCTTGGCCCGGCGCCACGACGCGGTTGGCGAGCCCCATCGCTCGGGCCTCGTCTCCCGACACGCCGCGCCCGGTGAGGATCAGGTCCATGGCGTGGCTGTGGCCGACGAGCCGCGGCAGCCGGATCGTGCCACCGTCGATCAGTGGCACGCCCCACCGGCGGCAGTACACCCCGAACACGGCATCGGACGCCGCCACCCGCAGGTCGCACCAGACCGCCAACTCCAGACCACCAGCCACGGCGTGCCCCTCGACGGCGGCGATCACCGGCTTGGACAGCAGCATCCTGGTGGGGCCCATCGGCCCGTCGCCCTCGGGGGTCACCCAGTTGCCCCGGCCGGTCGAGACGGCCTTGAGGTCGGCCCCGGCGCAGAACGTGCCTCCGGCCCCGGTCAACACGGCGACCGATGCGCCCTCGTCGGCATCGAAAGCGGCGAACGCCTCGGCCAGCGCCGCGGCGGTCGGACGATCGACGGCGTTGCGGACCTCGGGGCGATCGATGGTGACGATCCGCACGGGACCGTCGTCGGTGACGTGCACGGTGGCGGCTGGCACGGGCGCGGAGGCGGAGGCATCGGGCTCGGTCATGGACCCACGGTACGCCGCCGCGTCTGTCGTCACCGCTGCTGTCACCTTCTATGGTGGAGGCTCCACGCACGGCGGCCGGGGGGCCACCGGCAACGTTCGTCCAGGGGGAATGATGCGCATCCACGTCGACGCCGACAAGTGCCAGGGCCACAACCGCTGCTACGCCATCGCACCGGAGCTGTTCGACGTCGACGACCTCGGTTACGCCACTGCGCTCAACGACGGCGTGGTGCCGGCGGAGCTCGAGGAGAAGGCCCGTCTGGCGGTGGCCAACTGCCCGGAGTACGCCATCACCATCGAGGAGGGCTGATGTCGGACGCCACCGACCACCAGCTCAGCAGCCACCCGCCGGTCACCGACTGGACGACGGACTTCGACCACGCCGTCGACGAGTACGCGGCGCGCGCCCCGGAGATCTGGGACGAGCTGCGTGGCTCGTGCCCGGTGGCGCACTCCGAGCGCTACGGCGGCGTGTGGCTGCCGACGCGCCACGAGGACGTGGCCGCCATCGCCTACGACACCGAGCACTTCACCAGCCGTTCGGTCGTGGTCACCGAGGGCCGACCGATCGCCCCCGCCCCGCGCGGCATCGCCCCGCCCATCTCGTCGGACCCGCCGTTCCACCAGGAGGCGCGCCGCATGTTGCTGCCCGCCTTCTCGCCCAAGGCGGTCAACGAACTCGAGCCCTACACCCGGGCCTACTGCAACGAGCTGCTCGACGCCGTCGCCGGAGCCGAGACCTTCGACGCCGCCGTCGACTACGCCCAGCACATCCCGGTGCGGGTCATCGCCAAGATGCTCGGCTTCCCGCCCGAAGACGGCGACATCTTCCGCCGCATCGTCCACAATGCGCTCGAGGCGGTCGACCTGCCCCAAGAGCAGCGGATGATGAACTTTCTGACGCTCGACGAGTACCTGCGGACCCAGGTCCAGGACCACCTCGACAACCCCCGCGACGACCTGACGACGTTCCTGCTCAACGCCGAGATGGATGGCGAGCCGCTCTCCCCGGAGCACGTCGGCGGCACGATCGCGCTGTTGCTGATCGCCGGCATCGACACCACGTGGAGCGCCATCGGTGCCTCGCTGTGGCACCTGGCCGCCAACCCCGATGACCTCGCCCGCCTGGTCGCGGAACCAGCACTGATGCCGACCGCCATCGAGGAGTTCCTGCGGTACTACGCCCCGGTGACGATGGCCCGCCTCGTCGCCGAGCCGGTCCAGATCGGCGGCTGCCCGATGCAGCCCGACGAGTGGGTGCTGCTGCCGTTCCCGGCGGCCAACCGCGACCCGGAGTTCTTCGACCGCGCCGACGAGGTCGTGCTCGACCGCGAGGTGAACCGCCACGCCGCCTTCGGACTGGGCATCCACCGCTGCGCCGGGTCGAACCTGGCCCGGATGGAGCTGCGGGTGGCACTCGAGACCTTCCTCGAGCGCTTCCCGAGCTTCACCCTCGCCGACCCCGACGCCGTGCGCTGGTCGCGCGGCCAGGTGCGCGGCCCCCGCACCCTGCCGGTGCGCGTCACGGCCTGACGACGTCGGGCGACAACGCTCACCACATCCCGGTCAGCAAGCCGCCGGCCATCGTCATGCCGACCTCGGCGACGCGCGCCAGGGCTGCGTCGTCCACGTCGCCGATGACCAGCGTCGGCGGTTGCACCTCGCGCCAGCGCAGCCCCGCGACGATGCGTTGCACGGCCGCCACGGTGCCGCTGCCGTCGTCGAAGCGGCCCTTGACCACCAGCGCATACGGCAGCCCGACCGTGTCGTCGATGACGTCGTAGTAGGTCCGGTCGAACAGGTCCTTGAGTGCACCGCTCATCGTCCCGAAGTTCTCCGTCGTGCCGACGACGAGCGCCTCGGCCCATCGCAGGTCGTCGGCATCGGTGGCGAAGGGCGACGCCACCCGCGCCTCGAGCGTCACCCCGTCGTCGGCGACAGCCCGCACCTCGTC
>CAZYKR010000144.1:0-11282 GCA_964648005.1 uncultured Iamiaceae bacterium
CGGCCGCACCTGGGACCAGCCGCGCGGCGTGCGGCTGCGGCTGGCGCTGGAGCGGACCCCCACGCTGGTCGATCGGATCTACACCCCGGCCGAGCGTGTCTACTGCGAGGCCCGTCGGGATCCCACCGAGCGCTTCGCCGTGCGCTTCGCCGCCAAGGAGGCTGCCCTCAAAGCGCTCGGCATCGGGGTCTTCCGCGTCCCGCTGACCGACATCGAGGTGCGGCGCGCCGACAGCGGTGCGCCGTCGCTCGTGCTGGTCGGCGCCGCTGCGGCGTTGGCGGACGATGCGGGTGTGGCGACGTGGCACCTCACGTTGAGCCACACGGCACACACCGCCGTTGCGGTGGCGCTGGCACTCGGGGGCTAGCTTCGCCCGCCATGGGTCAGGGCCAACGCCTCCAAGACGCCCGCCGGGTGGTGGCGGCCACGACCATCCTGTCCCGGGCGGCGCGGCGGGCCCGGCGCCGTCAGCGTGCCGGCGAGCCGTGGCGGCCCGTGGTGGCCGAGGAGCTGCGCGTCGCCTTCGAGCACCTCGGTCCGACCTACACCAAGCTCGGCCAGATGATGGCGTCGACGCCGGGTCTGTTCCCCGACTACCTGGTCGAGGGCATGCAGGGCTGCCTCGACCAGGTGCGCCCGTTGCCGGATGCGCTCGTGCAGCGCGTGATCACCGAAGAGCTCGGCGCCCCGCCCCACGAGGTCTTCGCCTGGTTCGACACGACGCCGCTGGCCTCGGCGTCGATCGGTCAGGTGCATCGGGCGCGCACCGTCGACGGGCACGACGTCGTGGTGAAGGTGCAACGTCCGGGCATCACCCGGCGCATCGACTCCGACCTGCGGTTCATGGCGGCGGGCGCCCGGCTGGTGGAGCGGCTGTCGGTGCGCGCCCGCCTGGTGCAGCCGGTGGCCACGGTCGAGGACTTCGCCCAGACGCTGCGCGGCGAGCTGAGCTTCATGATCGAGGCGCGGGCGATGGAGGAGATCACGGCGGCGCTGGCGGACTTCGCCGACGCCGACATGATCCGCATCCCGACGGTGCACTGGCGCTCGACCACGCCGCGCGTGCTGACGATGGACTACGTCGAGGGGTACCGCCTCGATGACGTGGCGGCGCACGAGCGTGCCGGCGTCGACGGCGCCGCGCTGCTCCGAACGACGGTGCGCGGGTGGCTGCACGGCACGCTGGTGCACGGGGTCTTCCACGGCGACCTGCACGCCGGCAACCTCTGCGTCGACACCGAGGGGCGGGCCTGTTTCATCGATTTCGGCATCTGCGGCCACCTCTCCGACGAGGCCCGCGACAACCTGTTCCGGGCGCTGCCGGCGCTGCTGGCCCGCGACTACCGGGGGCTGGCCGAGGCCTTGTTCGTGCCCATCGATCCCGACCCGTCGTTCGACCTCGACGCGCTGGTGCGCGATCTGGAGCGGTCGCTGGCCCCGGTCCTGGACGCGCCGCTCGGGGAGGTGTCGTACGCCCAGGCATTCGTCGAGGTGGTCCGGGTCGGCATGCGTCACGGCGTGTTGCTGCCCAAGGACCTCATCCTGGTCTTCAAGCAGTTCTTCTACGTGGAGCGGTTCACCACGGCGTTGGCGCCGGAGTGGCAGCCGCTCAACGACCCGGAGCTGATGGCGCAGATCCTCACCGCCGTGGCCTCCAGCGCCGACTGAGGGCGGTCCGCGCCCGGTTCGTGTGACGACGGCGCCGGCGCGGGAGACTGAGGTCATGTTGCCGGTGACGACCCCTGCCGAGATGGGCGCGATCGACCGCGGCGCGGCAGATCCCGTGGAGGTGCTGATCCGACGGGCCGGTGAGGCCGTGGCCTACGAAGCGCGCGACCTGCTCGGCGGCACCTACGGCCGGAGCGTGGTCGTGGTGGCCGGCAAGGGCAACAACGGCAACGACGGTCGGGATGCGGCGCGCCGGTTGGCTCGACGTGGCGTACGGACGATCGTCGTGGATGCGGCCGAGGCGCCCCCGGTGCTCCCCGATGCCGACCTGGTCATCGACGCCGCCTACGGCACCGGGTTCTCGGGCACCTACCGCTCGCCGCGCCCGGCTCGGCCGGACACTCCGGTGCTGGCCATCGACATCCCGTCGGGCATCGACGGCCTGACCGGCCGCCCCGGCGGGGAGCCCCTCGTGGCGGACCGCACGATCTGCCTCACCGCCCTCAAGCCGGGGGTCCTGCTCGAGCCGGGGGCGACGTGCTGCGGGGACGTCGACGTGGCGGACATCGGGCTCGACGTGGACCGGCTGCCGGACGGCACGCCGATCCGCACCCACCTGCTCACGGCCGATGACGTCGCCGCCTGGTGGCCCGAGCGCTCGGCCGAGGACCACAAGTGGCGCAGCGCCGTGTGGGCCGTCGGCGGCAGTCCTGGGATGACGGGTGCGGTGGCCCTGACGGTGGCGGGCGCGCAGCGCACCGGTGCGGGCTACGTGCGGTGGTCCACGCCCGGTGCGACCGTGGCCACGACATCGGGCGTGGCGATCGAGGCGGTCGGCGCCGAGCTGGCCGGGACCGGTTGGGGGGCCGAGGTGCTCGCCGATCACCTGCGGTTCGGTGCCCTCGTCCTCGGCAACGGGCTCGGGCGCGACCCGGCCCAGCGGGCGGACCTGCGCATGGTGGTGGGCAGCGCCGCCGTGCCGACGGTGGTCGACGCGGACGGGCTCACCCTGCTCGGTGAGCAAGCCGACGAGGTCGTGCAACCGCACACGATCCTCACCCCCCACGACGGCGAGTTCGAGCGCCTGGTGGGCCACGGTCCGGGACCGGACCGCATCGGCGACGTGCGCCGGCTGGCCGAGCGACTGGGGTGCGTGGTGCTGTTGAAGGGCCCGCTGACGATCGTCGCTGGCCCCGACGGTCGGGTGCTGCTGACCAACACCGGCGACGCGCGCCTCGCCACGGCCGGCACGGGTGACGTCCTCGCCGGCATGGTGGCGGCATGTTGCGCCCGCGGCCTCGCACCGCTCGAGGCGGCGGCGACGGCAGCGTTCGTCCACGGCCGCGCTGCGGCCCTAGGCTGGACAGACGGCCTGGTCGCCGGCGACGTGGCGGCACTCGTCCCCGCAGCGCTGGCCGGCCTCGCCGGAGCGGGAGACGATCCCGTGCCGGTGCCTTGACGCTCGACGTCCCGGAGGATCCCATGGCGCTCGATTCCCCCATCCGCGAGATCATGGTCACCGACGTGTTGACCTTCGCCCCGGGCGATGACGTGGCGACGGCGATGCGCACCCTGATCGACCGTGGCTTCAACGGCGCTCCGGTCGTCGAGCCGTCGGGCCGCATCGCCGGGATGCTCACGGCGACCGATCTGATCGTGCAGGGCGTGCGGATCCACTTCCCGACGATCGTGAACTTCCTCGGGGTCAACATCGAGATCCCGTCGCTGCGCGAGAAGCACCTCAACGCCGACATCGAGAAGATCCTCGGCGGCGTGGTGGGCGACGTGATGCACACCGAGGTGGTGACGATGCCGGTCGACGGCACCGTGCAGGACGCGGCGACGTTGATGCACGACGAGGACGTCTCGCGCCTCCCCGTGGTCGACGACGAGTGGAACCTGCAGGGCATCGTCACCCGCAAGGACATCCTGCGCGCCCTGCTGGCGTAGGCCCGGAGCCATGCGCGCCGCCGTGGCCGAGGTCGATCTCGGCGCCATCGCCCACAACGTCGCCGTCCTCGCCGACGCCGTGGCGCCGGCGGCGTTGTGTGCGGTGGTCAAGGCTGACGGCTACGGGCACGGCGCCATCGCCGTCGCCGAGACGGCGCTCGCCGCAGGCGCGACCTGGCTCGCCGTGGCCCTCGTCGAGGAGGGCGCGGTGCTGCGCAAGGCGGGCATCGAGGCGCCGATCCTGCTGCTGTCCGAGCCGCGCCCGAACGATGTCGACGTGGCGGTGCACCACGGGCTGACCCTGACGGTCTACCGCCGCGCCACGATCGAGGCGGCCGCTGACGCCGCGGCGGCGACGGGCCGCACGGTCGACGTCCACCTCAAGGTCAACACCGGCATGAACCGGGTCGGCGCGGCGCCGGGCGAGATCGTGGGTCTGGCGCGCGCCGTCGATGCGCAGCCGGGTCTGGCGCTGGCCGGGGTATGGACGCACTGCGCCGTCGCCGACGAGCCGGGCAACCCGTTCACCGATGTGCAGCTCGACCGGTTCGACGCGGTATGCGCCGATCTCGACGCCGCCGGTCTGCTGCCACCGCTGCGTCACACCGGGAACTCCGCCGTCGCCATCGACCACCGGCGCGGGCACTTCGACCTGGTGCGGTGCGGCATCGCCGTGTACGGCCTGCCGCCCTCGCCGGCGCTGGCGGGACGGATCGACCTGCGTCCGGCGATGACGCTGCGCGCCGAGGTGGCGATGGTCAAGCGCGTGCGCGCCGGTGAGCGCATCTCGTACGGGCAACGCCACCACGTGGTGGCGGACACGACCGTCGCCACGGTCCCCATCGGGTACGCCGACGGGGTGCCCCGTCGGCTGGCGTCGGTGGGCGGCGTCGTGCTCATCGGCGGTCGGCGACGACCGATCGTCGGCGTCGTGACCATGGACCAGCTCATGGTGGACTGCGGGGACGATGAGGTCGCCGAGGGCGATGAGGTGGTGCTGATCGGACGGCAGGGGAGCGAGACCGTGCTCGCCGACGACTGGGCGGTGCCGCTGGGCACGATCGGGTACGAGATCGTGTGCGGGATCGGGCCGCGGGTCCCTCGGCTGTACCGCCGCCCGGCACCTGGCGCCAGGCCGGTCGGCACCGCCGGGCCGTGACCCGCCGTCGGGTCCTGCTGCTCGAGCCGTGGTACGGGGGGAGCCATCGGGCGTGGGCCGACGGTCTGGTGGCGGCGAGCGGTCACGACATCGAGCTGTGCACCCACCCGGCCGTCGCCTGGCGGTGGCGGCTGCGCGGCGGCGCCGTGACCATGGCCGAGCTGGTCGAGGCGTCGGTGGAAGCGCGCGGCAGGCCCGATGTGGTCCTCGCCTCTGGCATGCTCGACCTCGCGCGCGTTGCCGGCCTGACCCGGCGATCGCTCGCCGGTGTCCCGCTGGCGCTGTACCTGCACGAGAACCAGCTCGCCTTCCCGGCACAGGCGGCCAACGCGCCCACCGACGACCAGGCGTTCACGACGTGGACCTCGATGGCGGCCGCCGACGCCGTGTGGTGCAACTCGGCGCACCACCGTGCCGTCATCGCCACCGCATTGGACGATCGGCTGCACCGCGTCCCGGACCTGGCGCACGACCACCTGGTGGCGGGGGTGCTGGCGCGCACCGGGGTGCTCGCCGTCGGCGTCGACACGGCCGCCCTCATCGCCGCGCCGCGACGCAGCGAGGCCGACGGGGGTGCCGCGCCGCTGGTGGTGTGGAACCAGCGATGGGACCACGACAAGGATCCGGGACGGATGCTCGGCATCCTGCTCCGCCTGGCCGACGCCGGTGTGGCGTTCGAGGTGGCGCTGGCGGGCGAGAACCGGCGGACCGATCCCCGCGAGATCACCGAGGCCATCGAGCGGCTGGGCCGGCGGGTCGTGCACGTCGGGCACCTCGATCGCGCCGGCTACGTCGAGCTGCTGCTGGCGGCCGACGTCGTGGTGTCGGTCGCCCGCCACGAATTCTTCGGGATCGCCGTCGTGGAGGCCATGGCCGCCGGCGCCGTGCCCCTGCTCCCGGCGCGCCTCAGCTATCCCGAGCTGATCCCGGCCCACCTGGCCGACGCCGTGCTGTACCGGTCCGGGCTCCACGACCGCCTCCGGACCGTGCTCGAGGACCTCGACGGGGCACGGCGGCGTGTCGCCGGTCTGCGCCAGGCCATGGCGGCCCACGACTGGTCGGTGGTGGCACCGCGCTACGACGCCGCCATCGAGGCCCTCGCTGCCGGCGGGCCTCCGGACCCGCCGCAACCCGTTCCGGTACCCTAGGGGGTACTGGGAATAGCGGGACCCTCAGGCTCGTTGGACCCGGTGCGTGCCGCCGAACGGCACCGATCCGAAGGAGTTGCACCATGTCCGCCGCCACCGTCGAACTCACCACGGAGAGCTTCGAGCAGACGATCACCGACAATGAGATCGTGCTCGTCGACTTCTGGGCTTCGTGGTGTGGCCCGTGCCGGGCCTTCGCCCCCACCTTCGAGGCCGCAGCCGCAGCCAACCCCGACATCGTCTTCGCCAAGGTCGACACCGAGGCGCAGCAGCAGCTGGCCGCCGCCTTCGACATCCGGTCGATCCCGACGCTGATGGTGTTTCGCGACGAGGTCATCCTCTACGCGCAGCCGGGCGCCCTTCCCGCCGCCATGCTCGACGACCTGATCGCCAAGGTCCGCGAGGTCGACATGGACGACGTGAAGCGTCAGATCGCCGCTCAGGCCGGCTGAGCCCGGCCGCTAGCCTGGCGGGGTGCCGCGCACCCTCGAGGTGGTCGCCGCTGAGGCGAGCACCTGCACCCGATGCAACCTCGCCGAGCAGGGCCGGACCCAGGTGGTCTTCGGCTCCGGCGACCCTGCGGCCGACCTGTTGTTCATCGGCGAGGGTCCCGGGGCCGAAGAGGACCGCCGGGGCCTGCCGTTCGTCGGGCGTTCCGGGAAGCTGCTCGATCGTCTCCTCGCCGAAGAGCTCGGCATGGACCGGAGCCAGTGCTACATCGCCAACGTGGTGAAGTGCCGGCCGCCCGGCAATCGTGACCCCCGTCCCGACGAGATCGCCGCCTGCCGTCCGTGGCTGGCCGAGCAGCTGGAGCTGATCCGGCCGCGGGTGCTCATCTCCCTCGGCCGGTTCGCGGCGCAGTGGCTGCTCGAGACCAACGAAGGCATCACCAAGCTGCGCGGCCGCAGCTATCCCTACGGCGACGCCGTGCTCATCCCGACCCTGCACCCGGCGGCGGCCCTGCGTGGTGGGGGCGCCCCGCTGGCGCAGATGCGCGCCGACTTCGTGCGGGCCAAGCAGGTGCTCGCCGAAGGAGCGGGCTGAGATGGGTCCTGTGCTGCGGCTGCACACCGGCGCCGTGGCGGAGACGCGCGCGGTCGCAGCCGCCCTCGCCGAGCTGGCCCGTCCCGGCGACCTCCTGCTGCTCGCGGGCGACCTCGGGGCTGGCAAGACGGCCTTCACCCAGGGGTTCGGCGCTGCCCTCGGGGTCGAGGACCGCATCACCAGCCCGACGTTCACCATCGCCAACCACTACCGGGGGAGGCTCGAGCTGAACCACCTCGACGTGTACCGGCTCGAGCAGCTCGACGAGGTGCTCGACACGGGGATCCACGAGCTGCTCGACGAGGGCGGCGTCACGCTGATCGAGTGGGGCGACGCCATCCTGCCGGCGCTGCCCGCCAGCTACCTCGAGATCCGGTTCCTGCTCGGCATCGGCGACGACGATCGCACCCTCGACGTGATCCCGGTCGGCGACCTGTGGGCAGCCCGCCTGCGCGCCCTGCGCGCCGCGCTGGCGCCGTGGGCCGAGACCGGTACCACGGGCGGCGGCGACGCAGCGGGGGAGCCGTCGTGCTGATCCTGGGCATCGACACGGCGACGACGCAGGTGTCGGTGGCGGTCGGCGGGCACGAGGGTGTCCTGGCGGCCGTGCAGTCGTCCAAGCCGCGTCGTCACGCCGAGTCCCTGGCGCCGGCGATCGAGTTCGCCTGCCAGCAAGCCCGCGTCGAGCTGCGCGAGATCTCGGTCGTCGCCGTCGACCTCGGACCGGGGCTCTTCACGGGACTCCGGGTCGGCATCGCCACCGCCAAGGCCATGGCGCATGCCTTGCGGGTCCCCATGATCGGCGTGCCCAGCCTGGACCTGCTGGCCTTCCCGGCGCGCTTCAGCAACCGGCTGATCGTGGCGGCCATCGACGCCCGTCGGGGCGAGCTCTTCTCGGCCACGTACCGCCAGGTGCCGGGTGGGCTGCAGCGGTTGTCCGACCACACGATCGGCACGCCCGAGGACCTGGCGTCCGAGCTCATCGCCACCGGTGAGGAGTGCCTGCTCGTCGGCGACGGTGCCCTGCGCTACCGCGAGGTGTTCGAGGGACTGACCAAGGTCGAGCTCGTCGGCGGCGAGCTGGCGGCGCCGTCGGCGACCAGCCTGGTGATGCTGGCGCATGCCCAGGCGCTGCGCGAGCAGTTCGTCAAGCCGTGGGACCTGCAGCCGCTGTACCTGCGCAAGCCCGACGCCGAGATCAACTGGTCGACGAGGCACGGGCGATGAGCGCGCCCACGACGCCGACGCGCCCGGTCACCATCGCGCCGATGCGGCGGCGCCACCTGCGGGGCGTGCTGCGCATCGAGCGACACTCCGTGCACGCTCGCTGGTCGACGGGGCTGTTCCTCAACGAGCTGGCCGGGACCAACCGGTGCTACGTCGTCGCCCTCGACGACGCCGCTCGATCCACGACGCGCGCCGTCGTCGGCTTCGCCGGGCTGCTGTGCACGGGCCCGGACGCGCACGTCACCACGATCGCCGTGCATCCCGACGCCCGGCGCGCCCGCATCGGCACCCGGTTGCTGCTGGTGCTGGCCACCGAGGCGCGGCGGCGAGGGGCCGAGGCGATGACCCTCGAGGTGGCGGCGTCGAACGACGCGGCCGTCGCCCTCTACGAGCGCTTCGGCTTCGAGGTCGAGGGCGTGCGCGCCGGGTACTACGCCGAGCTCGGCGAGGACGCGCTCGTGCTGTGGATGAGCGACCTTGCCGGCGACGCCGCCGGCCGTCGGTTCGCCGCCATCGCCGCCGGGCTCGAACCGACCTTGCACACCGAGGAGCTGATCGGGTGACGCGGATCCTGGGCATCGAGACGTCGTGCGACGAGACGGCGGCCGCCGTCGTGGTCGACGCCCACGACGTGCTGTCGTCGGTGGTGTCGAGCCAGGTCGACCTGCACGCCCAGTACGGCGGGGTCGTCCCCGAGGTGGCCAGCCGGGCCCACGTCGAGCTGTTGACGCCGGTGGTGGCGCGAGCGCTGATCGAGGCTGGTCTCGACGACGAGCACGTCGACGCCGTGGGCGCCACCGTCGGTCCGGGCCTGATCGGGGCGCTGCTGGTCGGCGTGTCGGCGGCCAAGGCGCTGGCGCTGGTGTGGGACGTGCCGTTCGTGGCCGTGAACCACCTGGAGGCACACCTGTACGCCGCCTTCCTCGAAGAGCCGGACCTCGAGCTGCCATTGGTCGTGCTGCTCGTGTCGGGCGGCCACACGATGCTGGTCCTGATGGAAGGCCACGGGCGGTACCGGCTGCTCGGCTCCACCATCGACGACGCCGCCGGCGAGGCGTTCGACAAGGTGGCGCGCTATCTCGGCCTCGGCTATCCGGGGGGCCCGGCCATCGACGCCATCGCCATGGAGGGCGACCCGGAGGCGATCGCCTTCCCGCGGGCGATCATGGACGACGGCTACGACACCTCGTTCAGCGGTCTCAAGACCGCGGTGGTCAACCACGTGCGCAACCACCCCGACGTGGCGACGGCGGACGTGGCGGCGTCGTTCCAGGAGGCGGTCGTCGACGCCCTGGTCACCAAGGCGCGGCGAGCGGCGCAGGCGTACGGCGCCAAGGGCCTCTGCTTGGCCGGGGGTGTCGCCGCCAACAGCCGCCTGCGCGAGCGCGCCCTCGACGTCTGCGTCGCCGACGGGTTGCGGGCGTTCCTGCCGAGCCGGACGATGTGCACCGACAACGCCGCCATGGTCGCCGCCGCCGCCTGGTGGCGCCTCGAACAGGACGGGCCGTCGGCGCTCGACGTGGGTGCCGACCCCAACCTGCGCCTCCCGACGTTGCGCTGAACCATGAGCAGCATCGTCTTCGACGGGATCACCAAGCGCTTCGGCGACGCGGTGGCGGTGGACGACCTGTCGCTCGAGGTGCGCGACGGCGAGTTCCTGGTCTTGCTCGGCCCGTCGGGCTGCGGCAAGACGGCAGCGTTGCGCATGATCGCCGGCCTCGACGCGCCGAGCGCCGGCAGCATCCGCATCGGCGACCGGGTGGTCGACGACCTCGAGCCCGCCGAGCGCAACATCTCGATGGTCTTCCAGAGCTACGCGCTGTACCCCCACATGACGGTCGCCCGGAACATCGAGTCGCCCATGCTGGCCCGCAAGGTGGCGGCGCCGGACGGGACCCTGCGCAAGCTCACCAAGGCCGAACGCGCCGAGCGCATCGCCGAGGCCGCAGCCGGTCTCGGGCTCGAGGACCTGCTCGACCGCAAACCGGCGGCGCTGTCGGGTGGCCAACGCCAGCGGGTGGCGCTGGCGCGCGCCATCGTCGGGCGACCCGAGGCCTTCTTGATGGACGAGCCGCTGTCGAACCTCGACGCCAAGCTGCGTGTGGCCACCCGCGCCGAGCTGGTCCGCCTGCACGAGCGCCTCGGCACGACGATCGTCTACGTCACGCACGATCAGGTCGAGGCCATGACGATGGCCGACCGGGTCGCGCTGCTCGACGCCGGACGCCTGCAGCAGGTCGGCACACCGCAGGAGGTCTACGACCGCCCGGCGAACCGCTTCGTCGCCCAGTTCCTCGGGAGCCCA
This sequence comes from uncultured Iamiaceae bacterium, assembly GCA_964648005.1. Lineage (GTDB taxonomy): Bacteria > Actinomycetota > Acidimicrobiia > Acidimicrobiales > Acidimicrobilacustridaceae > JAGQTE01. The sequence goes on from CAZYKR010000144.1 coordinate 10,502, forward strand.
CCGATGAACGTGCTGCGCCTCGACGGGCGCCCGGGCTGGACCGGGGTGCGGCCCGAGCACGTCGAGCTGGGGCCCGCCGGCGCGCCCGGCGCGCTGGCCGAGGGCGTGGTCGGCGCCACCGAGTGGCTGGGGCACGAGCGCCACGTCCACGTCGAGGTCGCCGGCCAGCCCGTGATCGTGCGCGAGCCCGTGGACGCGCCGGTCCGGGCGCCCGGCGGGGCGGTGGCGTTGCTGGTCGTGCCGGAGCACCTGCACGGCTTCGACGACGACACGGGAGCGCGCATCACGTGACGCGGCGACGCTGGCGCGAGACGGGCCTGGCGGCGCTGTTCCTGGCACCGTCGCTCATCGTCTTCGCCGCGTTCTTCTTCTACCCGCTGTACCGCCTGGTGCACCTGGCGACGCACGAGCAGCGCGCGTTCTCGTCGCGCGAGCGCTTCGTCGGGCTCGACCAGGTCACGGAGGTGCTCGGTTCCTCCGAATTCCTGGGCAGCGTGCAGGTCAGCGCCGCCTACGTCGTCTACACCGTGCCGCTCGGCCTGGCGCTCGGCATCCTGCTGGCGGTCGCCGCCGACCGGCACCTGCGCGGCATCGCCGTGTTCCGCACGATCTTCGCCTCGACCGTGGCGACGAGCGTGGCGGTGGCGTCGGTGCTGTTCTTCACGTTGCTCAACCCGCAGCTCGGCTACTTCGGCGACGTCTCGTTCATCTCGCTCGCCGACCCCGACTCGGCCCTGCGCGGCGTGGCGCTCAGCTCGATCTGGCAGAACCTGGGCCTCAC
>CAZYKR010000145.1:0-11176 GCA_964648005.1 uncultured Iamiaceae bacterium
CCTGCTTGCACGCTGGCCCTCGGTCGAGCAGCTTTGGCCCCGATGCGTCGCACCTCGCTCGCGCTTGGGCTGTGCCTTGCCGCGGCGTGCGGCGCGCCCGGCCCGCTGCGCACCGGCGCTGGACCTGCCGCCACGGCGTCGGTCTCGAGCGCGCCCGCGAGCGCGGCGTCCGCGCTGCCGCCGCTCGCCGAGCGCGAGCGCGCCCTGGCCGAGGCGCTGAAGCGCGACGTCGTGGCGCTGGCCGTGAAGATCGGCACCAGGTACACGACGTTGTTGAGCTGGCCGAGATCGGTGACGGCGCGGGTGACGACCTGACCGGTGGCCTCGTCGCGCTCGTCGAGGCTGCCCGACACCAGCGAGCGGTGCAGCGTGGTGCGCACCCGGTAGTCGATCATCCACCGGACCCGCGTCATCATCAGCACGGCGCCGATGGTCAGCGTCACGTGGGCGACGCCGAGCACCGCCATGCGCACGACGAGCGGACCGAGCGGTTCGGACTGGGCGTCGACGCCCTGGTCGATGACGGCGACGGCGGCCTGGCCCAGGGCGATCTGGGCGACGAAGCCGACGCCGCTGATCGACACGGCCGCCCACAGCCACCATCGCTGCTCCTGGACGACCTGCCACAGCAGCGTCCGCGCCGGGGCGCGCCCGAGGATGTGCGCCAGCAATCGACGCACCGACACACGCCGCCGCCGCGGCTTCTGTTCGGTCCCCCCGGACCCGGATGCTGCGATCGCCCGTACCTCCCCCTGGCTCGGACCCGCAGAGCCTCCCACGGCCTGCCGATGGCCGACGTATGGCGAGGCCGACCGCGCGAACCTGAGCACATGGGCATCGACCGGACTCCTGAGCGGCGGTGGGTTCGTCGAGTCCGGGCGTGGGCTGTCGCCACGCTCGCCGCCGTGCTTCTGCTCGCCGGCGTGACGCTCGTGGCCGCGCCTGGCCTGCGTGCAGGGAAACTGGGGCGTGGAGGTGTACGGCTCTACCGATGCTTCCCGCTCGGCGGGTCGTTGCCCGTCGATGTGCCGGGCATGGTCGGCTTCACGTTCCGCGAGTTCCGTCCCGGCGTGCTGCTCGCGGTGCTCGATGGCGACCAGGTGGTGGTGGCCGCGGAGGTGCACGACGCGGCTGGCGCCAGTCGGGGAGTCGCCGTGTGGGTCGCGGCGCAGCGATTCGGCGAGCCGCGTCGACCGATGCGCGCCGCGAACGACGTGGCGCGCGCCGTCGCCGAGAACCCCGATGGCACCGTCGAGAGCGCCGGCTGGGCCGGCGACGCCGCGACGGACTGCGTGCGTCGGTATCCGCAGCCCTAGCGCACGGCCGGCTCAGGTGCCCGAAACGAGGCGTTCGAAGAAGGGTCGGTTGAACTCGCCGAAGCCGGCGGAGATCGACTCGAGGGCGATCGTGGTGCCGTCGGAGAAGACCAGGTCGAGCTGATCGAGGACGGATCCTTGCGCGACGCGCGCCGCGAAGACGCTGCGCGGGAAGGTCGCGACGTGGGCCTTGACCTTGATTCCGAAACCCTTCGGCTTCACGTCGAACACGTGCAACACCGTCGGCGTCAGCGCGTAGACGCCGACGCGGGGCAGGTGCATGGCCTCCTTGTTGGCGGCCGATTGCATGGCTGCGCTGGCGAGCATCGACACGGCCGCCATGGACGCGGCGCCGACCGACCCGCGCGGTTGCAGCTGCGCCACGGCGATGATCGGCTCGGTGACCAGGGGCTGCACGGTTGCGGCCCACTTGGCGCGGTACTTCTCGTTGCGGTCAGCCACGGCTGCGTAGTGTGGCGCAATGCTCGACGCCGTGCCCGCGGAGCTCGACGACATCGACCTCACCGACATCGACCTCACGGATCTCGACCGCTTCGCCCACGGGTTCCCGCACGACGTGTTCGTCCGCCTGCGCCGCCACGCGCCGGTGTGGTGGCATCCGCCGACACCGACGACCCCCGACGGTGAGGGGTTCTGGGTGCTGGCGCGCCACGCCGACATCCACGCCGCCGCCGGCGACGCCGCCACCTTCTCGTCGGCCACCGGCCCGGGGCGCACCGGCGGGGGCTCGCTCATCGAGGACATGCCCAACGAGCTCGTGGCCGGGGTGCTGTTCAACATGATGGACGATCCGCGCCACCACGCCATCCGCAAGCTGGTCATGCCGTCGGTGGCGCCACGACGGATGCGCGAGCTCACCGACGACCTGCGGGCGCGCACCAGCGCCATCCTCGACGCCGTCGCCCCGGCCGGTGCGTGTGACCTGCTGGTCGACGTGGCGGCGGAGCTGCCGTTGCAGGCCATCGCCTGGCTGATGGGCATCCCGCAGGAGGACCGCCACCAGCTCTTCGCCTGGGCCAACGCCTTCTTGGACTACGACGACCGCGAGCTCGGCGAGGCGAGCCCGAAGATGGTCGAGGCGCAGGCGGCGCTGTTCGACTACGGCACCCGCCTGCTCGCCGCCAAGCGCGCCGACCCCGGCGACGACATCGTGTCGATCCTGGCGACCGGCACGATCGACGGCGACCCGCTCGGCGAGCTCGAGCAGCAGCTGTTCTTCTCGCTCCTCGTCGGTGCCGGATCCGAGACGACCCGCAACGCCATCGCCGGCGGCGTGCTGGCGTTGCTGCAGCACCCCGACCAGCTGGCGGCACTGCGGGCCGACCGGTCGCTCCTCGACGGCGCCGTCGAGGAGATCCTGCGTTGGACCACCCCGGACCCGTACAACCGCCGCACCGCTACACGCGACGTGATCGTCGGCGAGCAGCGCATCGCCGCCGGCGAGAAGGTGACGCTGTGGTGGGCGTCCGCGAATCGGGACGAGGCCGTGTTCGACGAGCCGTTCCGGTTCGACATCGGGCGCGACCCGAACCCGCACCTGGCCTTCGGCCACGGCACCCACTTCTGCCTCGGCGCCCGCCTGGCCCGGATCGAGATCGCCGTCGTGCTCGACGAGCTGCTCGACCGTCTCGACGACCTGGCGCTCGCCGGCGAGGTCGAGTGGGTGCGTTCGAACAAGCACACCGGCATCCGGCACATGCCCGTCACCTACCGCGCCCGATGAAGCTCGCTGACGTCGTCCCGGGCGTCGCCGCCGCCCGGACCTATGAGAAGGCCTGGCTGCGCAGCGACCTCGTGGCCGGCCTGGTCCTCGCGGCCATCCTGATCCCGCAGGGCATGGCGTATGCCGAGCTCGCCGGTCTGCCATCGGTGACCGGCCTGTACACGACGGTCGCGTGCCTCGTCGGCTACGCCCTGTTCGGGCCGTCGCGGGTGCTGGTCCTCGGCCCGGACTCGTCGGTGTCACCACTGATCTTCGCCGCCATCACACCACTGCTCGTCGTCGACGATCCCACCTCGGCGATCGTCCTCGCCGGGATGCTGGCGGTCATCGTCGGTCTGGTCGAGATCGGCATGGGCCTCGGCAAGCTGGGCTTCATCGCCGACCTGCTCTCGAGCGAGGTGCAGGTCGGCTACATGAACGGCCTGGCCATCACCATCATCGTCGGGCAGCTGCCGAAGCTGTTCGGCTTCTCGGTCGACGCCGACACCTTCTGGGACGACCTCACGCAGTTCGTCGAGCACTTCGACGAGCGGGTGACCGAGGCGGCCGCCATCGGCATCGTGGCCCTGGCGATCCTTGTCGTGCTGCCCCGGGTGACGACCAAGGTCCCCGCCGTGCTGGTGGCGGTCGTGGGTGCCACGGTTGTCTCCGCCGTCCTGGGCCTCGCCGACGACGGAGTGAAGACGGTTGGCATCCTGCCCGCCGGCGTGCCGGCGCCCTCGGTGCCGTTCACGCAGGTGTCCGACGTCATCCCGCTGTTCGTGGCGTCGATCGGCATCACGTTGGTGTCGATCACCGACACCATCGCCACCTCGTCGGCCTTCGCGGCGCGCCGGGGCGACGAGGTCAAGCCGAACCAGGAGATGGTCGGCATCGGCGCCTCGAACATCTTCGCCGGGTGCTTCGGCGGCTTCGCCATCTCGACGAGCAGCTCGCGCACGGCCGTCGCCGAGCAGTCGGGGGCCAAGTCGCAGCTGACCGGGTTGATCGGCGCCGCCGTCGTGCTGGCGATGCTGCTGTTCCTCAACGGCCTGCTGGCCCCGCTGCCGCAGGCGGCGCTGGCGGCGGTCGTGATCGCCGCCGCCCTGTCGTTGCTGGACCTGGCGTCGCTCCGCCAGTACCTGAAGGTCCGACGCAGCGCCTTCGTGCTGTCGATGGTGGCGGCGATCGGGGTGATCCTGCTCGGCGTGCTGCAGGGCATCGTGCTGGCGATCCTGCTGGCGGTGCTGCTGTTCTTCCGCCGCAGCTGGTGGCCGCACGGCGCCGTGCTGGGCCATGTCGACGACCTCGGCGGCTGGCACGACGTCACCACGAACGACGGCGCCGTCGAGCGCGACGGCATCGTCGTGTACCGGTGGGAGGCGGCGCTGTTCTTCGCCAACGCCGGTGCCTTCCGCGACCAGATCCGGTCGTTGGCGCGGACGCGGTCACCTCGCTGGATCGTGCTGCAGTGCGAGGCGATCACCGACATCGACGTGACGGCGGCGGGCCTGCTCGAGCAACTCGACCGCGAGCTGAACGACGAAGGCATCCACCTGGCGTTCGTGGAGATGCGTCACCGCCTGCAGGACCTGGTGCTGCGCTACGGCCTGTTCGAGACGCTCGACCGGGACCACTTCTACCCGTCGATCGAGGCGGCGCTGCGGGCGATCGACGGCGAGGGGCCGCCGTGAGCCACCCCGGACCTCGTCGGCCGGCGGGCGCCCCGGTCGGCCCCGACGCCGTGCGCCGCGCCGTGCTCGACGCCGCCGCTGAGCTCTTCGGCCACCAGGGCGTGCAGGCCACCTCGTTGCGGGACATCGCCGCTGCCGCCGACGTGCAGCTGGCGCTGATCGCCCGCTACGTCGGCACGCGCCAGGAGTTGATCGTGGCCGTCTTCGACGACCTCGCCGCCAAGGTGGTCGCAGATCTCCAAGCGCAGCCGCTCGAGTCGCACGGCTTCGGACGGGACGCGACGGCGCTGCAGTTCACGGTGGTGCTCAGCTACCTGGCGGTGACCGGCAATCCGCACCTCGAGGCACGCGGCGCGGCGGCGAACCCGGTCGGGGTGCTGGCGGACCAGATCGTCGACCACTACGGCCTCGATGTCACCGCGGCGCGCCTGCGGGCGGCGCAGATCCTGGCCTCGGCGCTCGGCTGGCGCCTGTTCGAGCCGTACCTGTGCTCCGGCGCCGAGCTCGACGAGGCGGGTCTCGAGGCGGCACGCGCCGACCTCGTCCGCCAGCACCGCCGGACGGGCGCCACGCCCTACCCATCGCCGCCGGATCCCGCGTCCCGGAGGGCCTTGCCGAACTGAGGGGCCGGTCGTATTGTCAGCGCCCGTACAAAATCCCGATCGCCGCGAGGAGCGCCGATGTCCATCACCGACGAGGCCGACGTCCATGGCCCCATCGATTTCCTGCTGCTGGAGTTCGATCCGGACAAGATGACCGGCGAGGCTGCCGACGCGCTGCTCGACCTGGTCGAAGGCGGCATCGTGCAGATCTACGACCTGCTCGTCATCGTCAAGGATGACGACGGCACGGTCCGGGGCATCGCCCTGACCGACGCCACCGAGGACGGCCTCGGCAGCTTCGCCGCCTTCGAGGGCGCCGGCTCCGGGCTGATCGGCGACAGCGACATCGCCGAGGCGGGCAATGCCATGCTGCCGGGCACCGCGGCGGCGCTGCTCGTGTACGAGAACACGTGGGCGCGGCCGTTCGTCGCCGCCGCCCGCAAGGCCGACGCGCAGGTCATCGCCAGCGCCCGGATCCCGGCCGACGTGTTGGCCGAGGTCCTCGACGAGCTCGAGAGCTGAGGAAGGAGCCACCATGCCTGGATTGATCCGAGGGGTCGCCCGCACCGCCGTCATCGCCGGCACCGCCACCGCCGTGAGCGGACGGGTGCAGCGGCGGCAGGCCGAGAAGTTCGCCACGCGCGACCAGGAGATCGCGGCCAACCGCGCCGAGGGGTACTACTCCGGCATGGAGCAGGCTGCAGCGCAGCAGGCTCCGCCGCCCCCGCCGCCGGCGGCAGCCCAGCCCGACATGGTCGCCCAGCTCAAGGAGCTGGCCGAGCTGCGGGACCAGGGCATCCTCACCGACGAGGAGTTCGCGGCCCAGAAGGCCAAGATCCTGGGCTGACCCGCCGGGTCGGCCTCAACCGAATCCGAATTCCGCTCGCAGGGCCTCGGTGTGCGCACCGAGGCCCGCGGCGCGTGTGCGGGTCGGGTCGTCGTCGACGCTGCTGAGATGCAGCGGATGGCCGGGGATGCGCAGGCGGGTGCCCTCGACGTCGAGCACCATCCGGCGGGCGTTGGCCTGCGCCGACTCGAGGGCCTCGGGGATCGAGCGGACGCTGCCGGCCGGGACGCCACCGCGCTGGAGCAGCTCGACCACGGCGTCGCGGGTGCGGCCGGCGAGCGCCGCCTCGAGCTCGGCCCGCAGGGCGTCGCGGTTGGTCAGGCGCGCCGCGATGCCGGAGAAGCGCTCGTCGCTCGCCAGCTCCGGCCGACCGAGCAACTCGACGAAGGCCGCGAACCCCGAATCGGTGGGCGCGCAGATGGCGACGGCACCGTCGTCGACCTCGTAGATCTCGAACGGGGTGGCGAGCGGGTTCAGGTTGCCGGCGCGCTGGGGCTCGATGCCGGCGGCCAGGTAACCGAAGACGTGCGCGCCCAAGATGCCGAGCAGGGCGTCGAACATGGCGATGTCGACCCGGCTGCCCTCGCCGGTGGCGCGGCTCTGCACGAGCGCGGCGCTGATGGCACCGAAGGCGTTGAGCCCGGCGAGGTAGTCGGCGATCGAGGTGCCGGTGAGCACGGGCGGACCGTCGGGGAACCCGGTGACGCTCATGAGACCGGACTCTGCCTGGATGACGACGTCGTAGGCACCCTCCCACGCCTCGGGCCCCGTCTGGCCGTAGCCGGAGATCGAGGCGTACACCAGCTTGGGGTTGCGGGCGTGCAGCTCGTCCCAGCCGAAGCCCCAGGTGTCGAGGGTGCCGGGACGAAAGTTCTCGACGAGCACGTCGGCGCGCTCGGCGATGGCGCGCACCAGCGGCTGGTCGCCGGGGTCTGCCAGGTCGGCGAGCAGGCTCTCCTTGCCGTGGTTGACGGCGTTGAAGAATTCGGTCTGGCCATCGATCTCTGGCGGGTAGTAGCGGCCGACGTCGCCGGCGGGCGGCTGCTCGACCTTGATGACCCGCGCCCCCATCTCGGCGAGCAGCACCGTGCAGTACGGCCCGGACAGCGCGTGGGTGAGATCGAGCACCAACACCCCGTTGAGTGGCCCGCGCCGCACGAGCGGTCCGGTGCCGTGGTCGGTCGTCATGGCGTGGCTCCTCGCTGGGCGAGCACGTAGGTGAGCAGCGCTCGGGCCTGGTCGCTGCGCAGATGGATGGCGTCCGGGTCGATCGGCAGGTCGCCGAGATGCTGGTACCGGACCAGGTCGACACCGTGGTGTTCGAGCGGCAGCACGCCGGCGAAGATCCAGCCGGCCTCGGCGGCGCGGTCGGCGGCCCAGCTCACCGCCGGGTCGTCCATCGGCAGGTCGAGGTAGGCGACGGCGATGCCGGCGTCGCGCACGGCCTGCACACGAAGCGCCAGCGCGTCGGGAAGGTCGGTACCGATGCGCTGCGCCACGACCACGGCGTGGCCGAGGTCGGCGCGCACGGACACGTCGAGCTGCGTGGACGCGTCCGGTGCTAGGTCGCCGGCGGGCACGAACATACGGTCGAGACCGACGGCGTCGTAGATGCCGCGCAGCGCCGCCGCGTCGCGCTCGGGCACGACCACCTCGAGCGGCGGGATCGTCGCCATGGGGATGAACCCTCCGACGACGGCCTCGCGCACGGTCGACGCCGTCCCGTCGATGCCGGCGAACTCGATCGGGGGCAGGAAGCCCAGCAGCACCGAGCACACCGGACCGTCGCGCTGGCTGCGGGTGTGGGCGGTGACGGCGGCGCCGGCGAGCGCCAGGATGCCGTGCTCGGCGAAGAACCTCTTGCGCAGCTCGCTCGGCCGCGACATGAGGTGGTGCCCGCGGTAGCGCGGATCGACCATCGCCCGCCCCGCCTCCACGATGACGGCGTCGGGTTCGGTGATGAGGATGGCGCTGTGCCCGATGATCTCGCCGTCGGTGGTGGGCGTCACGAACGAGACCTGGGTGCCGTCGGCCAGCATGGCGGCGAGACGATCGGGTTGGTAGTACTCGTCGTGCTGGTAGGTCGCCTCGTAGGTGCGCCAGGTCAGCCGGCAGATGCCCTCAGCGTCGTCGGGCGTCGCCAGGCGGGTCTCGGCGACGTCGTCGAGATCGGCGGCCGAGGACCCGTCGACCTGCCCGTCGGGCGGCGGGTCGTGGCGCAGGTCGCGCCCCGGATCGAGGTGCCGGGCGAGCACCGTCCGGTTGCCGTCGCGGCCGCGCCAACGGTGATGGATCTCGTCGACCCAGCCTTCGGTGACGGCCCGCTGGAGCACGGCGCCGTCGAGCGCCTCGGCATCGCGCCAGTCGAAGGGCAGGCCGGTGTCGTCGACGTGCACGACGACGCGGTGGCCATGGCGCGCCACGGTGACGTGCAGCGCGGCATCGGCCGAGTCGGCGTAGCCGCGCAGGTGCACGGCCCGGGCCACGGCCCCGGCGGCTGTCGCCAGCTGCGACGCCTGGGGACCGGTCAGGCCCAGGTCGGTGGCGGCGGCTTCGACTGCGGCGGCGACGATGCGCCCGTGGTGACCGGCGCCGTGCAGACGCATGGAGACGAGCGGTGGTTGTCGCATCGGCGCAGAAGGTAGTGCGGCGCCCGGCGGCGCGAGGATGCCGAGGTGCGACGGGTGGCGATCCAGGGGAACTCCGGCTCGGGGAAGTCGACCCTGGCACACCAGTTGGCGGCCATCCTCGCCGTGCCCCACGTCGAGCTCGACGCCATCCACCACTTGCCGGGGTGGCAGCCGATCGACCGGGACACCTTCCGAGCCGAGGTGACGGCGCGCTGCGCCGGCGAGGGGTGATCGACGGGAACTACTCCGAGGTGCGCGACCTGGTGCTGGCCGCCGCCGACACGCTCGTCTACCTCGACCTGCGCTTGCCGGTGGTCATGGTCCAGGTCACGCGCCGCACGCTGCGTCGGATGCGGACGGGTGAGGAGCTGTGGAACGGCAATCGGGAGGAGTGGCGTTCGTTGACCAAGGTGGATCCCGCCGAGAACGTCGTGCTGTGGTCGCTCACGCGGCATCGGGTGCACCGCCGCCGTGCTGCAGCGCAGGAGGCAGCGCCCGACCCGCCGCACCTGCGTGTCGTGCGCCTGCGCTCGCGCCCCGCCGTGGCGGCGTGGCTGGCGTCGGTCAGCGCCGCCGATGGCGCCGACCGCTGACGGTCGGGTCAGGCGCGCGACGGTCGATACGCTCCCGCCGTCATGGTTTCGACCTCCCGCTCGTTCGTCGGTCGCGCCGCGGAGTCGGCGGTCGCTGCCGGCGCGCTCGAGGCGAGGCGTGCCGTGGCGATCGTCGGTCCGGCGGGGGTGGGCAAGTCGGCGCTCGCAGCGCATCTGATCGAGACGCTCGCCCGGGCCGGTGCACCGGTGCGGCGCGTCGCCGGGCGCCAGGCCACGAGCGGCATCCCGTTCGCGCCCTTCGGTGAGCTGGTGGGGGACGCCCCGCCCCACCTGGCCGCAGGCGCTGTCGCCGAGGCGTTGGTGGCGAGCGCCCCGTCCCGCAAGGACCGACCCGTCCTGCTGGTCGAGGACCTCCACGCGTTGGATGACGCGAGTCTCGGAATCACCCAACAGCTCGTCCACGACGATCGACTGTCGGTCGTGTTGACGGTTCGCAGCGACGGTGGGTTGACCGAGCCGCTGGCGACGCTGTGTTCGGACGCTGCCGTCCACCGCGTCGATCTGGCGCCCTTCGACGCCGTCGAGTTGCCGTCCGTGATCGTGGCGCTGCTGGGCGGTCCGGCAGAGAGCCCAACCGCCCACCGTCTGGCCGAGGTGTCGGCCGGCAACCCGTTGTACCTCCACGAGCTGATCGACGGCTCGGTCGACGCCGGCGTGCTCGTTCACGGCGACGACGGGCTGTGGCGGTTCACCGCCGACCTCGTCGGCACCCCGAGGCTGGAAGATCTGATCACTGCCCGCCACGCCGGGCTGGACGAACCGGCGCGCGATGCCGTCGAGTTGCTGGCGGTGGCGGGCGGCCTGCCCTTGCCGCTGGTCGAGCACGTGGTGCCGGCGTCGGTGCTCGAACAGCTGGAGCGGGCAGGACTGGTCGTCGTCTCCGACGGGAGCGACGGGCCGCTGACCGTTGATCTGTCACATCCGCTGCACAACGAGCTCCTCGGCAGGAACCTGCCGGTGCTGGCCCGTCTGCGCCTGTCGCGCCAACTGGCGGCGGCCGTGGAGGACGTCGGCCCATCCGGGGTCGACGAGCTGCGCATTGCGCTGTGGGAGCGCGACGCCGGCCTGCAGCCGTCGCCGGACCGGCTGCTGGCGGCGGCGCGCCTGGCGCTGGACCGTCACGATCCTGTGTTGGCCGGTGAGCTGGCCGCGGCGGCGATCGACGTCGAGCCGCGTGCCGATTCGTACGTGCTCGCTTGTTGGTGCCGGGGCGAGAGCGGCGACCATCGCGGCGCCCATGACCTGGCCGCCTCGGCCATCGAGAGCCTCGACGACCCGTGGGAGCGGGCGGCGATGGTGCTGCGCATGGCAGAGGAACGTTGGTGGGCCGAAGACCTCGACACCGACGGCCGGTCGGGTCGTGACGTGCTACTCGATGGTCAGGCGTTGGGTCCGGGCCCCTGGCAGGACGCACTGACGGCACAATCGTTGGTGTTCGACGTGCTCGACGGTGAGGTGGACCGGGCGCTGGCGGCCGCGCCGCAGTACGCCGCGCATGCCGACGGTCGGGTGGCGGCGCTGGGGAAGCTGTCGAGCTCGCTGTCGCTGACCTTCTCGGACCGCGGGGCCGAGGCGGCAGCGGTGGCCCGGGAGGCGCAGGCCACGGTCAGTCGGGTCGACGCGCTCTACGGCGACACCGACATCCACGTTCTGGCCGAGGTGCTCGCCTACGCCTTCGACGGCGATCTCATCGCCGCGGACGAGATCATCGAGGCGGTGCAGGCGATGGCGGCGACTCGGCCGGGGCTGC
>CAZYKR010000146.1:0-11164 GCA_964648005.1 uncultured Iamiaceae bacterium
CCAGGGCGAGCTCAGGTCGCGGCGGCTGGCCGGGCCGAGGGCGGTGGACGCCATCAGTCGGTGCCCTCGGCGAGTTGGGGTCGCTGGCCGGCGGTCGTCTCCTGCCCGGCGATGGGCTCGAGGATGCGCCGCAGCACCGGCGCGGCGACCGTGCCGCCGTAGCCCGACTCCTCGATGACGGTGCCGAGGCAGATCGTCGAGCGCGGATCGGGACCGCAGGCCACGAACAACGCCGTGTCCACCCGGCCGTTCTTCTGGGCGGTGCCGGTCTTGGAGATGATCGGGAAGGCGGCCGTGTCGAAGTCGCCGAAGGCGGGGTAGGCAGTGCCGACGTGCACGTTGCCTGCACGTGTCACGTCGAGCAGACCGTCGTGGATGGGGTTGAAGGCCTTGCCGGGCAGGTCGAAGGTGAAGCGGACCTCGGGCGTGACCTCCCGCAGGACGGTGGCCTGCGCCAGGTCGACCTCCGGGCCAGGCGGCTCGGGTGGTTCGGGCTCGATCGGCAGGCCGGTGACCGGATCGAGCTCGAGCGTCGTCGAGGTGGTCGACGACGAGGCCGTCGGATCGAACCCGGCGGCGGCATCGGTCGTCGTGCCGTCGGGCGTCGTGCCGTCCGGCGTCGTGCCCGGCGTGGTACCGCCCGTCGTCGGGTCGATCGGGGCGTCGCCGAGGCCCGGCGTCGAGGACTCCACACCCGGGGCCAGGACCTTCCACACGACGTAGGGACGGTGCTGCTCGCCGCGCGCCACGAACGTGGCGTAGGCGTTGACCAACTGCAGCGGCGTGGCGAGCATGTCGCCCTGGCCGATCGACAGGTTGATGCTGTCACCCGGGTACCACGTCGGGTCGCCGTTGGCCTGCTGCTCCGGCGGGAGCGACTCGTACAGCGTGCGCTTCCACTCGGCGTCGGGCACGACGCCGCCGAGCTCGCCCGGCAGGTCGATCCCGGTCGGCGAGCCGAAGCCGTAGTCGCGAGCCGTGGACTGCATGGCGTCGCCGAACTGGTCCGACCGGGCGTAGAACTCGTCACCGATCCGGTAGTAGTACACGTCGCTCGACACCTGGAGCGACGTGGCCAGGTCGACGGTGCCGTTGGCCTTGCGTCCGGCGTTCTGGCGCTCGCAGTTCCCGGTGCAGTTGGCGATGACGTAGACGCCGTTGTCGCCGTAGGTCTGGCCGAGGCCCTCCGGCGGCTCGTCGAGCAGGCCGGTGCGCAGCGCCGCCGTGGCGGTGACGAGCTTGAACGTCGAACCCGGGGCGTACAGGCCGCCGATGGCGCGGTTGATGAAGGCGTTGTCGGCGGGATCACCGCCGGTCAGCTCCTCGTATCGGGCCGTGCTGATGCCGTTGACGAACTCGGACGGATCGAACGTCGGGTAGCTGGCGAGCGCCAGCACGGCACCGTCGCGCGGGTCGAGCGCCACGACCGACCCGGCGCGCCCCTGGGCGTAGCCCGAGTCCGTCGGGTAGCCGCGCACCAGCTCGAGCTGCTCGCGCAGCGCCTCCTCGGCGTCGCGCTGCACGTCGAGGTCCATGGCCAGCACGATGTCGTTGCCGGGCACCGGTTGCGTCTCGTCCGGGGTGCCGTCGGAGCGCAGGGCCGTGCGCACGACGTTGCCCTTGGCGTCGACCTCGACGCGCTTGACGCCGGGCGTGCCGCGCAGCTCGTCCTCCATCACCTGCTCGACGCCGGTCTTGCCGATGCTGGCGTCGGGTTGGTACGGCTTCGGGTTCTGCTTCGGCGCCTCGACCGTGCCCTGCTTCTGCTCGAGCTCGGTCTCGTTGATGCGTCCGACGTAGCCCACGATGTGGGCGGCGACCGGCCCGTAGGGATAGGCCCGGACGGCCTCGCGGCTGACCGTCACGCCCGGGAAGTCCTCGGGGTGCTCGGCGATGACGACCTGCAGCTCCTCCGGCACGTCGATGGCGACCGGGATCGGTTCGAGGGGGTCGTACTGCGGGTCCTCGAGGCGGCGCTCGAGGGCCGCGACCTTCGTCGGGCTACCGCCGGCGGTCAGCTCCTGTGCGACGCGCAGCAGCACCTCGTCGCGGCGGCCCGAGTCGTCGAGCTCGTTCGGGCGCACGGCGATGATCAGCGAGGTGCGGTTGTCGACGATGACCCGCCCCTCACGGTCGAGGATCCGGCCCCGCGGCGCCTCCTCGTAGACGAGCCGCTCCGTGTTGGCGACCGCCACCTCCTGGAACTGCTCCGACGCCATCACCTGCAGGTACCAGAGCCGGGCGAACAGCGTGCCGAAGAGCGACACGATGACGATCCCGAGGATGCTCATGCGCAGCCGTGGCGAGTCGGTGTCCATCGGTCGGGGGCGGGCTCCAGGTGGGCGGTGGGGCGCGACCGTCCCCGGCCGCGAGCACCTCCACGCTAGGTCAGTAGCGCAGCGATCGGTAGGCGGGCTCGTCGTGCCACGCCCACCGGAAGATGCGCACGGCCAGCGGCGCCAGCACGGCGTTGACCGTGCCTGTGACGAGGATCACGCGCCAGGCGTGGCCGGTCCACATCTGCACCTGACCCACGACCTGACCGAACACCACGTAGAGCCCCTCCCCCAGCGCCGTGAGGGCGAACCCGGCCACGACAGGCAGGGCTTGGCTCGAACGCACGAAGCTGGCCTGCAGGCGGCCGGCGGCAAAGCCCACCAGGCAGTACGACAGCGAGCCCAACCCGAGTGGCCCCTGCGTGATGAAGTCGAAGCTCAGCCCGGCGAAGAAGCCGACGATGGCGCCGCGGTCGGGCGTCGAGCTGAGCCCGGCCGCGATCGTCATCAACAGCAGCACGTTCGGCGCCACGCCGAACACGTACAGGTGCGACGACAACCCCTTCTGCAGGGCCAGCGTGGACAGCAGCACCAGCGCCAGGCGGACCCGACGGTCCTCGATCACGTCCACGCCGTCACCCGGGCTCGGGGGTCCACAGCACGACCTGCACGAACTCGAGGTCGTTGAGGTCGGCGAAGAGCTCGACGTCGAGCGTCTTGCGCAGCGATCCGGGCTCCTCGTTGATGGCGGTCACCTTGCCCACCGGGATGTCGGGCGGATACGTCGAGACGCCCCCCATCGTGAACAGCACGTCGTCGGTGGCGATCTCGCCCTCGAACGGGAACTCGGCGCCGATCACCTGGCCGTCGCCACGCCCTTCGGCCACGCCGATGTAGGGCCGGTCGGCGAACCGCACCCCGAACCGTTCCCCTCGTTGACTGACGAGCTTCACCACAGACCGGTTGCCCGACACCTCGGTCACCTGGCCGACGAGCCCCGCACCGGTCACGACCGCCATGTCCTCGCGGATACCGGCGTCGGACCCCTTGTCGATCTCGATCGTGTCGTCGTAGTTCGAGATCGACAGCGACGTGACCCGGGCCGTGACCCGCTCGAGGTCGTTGGCGAAAGTGAGACCCAGCGACGCCTTGAGTTGGTCGAGCTCGGCCTGGGCGGTCTGGCCCGAGGCCATCTGCCCTTCGAGCTCGTCGATGCGCTGCTGCAACTCGCGGTTGCGCGCCTCGAGGTCGTCGTAGTCGGTGATGCCGCTGAAGACGTTGCCGATGGGCGAGACGATCCCGCCGAAGAAGTCGCCCACCGGGGCGAGGACGCCGAGCACCGCCGAGCGGGCCGACTCCAGCGGACCGAACCCGCGGAAGTCGAGGGTGAGGAGCGAGACCGAGGTGACGACGAGCAGGACGATCGTGAAACGACGACGGTTCAGTCGCCCAGGGGCAGCCACAGCGGCGAGCTTAGAAGGTCCGGCGCGGCGGTCGTCAGGTCGGCTGCGACGAGATCAGGAGGCCCTTGAGCGCCTCGAACTCCTCGAGGGACTGCCCCGAACCGATGGCCACGCAGTACAGCGGGTTGTCGGCGATGACGATCGGCATGCCGGTCTCGCTGTGCAGTCGCGCGTCGAGCCCGTTGAGCAGCGCGCCACCCCCGGCGAGCACGATGCCCTGCTCCATGATGTCGGCGGCGAGCTCGGGCGGGGTCTTGTCGAGCGTGGTCTTCACGGCGTCGACGACGGCGGAGACGGGCTCCTCGAGGGCCTCGCGGATCTCCTCGGTGCTGGTGACGATGGTCTTCGGCAACCCGGTGACGAGGTCGCGCCCACGGATCTCGGCGTACAGCTCCTCCTCGAGCGGCCAGGCGGAGCCGAGGGTGATCTTCACCTCTTCGGCGGTGCGCTCGCCCAGCGCCAGGCTGTACTCCTTCTTGATGAACTGCACGATGGCCTCGTCGAGGTCATCGCCGCCCACGCGGATCGACTGGCTGGTCACCACGCCGCCGAGCGAGATGACCGCCACCTCGGTGGTGCCCCCACCGATGTCGACGATCATGTTGCCGGTCGGCTCCTGCACCGGAAGGCCGGCGCCGATCGCCGCCGCCATCGGCTCTTCGATGATGTAGGCCGGCTTGCGGGCGCCGGCGTTCTCGGCAGCGTCCTGCACGGCGCGCTGCTCGACCGGCGTGATGCCCGATGGCACGCAGATGACCATCCGCGGCTTGGCCCACTTGCGCTGGTGCACCTTCTGGATGAAGTAGCGCAGCATCTTCTCGCACATGTCGAAGTCGGCGATGACGCCGTCCTTGAGCGGGCGGATGGCCTGGATGTGGCTCGGCGTGCGGCCGATCATGCGCTTGGCCTCGGCGCCCACGGCGACGGGCCGGCCGTCCTTGACGTTGACGGCGACCACGGACGGCTCGTCGAGGACGATGCCCTCGCCGCGCACGTACACGAGCGTGTTGGCGGTCCCCAGATCGACCGCCATGTCGCGGCCCATGATCGAGGTGACAGAGGAGAAGACGTTGGAGGCGACCGGCATGGGAGACAGCTTCCGGGCCCGAACGGGGGCGGGTGCGAGTGGGGGCCCTGCAACGGTCGCGGGCGTCGTTGCCGGGTGGAGCACCTCGCACGACCGTCGGCGGGTCACGATAGTCGTGTACGAGGACTTTGCAACAAGCCTGATCAGGCCCTGTAGTGGCACCCGCAGCGCCACATGTGGCGGCCCGGGCGGCGCCAGGGGAGGCGCAGATCGGACGTCGATCAGGTGCAGATCTGGTGCGGGTCAGGCGGTGACGGCGAGCCCGGGGAACCAGATCCCGAGCTCGCGCTCGGCCGACTCGAGCGAGTCCGAGCCGTGCACGAGGTTCTCGGTGAACTCGATGCCGAGGTCGCCACGGATGGTGCCCGGCGCCGACTCGCGGGGGTTGGTGGCGCCCATCATCGTGCGCACCACCTTCCAGGTGTCCTCGGGGCCTTCGACCGCGACCACGACCGCCGGTGAGCGGGTGATGAACTCGATCAGCTCGCCGTAGAAGGGCTTATCGGCGTGCTCGGCATAGTGCTGACCCGCCGTGTCGGCGTCGACGTGGCGGAGCTCCATGGCGACGATGCGCAGGTTGCGCCGCTCGAAGCGGCTGATGATCTCCCCGACGAGGCCGCGCTCCACGGCGTCGGGCTTGCAGATGACGAGCGTGCGATCCATAAGGGCACAGACGCTAGGCGGCGGCACCCGGTGTCCGCCAACGCCGGATCGGTCGCTCAGGGCCGGTCCGGCGGGCGCAGCCCGAGGGCGTCGCGGGCGGCGCCCACGACGTAGATCGACCCCGTCACCACCACCACGTCCTCCTCCGTCGAGGTGGCACGCGCCCGGTCGAGCGCATCGGCGACGTCGCCGACGGCCTCGGCGTCGACACCGAGCGAGGCGCACGCCTGCACGAGCTCGGCGGCCGGCACGGCACGCTCGGACGGCGCCGTGCAGCACAGGACGAGATCGAAGGCGCCGACCTCGAGCGCCTCGAGGTAGGCCAGCGGGTCGCGGCCGGCCAGCATGCCGAGCACCAGCAACCGGCGACCACCGACCTCGAACTCCCCGCCCAACGTCGCCGCCAGCGCCGCGGCGCCGTCGGCGTTGTGCGCGCCGTCGAGCACCAGCAACGGGCCGCGGCCGACGATCTCGAACCGCCCAGGGAGGCGCACCTCAGCGAAGGCCTCGCGGGCCAGCTCGGCGTCGAGACCGCGTCCGGTCAGCGCCTCGACGGCGGCGATGGCCAGCGCAGCGTTGGTCGCCTGATGGTCGCCGTGCACCGGCACGAAGAGGTCATCGAGCTCGTCGAAGGGGGTGCGCACGTCGACGACGCGCCCGCCGAGCGCGTCGCGCACCTCGGTGACGGCGACGTCCTCGTCGAGGACCCACAGTCGGTCGCCCGCGGCGTCCTCGAAGATCGGCCGCAGCTCGTCATCGGTCTCGCCGAGCACCAGGAAGCTGGCGTCCTTGACGATGCCGACCTTCTCCTCGGCGATCGCCTCGCGCCATCCAGGCCGGAAGTCGGTGTGATCGGGACCGATGTTGGTGATGACCGCCACGGCGGCGTCGGCGACGTTGGTGGCGTCGAACCGTCCGAGCACCCCCACCTCGACCACGGCGACGTCGACGGGCAGCTCGGCGAACCAGGCGAACGCCGATGCGGTGAGCACCTCGAAGTACGACGGGGTCACGCCGGCCACGTCGGCGACGGCGGCGACCTCGCCGATGATGCGGCCGAGCTCGTCGTCGTCGATCAACCCGCCCGTCCAGCGCAGCCGCTCGTTGAGGACCTGCAGGTGCGGGCTGGCGTAGACGCCGACGCTCAGGCCGAGCGCCTCGAGCAGCCGGGCGGCCATGGTGGCCACCGATCCCTTGCCGTTGGTGCCGGTGATGTGCAGGACGGGATACGCGTGCTGGGGATCGCCGAGCGCGGCCATCAGCGCCCGCATGGCATCGAGGCTCAGGTCGGCGACGTCACCGGCTGCCACCTTGGGCGTGGCCTCGCGGTTGATCAAGCCGTCGAGATACCGCAGCGCGGCGCGGTGCGACATCGGTCCCGCACCCGGACCGAAGGGGTCGGCCGGCATGCCCGGCGTGCTCAGGACGCTGCGCGACGCGGGCGGGCGTCGCCGTCGCCGCCCTTGCGGGCGTCGCGCGGCACGAGGGTCGGGTTGACCTTCTCGAGCACGCACTGCTCGTCGATGACGACCTTGGCGATGTCGTCACGGCTGGGCAGCTCGTACATGGTGTTGAGCAGCACCTCTTCGAGGATGGCGCGCAGGCCACGGGCCCCGGTGCCGCGCAGCAACGCCTGGTCGGCGACGGCGCCGAGCGCGTCGTCGGTGAACTCGAGCTCGACGCTCTCGAGGTCGAAGATCTTGGCGTACTGCTTGACCAGCGCGTTGCGCGGCTCGGTCAGGATGCGGATCAGCGCTTCGCGGTCGAGGTTCGACACAGCGCCGACGACGGGCAGTCGGCCGATGAACTCGGGGATGAGGCCGAACTTCAACAGGTCCTCGGGCAACGCCTGCTCGTACAGGGCGCCGGTGTCGTTGTCGTCGCGGCGGATGTCGGCGTTGAAGCCCATCCCGTTGGAGCCGACGCGCTGGCTGATGATCTTGTCGATCCCGGCGAAGGCGCCCCCGCAGATGAACAGGATGTTCGTCGTGTCGATCTGGATGAACTCCTGGTGCGGGTGCTTGCGCCCGCCCTGGGGCGGCACCGAGGCCGTCGTGCCCTCCAGGATCTTCAGCAGCGCCTGTTGCACACCTTCGCCCGACACGTCGCGGGTGATCGACGGGTTCTCGGCCTTGCGGGCCACCTTGTCGATCTCGTCGATGTAGATGATGCCGGTCTCGGCCTTCTTCACGTCGTAGTCGGCAGCCTGGATGAGCTTCAGCAGGATGTTCTCGACGTCCTCACCGACGTACCCCGCCTCGGTGAGCGCGGTGGCGTCGGCGATGGCGAACGGCACGTTGAGCATCCGGGCCAGGGTCTGGGCGAGCAGGGTCTTGCCGCAGCCGGTGGGGCCGATCAACAAGATGTTGGACTTGGCCAGCTCGACCTCGTCGTGGCCGGTCGCCTCGGTCTGCACCCGCTTGTAGTGGTTGTAGACGGCGACCGACAGGATCTTCTTCGCCGTCTCCTGCCCGATGATGTAGTCGTTGAGGAAGTCGAAGATCTCCCGAGGCTTGGGCAGCTCGTCGAAGCGCAGGTCGGAGGCCTCGGCCAGCTCTTCCTCGATGATCTCGTTGCAGAGATCGATGCACTCGTCGCAGATGTAGACGCCGGGACCGGCGATGAGCTTCTTGACCTGCTTCTGCGTCTTGCCGCAGAAGGAGCACTTGAGGAGCTCGCCTCCGTCTCCGAACTTCGCCACGTCCCTGTCCCCCGGTCCTTCGATGCTCCGCTTCAGCGGATCGCGCTGATCGGTCCGCTGTTGTCGGCCAGCTGCCGCACGGTGATGACCTCATCGATGATGCCGTACTCGTGGGCCTCGGGCGCGGACATCACGAAATCTCGGTCGGTGTCGGTGTGGACCTTCTCGATCGGCTGACCCGTGTGCTCGGCGAGCATCTCCTCGAGCATGCCGCGCATGCGCAGGATCTCGTTGGCCGCCAGCTCGATGTCGGTGGCCTGGCCGTAGGCCTCGCTGTAGGGCTGGTGCAACAGGATGCGAGCGTGCGGCAGGGCCAATCGCTTGCCGGGCGTGCCGGCGGCGAGCAGCACCGCCGCCGCCGAGGCGGCCTGGCCGAAACAGATGGTGCTGACGTCGGCCTTGACGAACTGCATGGTGTCGTAGATGGCGAACAGCGCCGTGATCGAGCCGCCGGGCGAGTTGATGTAGAGGTTGATCTGACGCTCGGGGTTCTCGGACTCGAGGTAGAGCAGCTGGGCGCAGATCAGGTTGGCGACCTCGTCGCTGATCGGCGTGCCGATGAAGATGATGTTCTCCTTGAGCAGGCGGGAGAACAGGTCATAGCCCCGGGCGCCGCGGGAGTCCTCGTGCCATACCTGCGGCACGTAGGCGTTGCGGATCTCGGGGGTCACGTCACGCATGTCGAAGTTCACTCGTCGTCCTCGCTCGCTGCCTCGTCCTCGGTCGACGCGACGGCCTCGACGGCAGCGTCCTCGTCGCCTTCGTCGTCGTCCTCATCGAGCTCGAGGGCGGCCCGGTCGATGGCGTTGCCGTCTTCGTCGACGATCTCGACCTGGTCGCAGAGCCACTCGAAGGCCTTGCGCGTCCTGAGGTCGGAGCGTACCGCCTCGACCTGCTCCGCGCGCTCGAACTGATCCCGAACCTGATCGGCGCTGACGCCGGCGCGCTCGGCCACCGCGGCGTACTCCTCGGCGAGGTCGTCGTCGTCGATCTCGATCGCTTCGGCGTCCGCGATCGTGCGCAGCGCCAGGTCGACCAGCACCCCGCGCGCCGCCGTCTCACGTAGCTCGTCGAGCACGTCCTCGGTGGTGCGACCGGTGATGGCGAAGTACTGCTCGACCGTCATCCCCTGGGCGCTGAGGCGCATGGCGAAGTCCTGCAGGCGGGCGTTGAGCTCGCTGTTGACCAGCGGTTCGGGGGCCTCGTCCTCGACCAGGTCGGCGACGGCCTTGGAGACCTCGTCGCGCAGGGCCATCTGGGCCTGCACCCGCTTGACCGCGCCGGCTCGCTGCTGGAGATCGTCGCGCAGCTCGGCCAGCGACTCGAACTCCGACGCCTCGCCGGCGAAGTCGTCGTCGAGCTCGGGCAGGACCTTGGCCTTGACCTCTTTGACGGCGATCTGGAAGTGCAGGTCGCCGTCCTCGTCGGGGTCCGGGTGGGCGGCATCGAACTCGAGCTCGTCGCCCGCCGACGCACCACGCAGGTTCTCGTCGAGCTCGGCGACAGCGAAGCCCGCGCCCACCTCGTAGCCGTAGTCCTCGGCGGTGAGCCCGTCGACGGCCTCGCCGTCCTGGAGGCCAGTGATGTCGATGGTGACGATGTCGCCGTCCTCTGCGGCACGTTCCACGACCTCGAGCTCGGCGAAGCGCTCGCGCAGGCGCTCGAGCTGCTCGTCGACCTCTTCGTCGGTGGGGTTCGGTGACGGGATCGTGACCCGCAGCGACTTGTAGCCGCCCACGACGACGACCGGCCGCACGGCGACGACGGCGTCGAAGGTGACCGCCCCCTCTTCCTCACCGGCGGTGATCTCGATCTCGGGGGCGTCGATCACGTCGACGTCGTGCTCCTTGACGGCGGCGACGTAGAAGTCGGGCAGCGCGTCCTGCAGGGCCTGCGCCCGGCCGACGCCCCGACCCAGCCGCGCCTCGAGCACCTTGCGCGGCGCCTTGCCCGGCCGGAAGCCCGGCAGGCGCACCTCGCGGGCGATCTTGCGGAAGGCATCGTCGATGGCCTTGTCGAACTCGTCCTCGTCGACCTCGACGCTGACCTTCACCTTGTTGCCCTCGAGGGGCTCGACCGTGGATTTCACAAGTCGGGCAGTGTACCGGTGGGCCGCGGTACCCCCGAACCGAAGGCCATCGCGCCCGGTCAGCGGCGCCGGCGAGTGCGACCGAACCGACGTGGTGCGGCCGGCGCGGGCGGCGGCGCCGACGCCACGGCCCGGCGCACGGCGTCGAGGTGGAAGCCGACCCCGGTGAGGACGAAGGCATGCCACACCTCGTGGTACCCGAAGACCCGGGCGTGGCGACCCGGCCACTTGCGCCGGAAGAGGTCGGCACCGATCGTGTACGCCACGCCGCCGGCGGCGATCTCGGCGGCGGTGACCCATCCGGTCTTGCGAATGATGGGGATGATCATCCCGCCGCCGAGCCAGCCCAGGGTGATGTACCCCCACGACCCGACGGATCGGTCCTCCCGCAGCAGGGCCACCTTGGCGCCGGCACCGACGGCCGCCGCGCCCCAGGTCAGCGCCAGGGCTGCCGTCGACAGGGGTGGCGGCAAGGCCACGACGGCGAAGGGGGTCATGGTGCCGGCGACGGCGCCGTAGATGGCGGCGTGATCGGCCTTGCGCATGACCTCGGCCTGGCGACGTGTGCGCGACAGGCGGTGATAGGCGGCCGACACGGTGAGCATCGTCGTCACGCCGGCGGCGTAGACGCCGACGGCGATGCGTACATCTCGCCGCTGGGCGCGGGTGACGAGGTAGCCCGTGGTCCCGGCCACGATCGGCACGGCGCTGGCGTGCAGCCAGCCGCGCAGCACGGGTCGGGCGGCCCACGCCTCGAGCCACTCGGCATCGGTCAGCAGCGCCGGACGCGCCGGGACCTCCATCTCCTCGGGCGCAGCAGCGGCTCCGGTGTCGTCGGGCGAGTCGGGGGCTCCGGTGTCGTCGTCCACGGCACAGACCGTGCCG
>CAZYKR010000147.1:0-11083 GCA_964648005.1 uncultured Iamiaceae bacterium
GGCGAAGCCGGTGACGTCCTCGACGTGGTCGGGCTCGTCGGCCTCGAACAACAGCAGGTGATCGGGCCGGTGGTGGGGCAGGTCGTGGTCCCGGTGGAAGTGTGGGTCGCGCGCCGCCACGCACCCGTCGACGGCCAACCAGCCGGCGTGGCGGTGATCGGGATGCAGCCGGTACCGCCGCCACGGGTCGTGGCCGAGGACGACCTGCGGGCGCAACCGGCGGATCCAGCGCGCCACCTCGCCGCGCTCGGCGAGCCCGGACTGCAGGTCGCCGTCGACGTGACCGAGGAACACGACCTCGCCGGTGGCGCCCAGAGCGGCGGCGGCGGCGCGCTGCTCGTCCTGGCGCACGGCGACCAGGGCATCGGTGTCGGCGTCGGCGTCCCACGTCCCCTTCGAGCCGTCGGTGCAGACCAGGTGGTGCACGACGCAGCCGGCGGCGGCCCACTTCGCCATCGTGGCGCCGGCCTGGAACTCGCCGTCATCGGGGTGGGCGACGATCACCAGCGCGCTCGCCGGCGTCGGCAGGTCGACGCCGGCGTCGGGGCGGGGGAGGGGATGGGTGGAGACCGTCACACCGGCTCCGGACCGCCCGGGGCGTCGGTCGTGCACGCCGACGTCGGTTCGATCCCGGCCGTGGCGAGCACGCCGGCCCCCGCCCACTCCGGCGACGTCAGGTCGCGAGGCTCGTCGACGTCCCAGCCCAGGTGCACCGGGCGCAGGATCGTGACCGGCAGGCCCAGTCGCTCGGCCTCGGCGCGGTGGCGACCGAACGATCCGGGTCCGTAGGCGAAGGTGAAGCCGGCGCCGGTCGGCACGATGGCGACGTTGGTGCCGTCCTCGTGGCGGTCCGGCACCAGGCCGACGTGGCCCGCCGGCACCTCCGCCACCACGGCGGCGAGGTCGCGGGCGTAGGGCAGGTCGGCGTGGCAGACGGCGGCGGCGGTGGCCCCGGCGGCGTGTGCCGTTGCCACCCCGGCGGTGACGGCGCCGTCCAAGCCGAGGCCGGGCGTCCAGCACAC
The DNA here is from genome assembly GCA_964648005.1 of uncultured Iamiaceae bacterium. Taxonomy (GTDB): domain Bacteria; phylum Actinomycetota; class Acidimicrobiia; order Acidimicrobiales; family Acidimicrobilacustridaceae; genus JAGQTE01. The sequence goes on from CAZYKR010000147.1 coordinate 1,023, forward strand.
GTCGACGCCGAGGGCCTCGGCCCAGCTCCGCACGTCGAGGTCGTCGCAGACCACGAGGACCCGCAGGGGCTGCGCCGCCGCCACGACCGTCGCCGCCATGTGGCGGGCGAGCGCGGCGCGCTCGGGCGCCGTGAGCGCTGGTGCCAGGCGGAGCTTGGCGCGCTCGAACGCCTTGACCGGAACCACCACCACAGCAGGCGCCGCCGACGACATCGGGAGCAGTCTACGGACCGTCACCGCACACAGCGCCCGCCCGGTGCCGGCCTGGCGTCGGCCCGGGTGAGCGGTCCCGGTGGCGCGCCTAGGGTGCGGGCCATGCGGATCACCGTCGCCGTCATCGGGGGAGGGTCGTGGGGCACCACGGTCGCCCACCTGGCCGCCAGCAACGTCCCGACGGTGGTGTGGGCACGCGATCCGGGGGTGGCGGACGAGATCACCACCGAGCATCGCAACTCCCGCTACCTGGCCGGGTACGACCTGCACCCGTCGCTGCGGGCCACCGCCGACCTGGCCGATGCGGTCCGCCAGGCCGATGTCGTCGTGATGGGCGTGCCCTCGCACTGCTTCCGGGCGACGCTGACCGACGTCGCCGAGCACATCCGGGCGTGGGTGCCGGTCGTCTCGCTGACCAAGGGCCTCGAGCAGGGCACCCGGCTGCGCATGACCCAGATCATCCAGGAGGTCCTGCCCGGTCACCCCTACGGCGTGCTGACCGGGCCGAACCTGGCCAAGGAGATCCTGGCCGGCGATGCCGCCGCCACGGTCATCGCCATGTCGGACCCCAACGTCGCCGACGAGATGCAGCGCGTCTTCGCCGGCCGGCTGTTTCGTGTGTACACCAACCACGATGTCGTCGGCTGCGAGCTCGGTGGTGCGTTGAAGAACGTCATCGCCATCGCCTCGGGCATGGCCGACGGTCTCGGCACCGGCGACAACACCCGCGCCGCCGTCATCACCCGCGGCCTGGCCGAGCTGTCGCGCCTGGGCGTGGCGCTGGGTGGCCACGGCGTGACGTTCTCCGGCCTCGCCGGCATGGGCGACCTGCTGGCGACGTGCATCAGCCCGCAGAGCCGCAACCGGTACGTGGGCGTGCAGTTGGGCAAGGGCCACACGATCGACGAGGTCATCGCCGAGATGGATCAGGTCGCCGAGGGTGTGAAGACGGCGCCGGTCGTGCTGGAGCTGGCGGCGTCGGTCGGTGTCGAGATGCCGATCGCCGAAGAGGTGTACGAGGTGTGCCACAACGGTCGCAGCGCCACCGACGCGTACCGAGGCCTGCTGCGTCGACACAACGTCGACGAGATGCACGGGCTCGCCGACTGATGGGTTCGAGCGTCGCCGGGCGCGGTTGGCTGCGACCGTGGTGGTGGGAGCGCCAGGACGATCCGAACGACGCGGGGTGGACCCCGTCGCCGCGTCCGGCCACGGCGGTCGCGTCCGGGGGAGCCGTGCCCGATGTCGCCGGGCTCGTGGCGCCGGCGAACACGACGCATCGCGAGGTGGCGGTGACCGGCACCCTCGGCGGTGGTCCGCTGGCGCTGGTCGACCCGCGCGGCGCCGTGCAGGTGCAGGGTCGAACGTGGTCGCTGGACTGGTTGATCGGCGCCGATGACGGCTGGCACGCCCCGGCGCGCACCGCCGCCGTGCGCCGCCGCACCATCGAGGGCGCGCCCGTCATCGAGACCGAGGTGCGGGCGCCGGGCGGATCGTTCACCCATCGGGTGTTCGCTGCCGTGGGACCCGACGGTGCCGACGTGGTCGTGGTCGAGGTGCGCAACGACACGCCGGTCGCCGGCGCCGTCGCCTTCGCCATCCGGCCCTTCACGACCACCGGCGTTGGGCGCGTGGGATCCGTGGAGCTGGACGAGACGACCGTCCTCGTCGACGGGACGCCCGCTGTGGCGCTGCCACGCCTGCCCGGCCGCTGGGCGGGTGGCGATGCGCTGCAGGGGGACAGCGCGCTCGTGGTGCTGGCGGGGGAGGCGGCGGAGCCGCCGGCGACGCCGATGCGGTGCGCTGCAGGGCTCGCCAACGCCGCGTTCGTCCTACCCATCCCGCACACGGCGACGGCGCGCGTGGTGATGGCGGTCACCGGTGCCGTCGCCGCGCCGACGGCGCTCCCGCCGCTCGACAACGTCGTGAGCGGCTGGCGAGGCCAGCTCGATCGCGGGGCGCGGGTCGTGCTGCCCGCAGGTGTGCTGGCGGATCGCGTGCGCGAGGCGACGGCGGCCGTGCTGCTCGCCGCGGCCGACGAGGACCTGCGGACGGTGCCGCCCCGGCGGCTCGAGGCGACCGAGGAGGCCGCCGTGCTCGGCGCGCTGGACGCCTTCGGGTTCGGCGACGAGGCGGGCCGGCTGCTGGTCGACCTCGAGGAGCGCGTGGCGCTCGACGGGTACCTGGGCGGCCCCGACGGTCGACGGGACGCCAACGGCGCCCTGCTGTCGGCGCTGGCCGCCCACGTGCAGCTGACCGGCGACACGGTGCTCGCCGACCAGCTCGTCGGTCCCGTCGCCAAGGCAGCGCACTGGGTGGCGCGCACCCGACGTCCCCGGCGGGCCAAGCACGCGCCTCGCCTCGCCGGGGCACTCCCGGACGGACCCGGTCCGCGGTGGTGTGGCGGTTCGGGCACGTGGCTCCGGGATCTGGCCTGGTCGCTGGCCGGCGTCGAGGGTGCGGCCGAGGTGCTGGCGCGCGTCGATCAGCCCGACGCCGCGGCCGACCTCGTGGCGCAGGCCGCCGTGCTGCGCGCCGATCTGGCCGAGCTCGTCACGACCGCCACCCGTGACCTGGGAACCGACGGTGCCGGTGTGGCACTGGCACCGCAGCCCGATGTCGGCATCGACCGGCGGGTGGTGGCGTCGCTCGAGCCCTTGATCCTGCTCGGCGACCTGCCCGCGGTGTTGGCCGACGGCACCCTCGACGCCGTCGCCGATACGGCGGCACACGCCGGACTGGTGCGCGAGCCCGCCACCGGTGGATCGAGCGTGGCGCTCACCGCCGTGGCGGCCCTCGCCGCGGCGGCGACGCGCCCGGGCGCGGCCACGCAGCGCCTGCGGGCCGCGGCGTTCGCCGGCCCCGGCGCCGGTACGTGGCCGGAGGTGGTGCACCCCCGCACCGGCGGCGGAGTGGCCGGCGATCCGTGGCACGCCCCGAGCGCGGCGTGGCTGTTGCTGGCGCTGCGCCGCCTGCTGCTGGTCGAGCCGGGCGTCTGCTGGTGGGAGCGGGCGACGCCACGGCCGGGGGCCGCTGCCGACGACCCGAACGTTGCGGTGCTCGACCTCGTGCCGATCCTGTCGTCGTCGTGGGTCGGAGCGCCCTTCGAGGTGCACGCCCTGCCGGCCAGCGTCGGCTCGGTCTCCTATGCCGTGCGGTGGCACGGCCCGCGCCCGGCGCTGCTGTGGGAGATCGACCCCCGGTCCGACGCCGAGGGCGAAGCGCCGCTGCTCGTGTCGAGCGGCCTGGATCCGACCTGGTCGGCGCGTGCCTGGCGAGGCGAAGCGCTGTTGGCGCCCCCGGTCGTCGTCGACCACGACCACGTGCATGACGACGAGCACCAGCATGCCGACGACCACGACCACAGTCACGATCACGACCACGGTCACGATCACGAGGCGCACGGATGAGCGCCTACGACGTCGGTCCGTTGTCCGAGGCCGAGGTCGTGCTGCAGGCGCTGCTGGTCGACCTCGGCGTGCCGGTGCCCGAGGTCGAGCGGGCCACGATCGAGGGGACGCTGCACCTGCTGGCGCTGGAGCGGCTGGTGTCGCTCGAGGCCGCGGCGTACACGCTCGAGGAGGTCGCCGCCACCACGGGCATCGGCGCCGAACAGATCCGGGCCTACTGGCGGGCGCTGGGGTTCCCCGAGCCGCGGCCGGGCGAGCCCGTGTTCTCCGACACCGACCTCGAGATGCTCTCGGTGGTGCTGCCGTTCATCGCCGAAGGGGGCCTCGACGAGGCCGGGACCACGCAGATGGCACGGGTCATCGGCTCGTCGCTGGCCAAGATCGCCACGGCCCAGATCGAGGCGATCGAGCGCGCCGTGAGCGAGTCGACCAATGACGTGGTCGACGATGACCGGATCGACGAAGACGTGCTCGAGGCGGTCGAGCAGGGTGAGGGGGCGCTCGAGACGCTCGATCCCGACACCGAGGCGGACCTGGTAGCTGCGGCGCGCCGAGCCGCGGAGCTGTTGCCGATGATGCCGCGCCTGATGGAGTTCGTGTGGCGTCGTCACCTCGGCCACGCCGCGCGCCGACGCATCATCCGCGCCGCCACCGAGGAAGAGGTGGACGACGTCTGTGTCGGCTTCGCCGACCTCGTCGGTTTCACCGCCGCCACCCAGGAGCTGCCCGAGGACGAGCTGGCGCACGTCGTCGACCGTTTCGAGTCCATCGCCTACGACTGCGTCGCCGTGCACGGCGGGCGGGTCATCAAGACGATCGGCGACGAGGTGATGTTCCTCACCGACTCGGCCAAGGCCGGCGCCGAGCTGGCGTTGGACCTGGCCGCCGCCTACCGGGCCGACCCCGACCTGTCCGATGTGCGGGTGGGCCTGGCGGCGGGCAAGGTGCTCGAGCGAGATGGCGACGTGTACGGCCCGGTCGTGAACCTGGCGAGCCGCATCGTCGCCATCGCCTTCCCCGGGTCGGTGGTGGTCGGTCCCAACCTGCACGCCTCGCTGGCCGACGACGAAGCGTTCGAGCTCAAGTCGATCCGCAGCCATTACCTCAAGGACATCGGCCGCGTGCGGCTGTGGACGATGCGACGGGCCGGCGAGCACGACGACGAGGCCGACCTGCGGGCCACGTCACGTCGTGCGGCACGTCGTCGGTTCATCCTCGAGCGGCGTGAGCGACGGCGCGCCGATGCCGTGCGTCGCGCCGATGAGGTGGCACCCGACCTGGCGGTGGGCGAGCTCCTCGACGTGCTGGAGGTCGACGAGCACGTCGAGGACGCCACGACCGGCGAGTACGAGGCGCTCACCGACGCCGTGCTGGCGTCGGACCTCGACGAGGAGACCCAGGTCGAGTTGCTCGCCGACATCGAGGCCGCCAAGCGGCTGCAGGACCTCGAGGAACAGGCCGAGGCGCTCGCCGTCGAGGCCGACGCCGCTGCCGAGCGACGCATCGCCCAGATCGAGGAGGACGCCCGCCGGCGCATCGAGGAGATCGAGGCCGACAAGCGTCGCCAGGTGGAGCACGTGTTGTCCGAAGCCGAGCAGCGGGCGCAGAAGGCCAACGAAGAAGCGTCTCGTCGGGTCAAGCGGGTGGCCGAGGAGACCGAGCGACGTGCCGAGCGCGCTGAGCGCGACGCTCGCCGCGACGCCAAGCGGATGGCGGCCAAAGCGCGTTCCGAGCGCGAGAAGGCCGAAGCCACGGACCGCAAGCGCGCCGAGGAGGAGCGCAAGGTCGCCGAGCGCGAGCAGGCCGAGCGCGAGCAGGCCGAGCGCGAGCAGGCCGAGCGTGACGACGCCGAGGCACCCGACGCCGCGGAGGGCGACGGCCGTGAGCGGCGTCAGGGCGAGCGTCGACGCCTGGGCCGTCGCTCGATCGACGACGCCGACGGCGAGGCGTAGGTCAGCTGCCGGAGGCTTCGCGCAGCGTCGGGAACAGCACGACGTCGCGCAGGGTCGGGGCTCCGGTCAGCAACGCCACGAACCGGTCGATGCCCAGACCGAGGCCCGACATCGGCGGCATGCCGTGCTCCATGCACTCGAGAAAGTCCTCCTCGAGCATCATCGTGTCCTCGTCGCCCTGGGCCCGCAGCGCCACCTGCTCTTCGAGGCGGGCGCGCTGGTCGACCGGGTCGACGAGCTCGGAGTACGCCTTGACGATCTCCCAGGTGTTGACCACCACCTGGAACATGTCGAGCACCGACGGGTCATCGTCGTTGCGGCGCGCCAGCGGCACCAACTCGACCGGTTGGTGGACGATGAAGCACGGCTGGATCAGGTGCGGGCGCACGGTGCGCTTGTAGAGCAGGTCGACCAGCCCGGCGTAGGAGACCTGCGAGGCCGCCTCTTCGTCCGACAGCAGGCCGGCAGCCTTGACGGCGTCGCGCAGGGCGTCGACCTCGCGTAGCGCACGCAGGTCGATGCCGGTGCGCTCGGCCACCTCGGTGCGGAAGTCGAGCTCGGGCCAGTCGCCGTCGAAGTCAAGGACGACGCCGTCGATGGTGACGGTGCGGCTGCCGGTGACGGCGTCGAGCGTCGACTGGATGAGCTCGCGGATCACGCGCATGTTGTCGCGGTAGTCCCAGTACGCCGCGTACCACTCGAGCATCGTGAACTCCTGCAGGTGCGAGGAGTCGATGCCCTCGTTGCGGAAGTTCCGGCCGATCTCGTAGACCCGGTCGAGTCCGCCGGCGACAGCGCGCTTGAGGTACGTCTCGGGCGAGATACGCAGGAAGAAGTCGCGGTCGAGGGCGTTGTGGTGGGTGCTGAACGGCTTGGCGGCGGCGCCGGCAGCGGCGGCTTGCAGGATCGGCGTCTCGATCTCGACGAAGTCCAGGTCGTCGAGGTAGCGGCGGATGTGGCTGATCGTCCGGGAGCGCGTGAGGAACCGGTCGCGGCTGTCGTCGTTGGCGAGGAGATCGAGGTAGCGCTTGCGGTAGCGCAGGTCGGTGTCGTGCACGCCGGCCCACTTGTCGGGCATGGGGCGCACGGCCTTGTTGAGCACGGTGAGGGCGTCGACGCCGACGGTGTGCTCACCCTTGTCGGTGGTCCACATGGCGCCGTCGATCCCGACGAAGTCGCCCATGGCGATCGACGCCGCCCAGGCCTTGAACACCTCGGCGCCGAGTTCGTTCTTGCGGAGCGAGAACTGGATGCGGTCGCCCGAGCGGTCCTGGAGCTGCCCGAAGGCGATGCCGCCCATCTTGCGGAACAACATCACCCGGCCGGCCATGCGCACCCGCGTGCCGTCGGGCGCCGCCTTGGCCTCGGGGACGAGGTGGTCGACCTCGTAGCGGTCCGCCGGGCGGAACTGCTCGGCGTCGGTTTCGGCGTCGTCGATGGGGGCGTCGGAGGCGTTGGTGTCGTCGGTCGTCATGGCGCCGCCATTGTTGCTGCCCACCCGCGAGGTCGGCCAGTGCATAGGAGCCAGCCCGTTCTTGTGGTGTCCAGCCGCGCCGGCGCGGGTAGGCACCACAAGAACGAGTCAGTTCAGGTGAGGTGGAGGGTGACAATCTCGTGGGGGCGCAGATCGACGCGCTCGGCGAAGGGGGCGATCGGCCGGCCGCGCAGGTCGACCACCCAGCCCTGGCGACCGACCACGGTGGCGGTGCCCGGCGTGCCGGCCGTGTTGACGAGCCGCAGCTCGACGGTGCCGCCGACGCGCCGCAGCGCCGACACCTCGGCGCCGTGCACCTCGAGTGCCGAGCCGGTGGCCGGGCGGTCGCCGCCGCCCCGGGACCGCACCGTCGCCAGGGGAGTGAACGCCTCGTCGGCGAGCACGTAGGCCTGGGCGGCGACGGCATCGTCGTCCCCGGCCGGGGCGCCACCCACGGCGACGGCGAAGCGCAGGTCCTGGTGGCCGGGCATCTGGGCGTCGTCGGTCGGCGTCGTCGGTCCGGCGGGCAGCGGCCGGTACCGCATGGGCAGCTGCGAGATCCGTCCGTTGCAGCGCAGCAGCGTCAACGCCAGCGCATGCGCCTGGTCGTCGTCATCGAGCTCGACCAGCTCGTACTCGAGGAGGCCCTCGTGCACGACCGTCAGGCCGCCGGCGCACACGAACCGCCGCGACGGGTACGTCGCCAGCGGCAGCTCGGTCGGGCCGCCCTCGGCGACGGTGGGGCGGGACACGGCGGCGAAGGCGCACTCGGCCAGCGAGTGGTCGGCCGCCTCGGGCAGCGGGAACCACACCCGCAGTCGGTGGTCGCGCGCCGGGTTGTCGAGGGACACGGTCACCCGCACCAGGGGCGAGCCGGCCTGGACCTCGAGCGTCGTCGTCGTGTCGACGGCCACCTCGCCCCGGCGAGCGTCGCCGGCGGCATGGGTCGGCCAGGTGTAGCGCCGGTCGATGGCGACGCGCGCCCGCAGCGGCCCCTGTTCGAGCACTCGCACCGTCACGGCGTCGGGTACCTCGACCACGACGTCGCCGCCGGGCGGGTTGTAGTTGTAGGTGTCGCCGGTGTCGCCGTCGTCGACGAGGCGACCGAGACCGGTCGTGCCGTTCAGCGCGAACGTGCCGGTTGCCGGGTCGACGTCGACCTCGGCGATGCCGTTGCCGACGTGCACCGTGCCGTCACCCTCGGTCGTCACCGCCACCGGGGCGACGTCGAGCGGAGCGGGTGCCCACGTCGTCCAGCCGTAGCCGGGCACCTCACCCGTCCACGCCAGCACCTTCTGCATCTCCGGCGTCACCACGGTCAGTCGTGCCGGCGCGTCGGGGTCCTCGGCCGCGGCTGCGAGCACCACATCGCGCACGGGGGTGCCGACACCGCGCGCCCCGCCGCCGTCGCCGCGCTCGAGGCGCACGTCGAGCACGCCGTCCTCGTCGATCTCGGCGGTGGAGCTGGCCAGCTCGGGCATGGCGTCGAGGGCGGTCTGCACCAGGATGGCGACGTTGGCCCGGGTGATGCCGTCCGACGCGATCTCCCCGCCGCGGTGGCCGAGCAGCTGCGTGCCCTCGACCGGGTCTCGACCGGCTAGGCGCAGCTCGACCACCCCACGGCGGGGGCGGGCCGACGGGTTGACGATGATCGTGCCGGCCTCGGCCATGGCGGCGCCGGCGGCGGCGATCGCCCGCTCCGTGACGCCGTCGGCGATCTGGCCCGCCTCGGCGAAGCGGTGCAGCACGGCGAGGCCGACCTCGTCGTGGGAGCAGGCGCAGATGGAGTCGTGTGCCGAGTTGCGCACCACCTCGCGCCACGCCACGTCCAGGAACGGACCGGGCCAGGCGTCGGCGGGCAGGTGCAGGGTGGCCAGCGGCTCGGCCAGACGCTCGAGCCCCCGCTCCACGCGCGCCGCCGCTTGCTTGACGTCGGTGCGGTTCGACGCCACGCCCATTAACAGGTTGGCGCGGGCGCCCGAGCGCAGCTCGCCGGTCCACGACGCCAGCCCCTCGGTCGGGGCGACGGCCAGGTAGTCGGCGAGTGAGCCCACCCGCAGGTGCCGGTCGTCGTCGATGCCGTTCGCCTCGGCGACGACGCGCCCGAGCCATGGCTGGGGGAGGAGGTGGTCGGTGCCGTTCATCCACAACAGCGGCTGGTCGTCGAGCAGGAAGGCGTCGAAGCGATCGCAGAAGCGGTCGATGGCGGCGACGAGATCCTTGGCGTTGCTCGGGAGATGGGCGCCGTTGCCGTAGCCGTCGAGCAGGTACTCGGCGCGCACGGTCGACCCGTCGGGGGCGGACCACCAGAAGGCGGACCGGTCGACGGCCGAGGGCACGCCGCGCCACACGACGGTGTGCTCGAACCCGGCGAGGCGCAGCAGCTGGGGCATCTGGGCGACGTGGCCGAACATGTCGGGCAGGTAGCCGACATCCATCGCTCCGCCGAATGCGGTGGCGGTGCGCAGGCCGAGCTGCAGGTCGCGCACCAGGGTCTCGCCGGACACGAGGAACTCGTCGGGCAGGATGTACCACGGCCCCATCGACAGGCGTCCGGCGGTGGCGAGTGTCTCGATCCGCCCCCGCGCCTCCGGGCGGATCTCGAGGTAATCGTCGACGACGGCCATCTGCCCGTCGAGCTGGAAGTGGGCGTAGGACGGGTCGTCCTCGAGCAGGTCGAGCAGCTGATCGACGAGCTCGACGAGCTGCATGCGGAACAGCTGGTACGGCTTGTACCACTCCCGGTCCCAGTGGGTGTGCGGGACGACGACAACCTCGCGTCCGTGCTCGTGACCTGCCATCGGAGTCCCCCTCGTCCGCCGTCGGCTCTCGCCGGTCCCGAGCGTACGCCTACCCGGGATTGGCCTCACCCCGGATCAGTCCGTCGCCTGATGTCGCCGCTTCGACCACGCGTCGACGATCCACAGCACCGTCGCGAAGGCGACGCCGACGCCGACGATCGCAGCGAGCGGATGGAACCGCCACAGCCAGGCGCCGAGGATTGCGAGGGCG
>CAZYKR010000148.1:0-11054 GCA_964648005.1 uncultured Iamiaceae bacterium
TTCGCCGGCTCTGCGCCGAACCGACCGACGGCACGTGGGCGGTCGAGACGCTCCGCCGGCCCGACCGCGACGCCCGGGGCCGGCGGCTGCCGCTCGAGGTCCTCACCTGGAACCTCGCCGTGTGGAGCTCGCTCGGGCGACTCGCCGACGACCTCGACCCGTTCACGTCCTACACCGCCTGCGGCTGGCCCGATCTCACGCGCGGGGCCCTGACGCCCTCGGCATTGGCCATCGTCGCCCTGTTCGCGGCCGGTCCGTACCGGCCGGTGGACGTTCCGGAGAAGCTCGGCGTGTCGCGCAGCCATGTCTTCGTGGTCTGCTCCGCGCTCGACGGCGTCGGGCTGCTGGCACCGCTGGGCGCGGCGTCGGCGAACCCCGGGTCCGCCATCCCCGCGCCGCCGGCGGCGCCGACGCAAGCGCATCCGGAGCGCCGCGTGCTCCGGCGCCTGCTCGGAAGGTTGTTGGACCGGTGAGCGTCGAGCACTACAAGGTCCTGTTCACCGGCCCCGTCGGCGCCGGCAAGACCACGGCCATCCGCACCATCAGCGACACCTTGCCGGTCATGACGGACGTGCACGCCTCGGACGAGACCCGCGAGCGCAAGCCGAACACGACCGTAGCCATGGACTACGGCATCATCCGCCTCGGCCGGACCGAGGTGGTGCACCTGTACGGCACGCCGGGCCAGGAGCGCTTCGACTTCATGTGGGAGATCCTGCGGGAAGGAGCGCTGGGCCTGCTCGTGCTGATCGACAACGCCCGCCCCGACCCGTTGGGCGACCTCGACCGCTTCCTCGAGGCGTACGACGAGTTCATCGCCACGGCAGCCGTCTCGGTCGGGATCACCCGCACCGATCTGGCACCGCTCCCCGCCCGGCGCACCTACGTGGATCACCTCGCCGCACGCGGCCTGCGCTGTCCGGTGTTCACCGTCGACGCCCGCCAGGCGGCCGACGTGTCCCTGCTCCTGCAGAGCCTGCTGTTCTGCCTCGATCCCCAGGCGGCGACATGAGCGACGACCGCACCCTCGTGCCGGGCCTGTACCTGGCGCCCACGCCCGCGGGCGCGCTGCATGCCGTGACGAGCCCGACGGCGACCCCCGCTGAGCGGGTCGTGCGTGCCGTGCTCCAGGCCCCCACGCCGCTGCGCACCGACGAGCTGCGCCCCGCCGAGCTCAGCAGCGCCCGCGACGACGCCGCGGGGGTCGCCGCCATCGCCGATGCCCAGGCACGTGGCTGGCTCGAGGGCCACGACGAACCACCAGCCGCCGAAGGCGGGCCGCTCGGCACCGAGCTGCCCGCCATGTTGGCGCCGCTGTCGGACGAAGGACGGGCCGCGCTCGTCGACGACCAAGGGTTCCCGCTCGGCGTGGTGGGCTTCGACCCCGACGAGGAGGTGGAGCTCTCCGCCCTCGCCGCCGAGATCATCCGGCTCCGCCAGCGCCGCGCCCTCGTGGCGACGGCGTCGGCCGCCCAGACCGGCTGGGGCCTGATCGATCGCAGCGGCGCCAGCGCCGTCGCCCTGTACCCGATCACCATCGGCACCCAGCCGTTCGTGCTCCTCGTCGGCGGACTCCCGCGCCTGCACCATCCGAGCATCGTTCCGCTGGTCGCCGCCCTCAGCCGGCGCTACGCCGCACCCGACCCCCAAGCCCCGACTACCACAGGAGGAGTCACCCATGCGTGACGACGTCCTCGGCGGCACGCTCGCCGAGCTCAACAGCACGTCCGCCGACATCGAGGCCTCGGCGGTCATCTCGACCGACGGCCTCATGATGGCGGCGATGCTGCCCCAAGGCCTCGACCAAGACCGTGTCGGCGCCATGTCCGCCGCCATCTTGTCCCTGGGCGACCGCACCGCGGCGGAGCTGGCCCGCGGGCACCTCGAACAGGTCCTGATCAAGGGCGACCGCGGCTACGTGCTGATGACGCATGCCGGGGAGGAGGCCGTCCTCACCGTCCTGGCGACGCCCGACGCCAAGCTCGGCCTGATCTTCCTGGACGTCAAGCGCGCCGCCGCCGCCATCTCGAACGTGATCTGAGGAGGTGGCAGATGCTGGCGGACATGCACCCCGACGACGTCGTCGGTGACGCCGTGGAACACCACCTGACCTTCCACGACGGCACCACGCGACGCGTCTTCGTCACCGACATCGAGACGCCGTACCCCGACGGCAAGCTGATCGTCTCGCGCACCGACCCCGCCGGGGTCATCACGATGGTGAACGCGTCGTTCGTGGAGATGTCGGGGTACAGCGAGCAGGAACTGCTCGGCGCGCCGCACCACATCCTGCGGCACCCCTTCATGCCCGGCCCTGCGTTCAAGGACCTCTGGGACACCGTGCAGCGCGGCGACAAGTGGCACGGCTACGTGAAGAACCTCCGGCGCGACGGCGGCTTCTACTGGGTCTACGCCACCGTCATCCCCAACGTCCGCCACGGCGAGATCGTCGGGTACACGTCGGTTCGCCGCAAACCCTCGCGCGCCAAGGTCGAGTCCTGCATGGCGCTGTACCCGACGATGCACGCGGAGGCGGCGTCATGACCTTCACCTTCACCGTCTCGCCCGACTTCCCTCCCGACGACATCGCGGGCTGGTACGTCCTGAACACGTTCCTGCAGCGTCAGACCGGCGAGCACATCCACCTCGAGCTGTTCGACCGGTTCGACCAGCAGCGCGCCGTCATCGAGTCCGGCGGCATCGACCTCATCTACGCCAATCCCTTCGACGCGGCGCGCTTGGTGCGCGACCACGGCTTCGTGGCCGTCGCCAAGCCGATCGGCGTGCGCGACGAGGCGATGATCGTGGCGTCGACCACCTCGTCGATCGAGCGGATCGAAGACCTGCAGGCCGGCTGCCGGGTCGCCGTCACCGACGATCCCGACGTGCGCATGATCGGGATGATCATGCTCGAGCCCGCAGACCTCGACGCCACCACCATCGAGACCATCGAGCGCCCCACCTATGTCCTCGTCGCCAAGGCGGTGTTGATGGACGACGCCGATGTCGGCGTCTTCCTCGTCGATGCGTACGAAGGGCTCAGCGGCGTCACCCGCTCCGGACTGCGGCCGTTGGTCTCGAGCGAGATCGGCGTCATCAACCACATGCTCATGGTCGGCCCGACGATGGCCGCCGCCGTACCGAACCTGTCGACGATCGTGCTCGGCATGGATGACGACCCGGCGCAGCGCTCCATCGTCGAGTCCCTCGGTTTCGCCGGCTGGTCTGCCGTCGAGCACGAGGAGACCGAGTTCATGATCGACCTGATGGACACCTTGCTCGCCGACTGAACCGAGCAGCGACACGAAAGCAACCCACCATGGACCTGGACGCACTCCAACGGGAGATCCTCGACGAGATGGTGCCGAGCGGCCGCTTCGACGCCCTCGACGCCGCCGCCATCGCCAGGCACACCGACCTGCTGCTGACCATGGAGGACGATCTGGTCGCCGGATTCTACGACCGTCTCGAGGCGCACCCGCCGACAGCCGCCATCTTCGCCGCCGGCGAACGTCCGGCGCGCGAGGCGACGTTGCGCGGGTGGTGGCAGCGCACCGTCACCGGCCCGCTGGACGACCGCTACTGGGCATGGATGGCGCTGGTCGGGGTGGTCCACATCCGGCGCGGGGTACGCAACCCCATGATGCTGTCGATGATCACCCACGTCGAGGACGCCGTCGGCGCGGCGGCCACGGCCGAAGGGCTCGCATCAGACGAGGCCGACGCCCTTCGCCGGGCGTTCGGGCACCTGGGGCAGACGGTGTCGGCCGTCATCGCCGAGGCCTACACGCAGGCCTACGTCGGTGCACTCCAGGAGCTGGCCGGCCTCAACCCTCGGCTGCTCGCCAACATGCTCACCATCGAGATCCAAGCGATCGAGGACACCGGCCGCGCGTCGCTGCGGTGAGCTGATGGCACGACGCTCCCTCATCGCTGGCGTGGACCTCCCCGCCGCCACGCCCGCCCCGGACAACCCCGTCGTCGGGGTGGCCCGTCGCCCCGACGACCTCGCCGCGCACGAGCGCCGCATCGCCGACGCCACCGAACCGGACGACCGCTTCGGCGCCCTCGTCGACCTGTGGATCGCCACCGGTCCGGAGGCGGTGGCGGTTCGGCGCGCCGCCCTCGACGCGGTCGGCGGCGAGCTCGACGCCGACGCCCGTGCTGTCCTCGCGCAGCATGTCGTCGACGGACTGGACCCCGCCGACCCGCTCCCACCGTGCGGAACCAGCCAGCTGACGCTCGGCGTGACCGACGCCCGGCCGCTCACCACCGCCGCCAACGACGGATGCGAGGAGCCCGCACCGGTGGCCACCGGCGCCACCGGCTCACCACCCTCGGCCGCACCGTCCGAGCGGGAACCGTCGGTGCCTCCGGCTGGGGCCCTCGTCGCCGAACAACCACGGGGCGCCAGCGGCGGACGCCGCGTCGCGGTGGCCTTCGTCGCCGCCGCAGTCCTCGCCGCGCTGGTCCTCGGCGTCGTCGCCCTCAGCCGACGCCCGAGCCCCGACGACACCGCCACCGCTGGCGTGTCGAGCACCTCCGCCGCCGACGGCCCGGCACCCGCGTCGACGAGGGCGCCGTCGGGCGCTCCGTCCGAGTCCACCGGCCCCACCTCCCCCGGGTCCACCGGCCCCGCCTCGACCACCTCCGACGCGCCGGCGTCGGTCCCGACGACCGCTGCCGCGGAGCTCGTCGCCACCGACGCGGTCGTGCAGCTGCTGGGCGCACTGCGTGACCCGGCGGCACCGTGGCCGGCAGACGGCCTGGCACCCGACGCCCCGGCCGGCGCCGACCTGGCGGCGGTTCGTTCCGAGCTGGCACGGACCGGCACCTCGTGGGACGTCGCCGTCCTCGACGTGACGGCCGAGACGCCGACGGAGGTTCCGGGCGCCACGACGCTGACCGTCGCCGTCGCCGTCGATCACGACGGTGTGACGGTCCGCCACGCGGACGGCCACGCCGACCCCGTGACCGGTCCGGGCACCATCGTCCTCCGGGTCGAGCTGCGCCCTGGCGGCGACGGTGCCCTCGAGGTCTGGTCCGTGGCGCTGACCGCTGGTGTGTGACGCTACGCCGGCTCGCGCGCGATCGGGATCAGCAATGCCGTGAGGGCGTCGGTGCCGATCGAGGCCGACTGGTCGATGCCGAAGGCCACCTCGTACAGCGCCGTGGCGTAGAGCAGCGCGAACAGCAGCTGCACCTGGGTCTTCGGCAGCACGAAGCACGCCTGATACCACTCGGTGAGCTGCGCGACCGACCATGCCGCCTGCCCGGCGAGCTCGATCGCCAACTCCGGATAGACCATCGCCAGCTGGACGAGGCGGCGTCCCAACGTCCCGTGCTGGCGGGCCCATGCGCGCAGTCGGGCCAGGACGAACGCCGCCACCTGGACGTCTGACACCGTCGGGCGGGGCCGGAAGACCACCCACGGGATGCGACAGACCTCTTCGGTGCGCGCCACCTCGGCGAGCAGGGCGCCGACGGTGCCGAAGGTGTCGTGCACCGCCGAGGCCGATCGGTGCACCGCCTCGCCGAGGTCGGCGGCCGTCAAGTCGCGCCCATGGTCCACCACGGCGACTCGCGCCGCGGCCAACAGATCGGAGACGGTCTGCTCGCCACGATCGGATCGCCACACCTGTGGCCGGTCGACGCCCACGTCGAACGGGCCGGCGAGGGCGCCCACCTGTGCTGGCTCGCTCGTCGAGCGGAACAGCACCGCGTTGCCGAGGTCTCGAAGGTCGTGCAGGAGCGGCCCCAGCCCGTCGGGACCGGCCAAGAGGCCGCCGACGGTCCACGCCAACTCGGCGCACGACGACACCAGGTGCAGCCACACGACGACGTCCGTGCTCTCGAGCGGCACGGCACCGTCGCCCATCGGGACTGCGAGGCCCGCGGCCAGATCGCGCAGGCGCGACCGGCGGCAGCGGGCGAAGTCGGCCGACAGGACGTCGTTCCAGGTGGTGGCGGCCAGCACCTCACGCGGCAGCCAACCGGGCCGCTCGATCGGGGCGAAGACCTCTGCCATCGCCGTGCGCAGGTCCCCGGCGCGCGCCACGGCACCTCGGTCGGACTCCCGTTCGAGCGTCACGCGCACGGCACCGCAGAACTCGACCAGCGGCCGCAGGCCGTCGAAGCGTGCGTAGAACGAGGAGGTCGACGCGCCGGCACCATCGAGCACCCGCTCGAGCCGCAAGGGGTGGGTCGGCGCCTCGGCCATCTCGGTCCAGGCCGCGGCGGCCAGCGCTCGCGTCCGCTCGACGCTGC
Source organism: uncultured Iamiaceae bacterium (assembly GCA_964648005.1). Taxonomy (GTDB): domain Bacteria; phylum Actinomycetota; class Acidimicrobiia; order Acidimicrobiales; family Acidimicrobilacustridaceae; genus JAGQTE01. Next base: position 6,268 of record CAZYKR010000148.1, read on the forward strand.
GGTGTTGCTGGGCGGCGTGATAGCCGGGCACGCGCAGCGACCGCAGCACGCGCTCGGGCGCGTCCACCACCGGATTCCGCACCCCGCTCACGGACGCCATCGGCACCGAACCCTAGCCAACGGTCCTCGCCGCCGAGCCGTGCGATGCCGGCTGTTCACGTGATCGTCATCGTTGGCCGGCGCAAGGCGTGTGCCGGCTCACGATCTTGTGGTGCTGGACCGCGCCCGCCCGGGTCAGCACCACAAGATCGGTCCCCCTGTCGGTCTCAGAAGTCGCAGGCGGCGCCGCTCGGCGGGATGACGTCGGCCTGGTTGTACGGCACGGTCTTGTTCGGCGACGGGTACTGCGGCGGGGTGTCCTCGGCCGGGATCGGCGGAGCGCCGTCGGTGCCGTAGATCGTCACGGTGTTCGTCGGGTCGAACAGCGCCACGCCGCCGGTCGGCATCTCGCCCGGCATGTAGCGCTTGCCCATGTCGTAGTACCGCCACATGCCTGCGCCCTCGCAACCGGACTCGTCCTTGCCGACGGCCTCGGGGTCCCAGAACATCAGCGTGACGTCGTCGATCGCCAGGTAGTCGGGGCGGCTCTCGCCGGTGATCGGGCTGGTGAAGTAGCCCCGGTCGCCGAAGCTGATGTGCGGCGAGGTCGGGCCGCCGCCGGCCGGCGGCAGACTGAACAGGGCGTCTCGGAAGCTCTCCGGCGTCAGGTTCGGCCCGGCGAGGTGTACGCCGAGGTAGATCTGCTGGATCGCCGGGTACATCAGCTGCACGAGCGTGGACGCCGCCGGGTCCTCGCCGAAGTACCAGTCGTGCAGCCGGTACGCCTCGCCGTCCTCACGCAGCGTCCGGGCCGGCAGCGACGACAGGCCAAAGGCGTGCTTCCACTGCTCGGGGTCGTAGCGACGACCGAACGTCGTCGAGTCGGTCAGCACGGTCCCGGTCACGACCCATTCGGGGAAGTAGTCCTGCGCCGTCGCGGCCTCGGTGAGGTAGATCGGCATGAGCGGGTCGCCGAGGAAGATGATCGTCGTGACCCCCTCGGACTTCATCTTGGCGATGATGGTCTGCGCCCGCTCCGGGAACTTGGCGATGTCGAAGGTGTACGTCTCGGTCACCCGCGTCTCGTAGCCGCGCTTCTTGCCTTCGGCTGCGACCTCGGACTCGAGGTCCTTGTAGACGGGCACCTCCTGCTCGAAGTGCACGACGCCGAAGACGCGGTCCTTGTCCTTCACGTCGTCGCCGCCCCACTCGGCCTTGCGGTCGTTGAGGTCCTTGGTGACGAAGTCACCGAGGTTGATCAGGAACTGCTCGGGCGTGGCCTGGTAACCCCACAGGTACGGGGCGTTCTCCTGGAACGCCGAGTCGGGCGTGCCCTGACCGCAGCCGATGCACAGCACGCCCTTGGATGCCAGTGTCTCCTGGTACGAGGTGGCCAGCGCCGGGCCGCCCCACGAGGCGAAGGCGCCGATCTCGTCCGCCACCTTGATGGCGTCGGCGGTGGCCGCCGTCTCGTCGTTCATCTGGCCGGTCGCCTCGAACGGGATGATCTCGATCTTGCGTCCGTACGTCTCGTAGAAGTCGTCGAACATCATCTGCAGCGCGGCCCTGGTCTTGTCCTGGTTCTCGGGCGGGTCGAGCAGGCCCTGCAACAACGCGGAGAGGTCGCCGTTCTGCGATGCCCGGTACTCGACGATCTTGATCGTGTCGCTGCTGACACCCTGGTAGGTCTCTCCACCGTTGTCGCCGCTGAAGGTCGGCACGCACGGCGGGGCGTAGATCGACGGGATCCTCACGTTGCCGGTCTCGGGGTCGCAGTTGTCGCCATAGGAGGCCAGGTCGGCGCCCGCCGCCTTGGCGTCGTTGTAGGTCATCGGGAGGTCGCTCGTCCCGGCGGGCGACGTGCCGCCGCTGGCCGTCTCGCTGCCGCCGTCGGATGGCCGCAGCACGGTGAACGCGCCCACGAGCAGGACGACGGCGAGCACGCCGATCAGCGGTCCGTAGCGCTTGGCCGCGCTCGAGCGCGGCGGTCCGGCCATGCCTCCCGGCGGTTGCCACTGCGGTGCGGTCATCTGCTTCTCCCCTTTGTCACCCGGGTGTCGCCACCCGGCTGTCCACCCGGGCCTGCGCCCGGTGATGGGATCACGAACGGCCGAAACCGGAGCGAAAGCCCCGCAGCCGTGCGCGTCCCGCTGCTCACGTGTCCCCGCCCGTTCCGGAGCGGTGGATCACTGCGTCCGTTTTCCCCAGATACGACTCGACGACCTCGGGGTGCGCCAGCACCTCGTCGGGCGTCCCGATCGTCACGACGTGGCCCTGGTCCAGCGCCACCAGCCGGTCCGACACGGTCGAGATCAACGGCATGTCGTGCTCGATGACGACGACGGCGCAGCCGAGCGTGTCGCGGATCTTCAGGATCAGCGGGCCGAGCGCCTCGGTCTCGCGCTGGGCGATGCCGCTCGAGGGCTCGTCGAGCAGCACGATCGACGGGTGATGCCCGAGCACGCACGCCAGGTCGACGACCCGGCGCGAGCCGGTGGAGAGCTCCCGCACGAACTTGGTGCGGAACGCTTCGAGCCCGAGCAGGTCGATGAGCTGATCGACCCGCCACTGCACCAGATCCTCGGTGTCGACGAAGGCCGGCAGCCGGAAGGCAGCATTGAACGGGTCCTTGACGTCGACCCAGCGGTCCAAGGCCGTGGCGATCGTCTCCTCGACGGTGAGCGCCGGGAACAGCCGGGCGTCCTGGAAGCTGCGACCGAGCCCGGCCCGGGCGCGCGCGTCGGCCGACAGCCCGGTCACGTCGTGGCCGTACAGGGCCACCGTGCCACCGTCGGACGACGTGAACCCCGAGATCAGGTCGAACAGGGTGGTCTTGCCGGCGCCGTTGGGACCGATGATGCCGACGATCTCGCCGGCGGCGACCGAGAAGGTCACCCCGTCGACGGCGCGGATGCCACCGAAGCGCACCGACAGGTCGTCGAGGGCCAGGGCGGGCGGAGCGTCGGGCGGGATGCCGAAGCGCTCACGTACCGACGCCGCCGCGGCCGCCTTCGCCTCGGGGGTGCCGGCCCCGTGGGGCGAGGCGTCGGTCGCCCCGTCGTCCGCCGCCGCGCCGGAGAGCTCGCCGTCGCCCATGCCCTTGGCCGCGCCCTCGAGGAAGACCGAGCGCAGCACGTCGGGGCGCTCCAGCAGCTCGGCGGTGGGCCCGCTGAAGCGGATCTCGCCCTTCTCCATGAAGTAGGCCTTCTCGGCCAGCGTCAGCGCCACGTTCACCGACTGCTCGACCAGGATGACCGTGGTGCCCTGGTCGGCGATGCGACGCACGATCGGCAGCAGCTGCTCCACGATGACCGGTGCCAGGCCCAGCGACAGCTCGTCGATGGCGAGCAGCTTCGGCCGCGACAGGAAGGCCATGCCCAGCGCCAGCATCTGCTGCTGGCCGCCCGACAGGTTGGCCGCCGGGTCGTCCAGGCGCTCGCGCAGCACCGGGAACATCTCGAGCACCTCGTCCACGCGCCGAGCCACCTCGGCCTTGTTCTTGCGGTCGAGCCAGCTGGCGATGCGCAGGTTCTCGGCGACGCTCAGCGTCGGGAAGACCCCTTGGCCGCCCGGCACCATGGCGATGCCGAACTGGGCGATCTCGTGCGGCGGGGCGTGGGTGATGTCGCGGCCCTCGAAGATGATGGCGCCGGCATGCGCCTCGACGACGCCGGTGATGGCCTTGAGCAGGGTCGACTTGCCGGCCCCGTTGGTGCCGAGCAGCGCCACGATCTCGCCCTGGTTGATCTCGACGTCGACGTCGAAGAGGATCTGGATGTCGCCGTAGCGCACGTCGAGCTTGCGGATGAGCAGCTGCTGCAGGGTCCCCTGGCGAGCCTCGTACAGGAGCTCGCTGCGGGCGGCCATCGAGGTCCAGACGTTGGCGATGTCCTGCTCGAGCAGCTTGCCCGACGAGGCGATGATCACGCCGCCGAGCACGAAGATCGGCGTCATGATCAACATGCCGACGCGGATGCCGAAGGCATCGCCGAGCGCACCGATGATCGGCAGCATCAACAGGCCCGGGATGATGTAGAGCGCGGCGATGGAGAAGCCCGACGACCGGGCCCGGGCGGGCAGGCCGAGCGACAGGGCGGCGAAGACCGACGGCAGGACCATCGCCAGCATCATCGAGATGATGATGCGGAACACGAGCGCGACGCCCCAGTTCGGTGCCAGCGCGAAACCGGCGGCGCCGGCGGCGGCGATCACCGACACCACCGCCACCTGGCGAACGACGTAGGCGGGTCCCTTGCGGATCAGCCGCATGCCGATGGCGCCGCCGATGGCGATGCCGACGAGCTGGAACGGCTCCGACGCCGCCTCCATCAGGCCGCGCTGCGTCTCGTCGAGGCCGAAGACCTCCTCGTAGAGCAGGTTGGCGAGCACGCCGAAGCCGATGAGCGCGCTGGCGAGGAAGGGCAGGGCGTAGAAGATCCGCCGCATCGAGTGGACCCGCATGACGAGGCGCCATGCCTCCTCGAACGACGGTGGTTCCTCGTCGAGCTCGATGACCTCCTCTGAGGCCCCCATCGCCTTGCGCTCCCACCGGCCGCGCTTGGGCTCGCGCATCCACAGCGACAGCACGACGAACACGGCGCACGGAACGGCCATGACCAGGAACGGCACCCGCCATCCGAAGGCCTGGCCGAGCAGGCCGAAGGCGATCGGGCCGACGATGGCGCCGACGGCGTTGGCGGCACGGTGGAACGAGTACACGCCCGGCCGGTACGGGATATCGAAGTAGT
>CAZYKR010000149.1:0-11009 GCA_964648005.1 uncultured Iamiaceae bacterium
CATGGCCGAGGACGGGCGGATCTCGCTGCGCAACCTGCGCCGCCAGGGCCGCCATGAGCTCGAAGCGTTGGAGAAGGACCACGAGATCTCGGCCGACGAGCTCACGCGGTACGAAAAGGAGCTGGACAAGCTCATCCACACGCACGAAGCCGAGATCGACGCCGCGCTGGATGCCAAAGAGCGCGAGCTCCTCGAGGATTGACCTCGGGCACGTAGGCACGGAGGACGCACACCATGGCCGGAGGCTCGCTGTTCAACCGCCCCGACGAGGGCGACGACGCAGGCGATGACGTCCCGCACGCGCACCCGCCGGCGGACGCCAACGAGGGCGTGCGCATCATCGGCAAGGAGGACGCCCGGGAGGCGAAGCGCCAGAGCGACGCCACCAAGCGGCCGCCGCGCTCGACGACGCCGCCCGAGGGGGTCACGCCGGCGCTGAGCTTCCCGCTCGATGACGACACCGAAGCCAACGAGATCGAGCGACCCAAGCCGGCACCCGTGCTGGACGTGTCACCCCCGACGGGCGAGCACGCCCTGCAGCACTGGACCGAGCCGGCGACGGGCAAGGTGCCGAAGGTCGTGATCGGCGACGCCGAGCCCGACGACGACGATCAGGCCTGGTCCGCCTATGCCACCGGCGGTCCGCGCTGGCGTGACGAACGGACCGGACGCGACGTGGACGACGGCTTTGCGGCCTTGGCCGCCGACGGTCCCGCCTTGGGTGCGCTCGACACCGATGCGCGCATGACCCAGGAGGACTTCCTCGGCTTGGAGGACGTCGACATCCCCGACGCCGCCGCCCCGCGGGCGCCGAGCCGTGGCTCGGCCACCGACCCCATCCGCATCGGCAGCGATCCGCGCCGGACCGCCGGTGCGCCGGCAGCCACCCGCGCCGGCCGCTCCGGCGGTGTCGGTGGTCCCCGTCCCGACCGCACCCCGCAACCCGCAGGTGCGCCGGCCGGGGGCAGCCCACCGGCGGCGACGGGTGAGGGACCCCCGCCGCCGCGCAACATCCCCGTCGCCATCGGCGTCGGCGTCGGTATCGCCCTCCTCGGCGTAGTGTGCTTCGTCATCGGCCAGTGGACGGTCACCCTGCTCGCCGCCGCCATCCTGTTCGTCGCAGCCGGGGAGTTCTTCGCTGCCACCCAGCGGCTGGGGTTCAAGCCGATCACCCCCGTCGGCCTGGTCGCCGTGGTCTGCCTGGTCGTCGCCGCCTCGGCGAAGGGCGAACCGGCGCTCCCGCTCGTGCTGTTCTTGATGCTGCTGGTGCTGTTCGTCTGGTACATCGTCGGCGCCAGCAGGGCGCACGCCGTGCGCACGATGGCGATCACGATGTTCGGCGTCGCCTACGTCGGCCTGCTCGGCAGCTTCGCCGGGCTGATCCTGCACATCGGCGAGGTGCCGAACCAGGCGGGTGAGCCGACGGGCACGGCGCAGGGCGTGTCGATCCTGCTGCTGGCGGTGGTGGCGGCCGTGGCCTACGACGCCGCCGGGCTGTTCCTCGGCAGCAAGTTCGGACGCACCACCTTCACCTCGGTGAGTCCGAACAAGACGCTCGAGGGGCTCTTCGGGGGCGTGGCGGCGGCGGTGATCGCCGTCATCGTCGTCGGCGCCGTGTTCGGGCCGTTCAACCTCGCCGGCGACGTGGCCTTCGGCCTGATGTGCGGGTTCGCCGCCCCGATCGGTGACCTTGCCGAGTCCCTGATCAAACGGGACATGGGCATCAAGGACATGGGCGACCTGCTCCCCGGCCACGGCGGCGTGCTCGACCGCTTCGACGCGCTGCTGTTCGTGCTTCCGGTCGCCTACTACACCACCCGCGTCCTGCTCCCGCTCGGCTGAGCCGGGACGCCGCGGACCGGACCGGTCGGTAGCATCGCCGCGATGGCCGCTGTCTCCGTCGCGCTCGCCGGTTCGACCGGATCCATCGGCACCCAGACGATCGACGTCGTCGACGCCGAGCCGGACCGCTTCGCCATCACGGCCATCGCCGCCAGTGGCCGTGACCCCGAGGTGCTGATCCGTCAGGCCGAGCGCGTCCGCCCCAAGGTGGTGGCCGTCAGCGACCCGGCTGCGGCGCCGGAGCTCGAGGCGGCACTCGGGTGGTGCGAGGTGCGTGCCGGAGCGGGCGCGCTCGCCAGCCTGGCCACCGAGGCGGACGTCGTCGTCAACGCCGTGGTCGGGTTCGCCGGGTTGGAGGTCACGCTGGCGGCGCTCGACGCCGGACGCCGCCTGGGACTGGCCAACAAGGAGTCGCTCATCGCCGCCGGCCCGGTGGTCCAGCGGGCGCGGCGCACCCCCGGGGCCGAGCTGGTCCCGATCGACAGCGAGCACGCCGCCGTGCACCAGTGCCTGCGCGCCGCCGGTCCGACCAAGCGGGTGGCGCGCATCGTGCTCACGGCCAGCGGCGGTCCGTTCCGGGGCCGCAGCCGCGCGGAGCTCGCTGCCGTCACGATCGATGACGCGCTGGCGCACCCGACGTGGAGCATGGGGCCCAAGATCACCGTCGACTCGTCGACGCTGATGAACAAAGGGCTCGAGGTCATCGAGGCCCATGAGCTGTTCGGCGCCCCTGCCGGGGAGGCCGGCGTCGGCATCGGCATCGACCAGATCGAGGTGGTCGTGCACCCGCAGTCGATCGTGCACTCGATGGCCGAGTTCTCCGACGCCTCGACCATCGCGCAGCTGAGCCTGCCCGACATGCGCCTGCCGATCGGCTATGCGCTGGCGTACCCGGACCGCATCGGCACACCGTTCGGTCGCATCGACTGGTCGACGCTCGGCCGGCTGGACTTCGAACCGCCGGACCTCGACGCCTTCCCGTGCTTGGGCCTGGCCTTCGACGCCGCGCGTGCGGGCGAGACCGCCCCCGCGTGGCTCAACGCCGCCAACGAGGTGGCCGTGGCGGCCTTCCTCGACGGCCGCATCACCTGGTTGCAGATCTCCGAAGTGCTCGACGCCGCGATGGACCGATATCCGGGTACCGTCGCGTCGTCGGCAGCGGTGGTCACCGAGGTCGACGCGGCGGCTCGGATCGTCGCCGCCGACGTCATCGAGAGGACCGCTGCGCTGTGACCACCACCGATCGCCCCACCTCGCCGCCCGACCCCTTCGGCCCGTCGGGTGTGCCGGCGCAGACCGAGGTCCCGCCGGGCGACGACGGGTACGGCGCCTGGGCGTCGCAGTGGGGCGCTGAGGAGCCCGAAGGCAGCCTGCGCTCCTGGATCAGCCTCGCCGCCATCGTCGGACTGCTGGTCCTCGCCGGTGTGACGCTCGGCTGGGCCATCCCGGTCATCATCTTGGCGTTCGTCGCGTCGGTGTTCCTCCACGAGCTCGGCCATTACCTCATGGCCCGCCGGGCCGGCATGAAGGTCACCGAGTTCTTCATCGGGTTCGGCCCGCGCATCTGGTCGTTCCACCGGGGCGAGACCGAGTACGGCGTGAAGGCCATCCCGGCGGGCGCGTACGTCCGGATCATCGGCATGCACAACCTCGAAGAGGTCGAGGAAGCCGACGAGGAGCGCACGTATCGCTCCAAGGGCTACGGCAAGCGGCTGTCGGTGATCCTCGCCGGACCGTTCATGAACATCCTGCTCGGCATGGTCATCCTCGCCGGTGTGTACCTCACGGCGGGCGTGCCGAACTTCGACACCTGGACGGTCGACACGGTGCTGCCCGGCACGACGGCCGCTTCGCTCGGGCTCGAGGAGGGCGACCGCATCGTGACCGTCGACGGCCAAGCCGTCGGTGACGACGAGTCGATGCGCCAGGCCCTCGCCGGCCGGGCCGGCCAGGAGGTCGAGTTCGTCTTCACCCGCGACGGCGAGACCATCACCCAGACCGCGACGTTGGGGTGGCGCCCCGCCACCGCACTCGCGGCCGTGCTGCCCGGCATCGAGGACACCGACGTCATCTTGCGCATCGACGGGGCCGACGTGACCACCTATGACGACATGGTGGCGGCCTTCGCCGCTGCGGACGGTCCGGCATCGGTCGAGATCCAGCGGGGCGGTGGCCTGTACCGCCTCGACGTCGAACCGGCGGGAGACCTGCCCGAGGCCGGCGCCAACGGGTTCATCGGGGTCAAGCGGGCGTTCGAACCCACCTGGGAGGGCCAGCCCGCAGGCACGGCAATCTCGACGGCAGTGGTCGAGACCGGTGCCGCCGGCGCCGCCGCCGTGGTCGGTCTGGTCGGGTTGTTCTCGCCCGACGGTCTGTCGGACTACGCCGGTGAGGTGGGCAGCGCCGTGACGGGCGAGGAGCAGCGTCAGCCCGACGACGTCCCGCAGGGCCTCGAGTACCTCGGGCGCGCCCCGGGGTTCGAGGACACCGCCGACAACGCCGACCGCCCGGTCTCGATCATCGGCATCGTCGGCCTGCTGGGCCAGAGCTTCGAACGAGACGGGCTCCCGCAGGCGCTGCGGATGTTCGCCCTGACCAACGTCTTGCTGGGCCTGTTCAACCTCCTGCCCCTGCTGCCCTTCGACGGGGGGCACGCCGTCGTCGCCACCTACGAGGCCATCCGCAGCCGCAAGGGTCGGCCCTACCGGGTCGACATGGCCAAGCTCATGCCGCTCACGTATGCCGTCGTGGTGTTGCTGCTGATGGTCTTCGTGACGTCCGCCTTCCTGGACGTCACCAGACCGGTGCAGCTGCCGTAGCCTGAACGACGTGCAACACGACCTCCCCTCGCGCTTCGACCGTCGTCCGACGCGCCAGATCGCGGTCGGCACGGTGGCGGTCGGCGGGGACGCCCCGATCTCGGTGCAGTCGATGACGACCACCAAGACCGCCGACGTCGAGGGCACCCTGGCCCAGATCTACGCCCTCGCCGCCGCCGGTGCGGACATCGTCCGGTGCACCTGCAACGAGATCGAGGCGGCCGAAGGACTGGCGCACATCGTGCCCCGCTCGCCGGTGCCGATCGTCGCCGACATCCACCACCAGTACCGCATGGCCCTCGCCGCCCTCGAGGCGGGCGTCGACTGCCTGCGCCTCAACCCCGGCAACATCCGCAAGCCCGCCCACATCAAGGCGGTGGCCGAGGCCTGCCGCGATCGAGGCGTGCCCATCCGCATCGGGGTCAACGGCGGGTCGCTCGACCCCGACCTCTACGACGCCCACGGCGGTCGGGTCACCCCCGAGGCCATGGTCGAGTCCGCCCGGCGCGAGCTGGCGTTCTTCCACGAGGTGGGGTTCGCCGACGTGAAGATCTCGGTGAAGGCGTCGAACGTGCCGCTCATGGTCGAGGCGTACCGGATGCTCGCCGACGACCCGTTCTTCACCGACGAGCAGGGGCGGTCGGTGCCGCTGCACCTCGGCGTCACCGAGGCCGGGCCGCCGCCGGCTGGACTCGTCAAGGCGACGGCCGGGCTGGCGACGCTGTTGCTCGAAGGCATCGGCGACACCATCCGCTACTCGCTGACGGCCGATCCCGTCGAAGAGGCCCGCGCCGGCCGTCAGTTGCTCGAGGCGCTGGGGCTGCGCGAACGCAAGGGGCTCGACCTCATCGCCTGTCCATCGTGCGGGCGCGCCGAGGTCGACGTCATCGAGGTGGCGGCGAACGCACAGGCGGCGCTCGAGTCGCTGGCCATCCCGATCCAAGTGGCGGTCATGGGGTGCGTCGTCAACGGCCCGGGCGAGGCGCGCGAGGCCGACCTCGGCATCGCCGCAGGCCGCCGCCGAGGTCACCTCTTCGTCAAGGGCAAGGTCGTCAAGGTCGTGCCCGAGGACGAGATGGTCGACGAGCTCGTGGTGTGGGCCAAGCTGATCGCCGACGAGGGCATCGACGAGGCGCTGCGCCACGGCGACGCCACCGCCGAGGCGGAGGCAGCCCGCGACCGGGCCGAGCTGCTCGAGGACAAAGGCTCCGACGCCAACCACGCCGGCGAGCGCGTCGACATCATCCGCAAGCTGTAGCCGTCGGTGCGCGGACCGCAGGCCGGCGTCACGCCGGTGGTGCCGGCACCATCGTGGCGTCGACCGTGACGGCCTCCCCAGACGCCACCGAGCGCTCGTCCCAGGTGTTGGCGTACTGGTGGGCCGGGTCGATGAAGCGCACCGTGTAGGTGCCGGGGAGCAGCCCCGGCACGGTGTACATGCCGGCTCCGTCGGTGGTGGTGGAGCGCACCACGGTCGACCCGACGATGACCCGCACCGAGATGCCACTGAGGGGTGCGCCGCCGGCCGTGCTGGTCACGGTGCCACCGACCGAGGCGAGCGATGCCAACGGGCTGACGGCGGCGCTGGCCGCCACGGTGGTGCCACCGACGAGCGCCAGCGGGGTCGCCGTGGTGCGGGTGGGCGCCAACACCCACCACTGCTGGCCGAAGGCCGTGCCGTCGGCGAGACGCAGGTCCCACCGGCCGGAGAGCGGCAGGTCGGCGAACCGGTAGAAGCCCGACCCGTTCGTGAGTTGCGAGGCGAACGCCACCCCGTCGCGGAACAGCGTGACCTTGTGGTTGGCGACCGGCGCACCGCCGACGGCGTTGGTGATGGTCCCCGACACCGTCGACAACTGCGACGCCGGCGTCAGGGTGGCGTCCACGTCGGTGGCGCCGCCCGACCCGACGGCGATGGGCGTCGCCGCCGCCAGCGTGCGGGCGTCGCTGTGGTACTCGCTGCCGTGCGTCGTGCCGGCGACGAAGCGGACCTTGTAGGCGCTGCCGGGAGCGACCGTGAAGGTGTAGCCGCCGCCGGGCGCGGTGGACGTGACGGCGACCTGCGTCGTGCCGTCGTAGAGGCGCACGGACACGCCGCCGAGCGGGGTGCCGGTGCCGGCCTCGGTCACCGTGCCGGCGATCACCGCCTGGGTGCTCGTCACGGTGAGCACGAACGACTCGGTCCCGGTGAGACCGGACGGGTCGGTGACGGTGAGTGTCACGGTCGCCGTGCCGGTCTTCCCGGCCGCCGGCGTGGCCGTCAGGGACCGGCTGGTGCCGGTGCCGGTGATGGCCAGGTTGGCATCGGGCAGGAGGGTCTGGTTCGAGCTGGTCGCCGTCACCGTCAGGGTCGCCGCCGCATCCTCGGCGTCGGCGACGAGGAAGGCGATGGGCCCGGCCGGTGTGTCCTGTGGCGTGGAGCGGTCCGCGATGGCCGACAGTTGCGGCGCCGAGGCGAACGAGGTCGTGAAGGTGGCGACGCGGTCAAGGTTTGCGGGGTCCTGCACCACCAGTGTCACCGTGGCGTTGCCCGACACGCCCGGGTTCGGGTTGAGCGTGACGGTGCGGTTGAACCCGCTGCCGCCGAGCACGATGCCGCCGTCGGGCAGCACAGCCTGGTTCGAGCTGGAGGCGTACAACGAGAGCGCGCCGGCGGCCGTCTCGTCGTCGGCGACGAAGACCGGCAGCGGCCCGATCGGCGTGCCGGGTGCGCCGACCTGATCGGCCGGAGCGATGATCGACGGTCGGTGCTCGACCCGCAGCAGCACCGACGACGTGTCCTCGGCGTAGGCGTTGGCGGCGCGCAGGGTGATGGGGTAGGAGCCGGCGGTGGTCGGGGTGCCCGACAGCGTGCCGTCGGCAGCCATCGTTACGCCGGGCGGCAGGGTCCCGGCGGTTACCGAGTAGGTGGGGACGTCGAGCGGGGAGACGTAGAGGTCCGCCAGCGACGTCGTCGTCGGCTCGCCGACGGGCAGGATCGGCTCGACGTCGGTGGTGAGCATCAGCGGCCGGTAGTCGGTGCGGTTGCCCCAGCACCGGATGCGTCCGGCGGTGGTGCGGCCGCAGTTCACCGACAGCTCGGCGGCCACGGACGTGAACGTGGTGTCGGTCTGGTCGGCGTTGTCCCCGCCGGGTCCGGTGCTGGCACCCCAGCAGTCGATGACGCCGGCGGTCGTGACGCCGCAGGTGGCGTTGTTGCCGGCGTCGACCGACCGGAACCGCACGTCGTTGCGGTCGTCCGCCTGGCCGGCGTCGTTGCGGCCCCAGCAGTCGACGGTGCCGTTGGTCCGCAGCCCGCAGGTGTGCAGGGCACCGGCGGAGATCGCCGTGAACGGGCCGATCTGATCGTCGGCCTGGCCATAGGTGCTGTCGCCCCAGCAGTCGGCGGCCCCGGCGACCGTCAGCGCGCACGAGTGGGCCTCGCCAGCGGCGACGGCGGTGTACTGCGCCGCTGTCTGGTCCGTGGCCTCGCCGGATCCGTTCGATCCCCAGCAGTCGATCGTGCCGCCAGTGGTCAGGGCGCAGGCGTGGAAGCGGCCGGCGCTCACCGCGGCGTAGGTGTCGGCGGTCTGGTCGCTGCCCTGGCCGTGGTCGTTGCGCCCCCAGCAGTCGATCGTGCCGACGACGGTGATCCCGCAGGTGAAGTACACGCCGGCCTCGACGGCGAGGAACCCGCCGCCGGGCTGGTCCGCGGCCTGGCCGTGGTGGTCCTCGCCGGCGCAGTCGACGCGGCCGCCGCTGATCAGCACGCACAGGTGGTCCTCGGCCACCGTGATGCCGGCGCCGACGAAACCGGGCCCCGCCTGGTCGGTCGCCTTGCCGTGGGCGTTGTCGCCCCAGCAGTCGACGGCGCCGGTGTCGAGGACGGCGCAGGTGTGGCTGTCGCCGGCGTCGATGGCGATGAAGCCCGGCGGCGCGCTGCGGTCGGCGGCCTGCCCGGAGCCGTTCAGCCCCCAGCAGTCGACGAGGCCGCCGGCGGCGACCGCGCAGTTGTGGTTGGACCCGACGGCGAGCGCCGTGTACTCGAGCCCGGTCTGGTCGGTGCTCTGCCCGTTGTTGTTCAGCCCCCAGCAGTCCACCGTGCCGACCGTCGTGAGGGCGCACGAGTGGTAGTAGCCGGCGCCGACCGCGGTGTAGCCGATGCCGGGGCCGGGCGTGCCGACCGGTTGGTCGGTCGCCTGACCGGAGCTGTTGTTGCCCCAGCAGTCGACGGCGCCGGCCGTGGTGACGCCGCAGGAGTGGCTGTTGCCGGCGCTGATCGATCGGAAGGTCACGCCCGGCGGGGTGGCGGTACGGGCGTCGCCGAAGCCCCAGCACTGGGCCAGACCGCTGGTGGTGATCGCACAGGCGTGCAGGTAGCCGGCCGACACGGCGACATAGGTGTCGCCGGTCTGGTCGGCCGCCTGGCCGTGGCTGTTGTAGCCCCAGCAGTCGATGGTGCCCGCTGTGGTAAGGGCACACGTGAACAGGTAGCCGGCCGAGACGGCGACGTAGGTGGTGCCGGTCTGGTCGGTGGCCTGGCCCTGGGAGTTGTCGCCCCAACAGTCGACGGTGCCCGCGGCGGTGATGGCGCACGAGTGTGCATCGCCGGTGGCGACGCTCGCCTCGGTCGTGCCCTCCTCGCCGACGGTCAGCGCCACCCCCGGCGAGGCCGTGGGTGCGGCGTCAGCAGGCAGCAGGCCCGTACCAGTGGTGATCGCCAGGCCCGACAGCACCAGGGTCAGGGCGAGCAGCCGGGCGATCAGCCGCCGGGCGGCGCCGGGAGCGGTCGAGGTGGTGCGACGTCCGTCGTGCATCGGTGCATCCTTCGTCGTGTGTGTTGCGCCGGTCATCGGTCCGAACCCATCCCTGCGGGCGTCGTCAGCAACGCCGTGAGCTTGTTGGTGGCAACCGCGGCCAGCGTCCGAGCCGACTCCGGCTCGAGCCCGAGCAGATGCGCCACCCGATCGGGCGGTTCGCCCTCGTCGAGGAGGCGGATCACGGCGCCGTAGGGCGCCGGCAGCGCATCGATGGCCTGGTCCCGGTCCATCGCGCCATCGTCGACGGCGCGCCGCGCCCCGTCATGGGTAGGACCTACTCACGTCACGCCGGGTCGGGCGTGTTCCGTACGTGCAGGTCAGCGGGTGGACCGGGCGTCGAGCGCCTCCGCGAGGGCGTCGCGCCCAGCGATGCCGAGCTTCAGGTACACCTTGCCGAGCAGGTTGTCGACGGTGCGCACCGAGATGCTCAGCTGCTCGGCGATCGCCCGGCTGGTGCTGCCTTGGGCGGCGAGGCTCGCCACCTCGGCCTCGCGTGGCGTCAGGTCGACGCCGTCGGTGCGTGGCGCCTCCAGCCCAGGCGACCACGGGTGGCCGCACGCCTCCCACAGGGCATCCGCCCGGCGGTCGGCCCGCGCCGCGGCACTGCGCCGACCCTCGTCGCGATGGGCTCGAGCCGCTCGTCTGGCGATCTCGGCGGCCCACTGCGCGAAGCCGGCGTCCGCGAACGCGGTGGCGGCCTCGTCGAGATCCGCGGCGGAACGTGCCGCGGCACCGGCACCGATGAGGCGGGCGAGCGGGCTGGAGATCGACGGCGCCAACCCGAGGATGCGGCGGCGCGCCGACTTGGAGGACGTGAGCCGGAACGCGTCCCACAGGGCCAGCAGCTCCATGGGTCTCGCGTGGGCCGCCGCCGCGACGTCCGCCACGGCAAGCGAGCCGGCGGCCGAGGGGACGGTTCCGGCGGTACACGCCTCCACCCAGGCGAGGGCGCGGTCGGCGTCGTGGTCCGCCAGGTTGTCGGCGCGGTCGGCGGCTCGGGCGATCGTCTCGGCGGCGCTGCGGTCGCCGGCGAGCAGGGTGGCCTCAGCGAGCAGGGCGAGCAGCCATCGGACCCGCATGCGTTGGTTGCGCGCCCCGTACCAGTCGGCCGCCACGCCGAGGGTGGCACGGGCGTCATGGCCACGACCGGCGAACAGCAGGGCACGGCCCTCCATCAGCCCGCGGAACGCCGAGGCCTCGGAGTCGACGGTCTCGAACGTGCGGCCGAGGTCGATGAGCTGCCACATGCGGTCGAGGTACCCGCCGGTGAGCAGCGCGTTCGCCAGCGCCGAGATGGACCATCGCAACCCCTCCGGCACGACGTCCTGGACGGCGAGCGCCTCGGCGACGGCGTCGTCGGCCAACGCCACGGCGGCGTCGATGCGCCCGGCCGCGACGAGGATGGCGACGCGGCCCGGCACGGCCCGGAGTCGGACCTCGGGCAGCTCACCCGTGAGGTCGCCCAATGCCCGGCCGGCCTCGTCGAGCTCGCCGACCATGGCGAGGAAGGAGGCGGAGGTGGCCGTGATGAACGACCGGTCCGCGTCGT
>CAZYKR010000150.1:0-10944 GCA_964648005.1 uncultured Iamiaceae bacterium
GTCGAGAGCCGCGCCGTCGCGGCACTCGCCGACCACGATGCGGTCGGGGCGCATGCGCAGGCAGTTCTTGACGAGGTCGCGGATGGTGATCTCGCCCTTGCCCTCGATGTTCGGTGGGCGTGCCTCGAGCGAGAGCACGTGATCCTGGTGGAGCTGGAGCTCCTTGGCGTCCTCGACGGTGATGATCCGTTCGTCCGAGGGGATGAACGAGGACAGCACGTTGAGCGTCGTCGTCTTGCCCGTACCGGTGCCGCCCGAGACGATGATGTTCAGGCGGCCCACCACGCACGCCTGCAAGAAGCGCGCCGAGTGGGCGTTCAGCGTGCCGAAGCGGATCAGGTCGTCGACCTGCAGCTTCTCCTTGGTGAACTTTCGGATGGTGAGGAACGGCCCGCCGATCGCCAGCGGGTGGATGACGGCGTTCACGCGTGAGCCGTCGGGCAGACGGGCGTCACAGAGCGGGTTCGCTTCGTCGATGCGACGGCCGACCTCGGACACGATCTTGTCGATGATGCGGCGCAGGTGCGTCTCGTCGACGAAGGTCACGGCCGTCTTCTCGAGCCGGCCCGAGCGCTCGACATAGACCGACTCCGGGCCGTTGCACATGACCTCGGAGACCTCCTCGTCCTTGAGGAGGCGGTCGATCGGGCCGTAGCCCAAGATGTCGTCGGAGACGTCCTGGATCAGCTGCGCCTTGTCGGCAGCGCTGAGCGGGGCACGCTCCTGCGCCAGTGCCGCGTGCAGCTGATCGTTCACGCGGCGACGGAGATCCTCCTCCGACAACCGCTTGTCGTAGAGGATCGGTCCCAGCTCATCGATGAGCTGGTGGTGGATCCGCTGGCGCAGGTCGTCGAGGACCGGATCGCGCCGGTTGGCCCCGGTGGCCGGGGCGGCCTGCACATCGTGAAGGCGCTTATAGAGCGACACAGCACCACCTCTCCGCCGGGAACGCCTTCCCGGACATCACTTCTTCTTGGCCTGCTGGCGTGGCAGGAACAGGTCCGCGAGCTCCTCCAACGCCTTGGCCACCGACGACTTCGGCTCCTTGAGCACGACTGCCTCACCCCGGTTGACCGTCTGCGGCACCACCACATCGCTCGGCACGAGGGCGTCGGCGGTCACGCCGAGGGTTCGCTCGATCTCCTTGACGTCCAGCCGGACCTGGGAGTTCGAGCGGTTGAGGATCAGTCGGAGCTTCTCCGACGGCGTGTTCAGCAGCTTCAGGGTCTGCAACCCGATGCGCACGTTCTTGATGTTGGGGATGTCCATCCCCGCCACGATGAGCACGTCGTCCGAGATCTCGATCAGACCCAGCACGACGTCATTGAAGTAGGCGCACGTATCGACCACGACGTAGCTGCAGAACGTCCGCAGCACCTCGACGATGCGCACGATCTCCGCGGCCCCGATCTGGTCGGCGAACGCCGGCTCCAGCGGTGCGGGCAGCACCATGAGGCCGGACTCCTTGTGCTGCACGAGCAGGTTCTGCAGCATCGGGGCGTCGAGCCGGTCGAGCGCGCTCACGGCATCCACGATCGTGTGCTGCGGCGACAGCTTGAGCATCACCGCGATGTCGCCGAACTGCAGGTCGGCGTCGATCAGCACCACCGGCTTCGGGCTGCGCCGAGCCAGCGACACCGCCAGGTTCGAGGCGATGACGGACTTGCCCGACCCGCCCTTCGGCGAGAAGACCGTGATGACCCGGGCCAGCTCACCGTCGGCCTCGAACTCGACGCCGCTCGGCGCCATGGCCGCCGGCGTCACCGTCAACGAGGCCGCCGCACGCTCGACCGCCTCGGCCAGCCCGGCCTTGTCGACCGGGAGCGTCAGCACGTCGGACAGGCCGGCGCGCATGGCGACCCGCATGACGTCGGTGCTCAGCTTCTGGGCGATCATGACGGCGCCGACCTCTCGGCGGGCGCTCAGCAGCTGGGCGACGGTCTCGAGACGGGACTGCTCGGCGTAGGACGGGCCGAGGACGAGCACGACCGGATCGCCGTTCAAGCGGGGCGCAACCTCGTCGACCGAGCTGAACGACGGTGCCTTGTTGAGCATCGCCGACAGCCGGCCGCGGTTGGCCTCGTCAGGGTCCACGGCGACGACGACCACGCTGGGTCGACCGCCGCCGCTGGGCGCTCCCACCCCGGGTCGAGGCATCGCCTCGCCCGGCTGACCGGTGAAGGGACTCGTCACTCGGTGTTCCCGTCGGGGCCGTACGGGGTGAGCTTGTTCTCGTCCTCACCCGGCAGCTTGTCGGTGATCGCCGGGACCGGCGGCACCGCCTCGGGCTCGTAGTCCTCGGCGACGAGGGCCAGGTAGACGCCGGCGCCCCCGTTCTGCGAGGCGATCCACAGCGACGCCTCCGGTGGCACGTTGATCGTGATCAGGCCGGTGTTGGTCTTGGTCTGCTTGCCCTCGGGGGCCGCCGCCTCTTCGCCCGGCTCGAGCGCTGTGGTGTTGCCGACGGCGAGGATCTGCACCTTCTGGTACAGCATGCGAGCCGGGGTCAGGGTGCAGATCGTGCCGCCGCCCTGCCGGGCCTGCGTCTCGTCGATCACACACGGATCGTTCTCGCCAGCCTCGTTCTCGATCTGCTGGTTGATCATCATGTTGACCTCGTCGCCGGGGACGAGATAGCCGCCCACCGAGCGCACGTCGTCCACGGCGAACGACATGGCGACGTGGTCCTTGTTCTTCAGGCGCTGGCGGAAGGTGATCGTCGTCTGGCTCTGGTCGACGAACATGTCACGCACCACGACCGTGCCGGGGGCCAGGTCGAACGCCGCCACCTTGTTCTTGATCTCGTCGCCCGTCGTGATCGCCGTGCTGGGCACGAAGTCCTGCGGGATCTGCTGCTGCACGATCTGTTGTGTCGTCAGCGCCTCATCGCCGGGGGTGCCGCGCTTGATCTGCGTCTGCACGCGGTAGGCGTCGACCTTGCGCGCCCCCTCGTAGACCTCGTCCTTGAGGCCGTTGACGTACTGGAACAAGACGAACGCGGCGATGGCCCCGATGACCAGCGCGCCGACCAGGATCATTGTCCTCCGAGAACTCACTCCGACCTCATTCCTCGCTCACGGGCATGGTCGCCCCCAACGGCGGACCGTCACCCCGCACAAGGGTGCCGGGGCGGGTCGTCTAACGACGCCCCCGCGATCCGTCCCCCATAGCTTCGGCCCGAACTCCCCGGCACTTAGCAAGTCACCGGAGATTTCTGCGCACGTTAGCCGCTCGGCGCGCGCCACGCCGGGACCATCCGGTCCTGGCCGATGCCGACGTCGACGGCCGTGCCCTGCCTCGCCGCAGGGCACGACGTCGACCGCCGTCAGTCCTCGCTGCCGTCGCTGTCGGCGACGTCGCCCTGGGGCGCCTCGCCCTCGACGACCACGGCCTCGGCCACGGCGTCGGCGTCGGCGTCGGCCGGTGCCTCGCCGTCCTCGTCGGAGGCGGCGTAGTACTCGGCCCACGCCTCCTCGGTGCCGGCCGGGCCGATGTAGTTGCCCTCGGCGTCGTAGGCGTGCTCGCCGAAGTGCTCCTGGTACTCGGCGGCGACCTCACCGCCCTCGGCGGCCTGCTTGATCGAGAGGCTGATCCGACGCCGTTGCAGGTCGAGATCGATGATCTTGACCCACAGCTCTTCGCCGGGCGTCACGACCTGCTCGGGCAGGTCGACGTGGTGCGCCGACATCTCGGAGATGTGGACGAGGCCCTCGATGCCGTCGCCCACCTGCACGAAGGCGCCGAACGGCACGAGCTTGGTGACCCGGCCGTAGACGAGCTCGCCGACGCGGTGGCCGGTGGCGAACTCCTGCCACGGGTCCTGCTGGGTGGCCTTGAGCGACAGCGAGATGCGCTCGCGGTCGTAATCGACCTCGAGGACCTGCACATCGACCTCGTCGCCGACTTGCACGACCGAACCCGGGTGGTCGACGTGCTTCCACGACAGCTCCGAGACGTGGATGAGCCCGTCCATGCCGCCGAGGTCGACGAAGGCGCCGAAGTTGACCACCGACGACACGGTGCCCCGCCGGACCTCGCCGGGCTTGAGGGCGGCGAGGAAGTCCTCGCGCTGCTCCTTCTGCGTCTCCTCGAGCCAGGCCCGACGCGACAGCACGACGTTGTTGCGGTTCTTGTCGAGCTCGATGATCTTCGCTTCGAGCGACCGGCCCACGTACGGCTGCAGATCGCGCACACGGCGCAGCTCGACGAGCGAGGCCGGCAGGAAGCCGCGCAGCCCGATGTCGAGGATCAAGCCGCCCTTGACGACCTCGATGACGGGGCCGGACACGACGCCGCCCTCGTCCTTGATCTTCTCGATCTTGCCCCACGCCCGCTCGTACTGCGCCCGCTTCTTGGACAGGACCAGCCGGCCGTCCTTGTCTTCCTTCTGCAGGACCAGCGCCTCGAGCTTGTCCCCCAGCGACACCTCGTCGGCCGGGTTGACGTCGTTGCGGATCGACAGCTCCTTGGCCGGGATGATGCCTTCGGACTTGTAGCCGATGTCGAGCAGCACCTCGTCACGATCGACCTTGACCACGGTGCCCTCGACCAGCTGCCCGTCCTCGACGTCGACCATCGTCGCCGTGTAGGCCTCATCGAGGCTCATGCCTCCGAGGTCGTTCTCGATGATCTGGCGGGGGACGTAGTCGTCTTCGACGATGTCGGGGGTGGGAGCTTGGGGGTCGGCCTGGGTGGACAAGGTGAGAACTCGCTTCGGGAACAGGAACACTCGGTGGATGGGACGCCTCCCCGACGCGCCGGTGCGCATCGACGCGCAACGTGCAACGTGCGCGCGGGAGGTGGCACGCCGGGGCGTGCCGGTCGACGAGGCTACACGGCGCCCCTGTGCCCGCCCAATCGAACGTGTGTCTGCGCCTCGCCCCCGGCGGTCAGCCCGGCCGGCGGGCGACCACCAGGAACTCGGGGTGATCGAGATCGGGCGGGGTACGGGCGTAGGCACCCGGCGTCACCGACCACAGGTGCTCGACGGCGAGCCCGGACGCCGAGGCGAGCAGGCGCAGCTCGCGCGGCGTGAAGCAGCTCGTCCACAGATCGACCTCGAGCTCGGCGCCCGGCACGTCGCGGACCGTCGTGCGCTCGTGATTGACCCCGAGATCGGCGTCGAAGGTGTCGAAGTCCTCGAGGTAGCGCACCTGGAAGTAGGCCGAGAAGGCCGAGACCGCCACCCGCCCGCCCGGCCGCACGGCCCGTGCCATCCCCGCCAGCACCTCGCCGTCGGGATCGCTCCAGGCCGGGCCCTCGTGGCGATCGCCCGCCGCCGGGCCGCCGACGAGCCCGAACGCCCCCTGGCACAGCGAGATGGCGGCGTCGAATTCGGCGTCGAACGTCATGGACCGGGCGTCCATGCGTTCGAACCGCGCACCCGCCGGTGCATCGGCGCGCGCCAGGTCGATGAAGGCCTGGGCGATGTCGACGCCGACGACCTCGAGCCCCCGCTCGGCGAGGGTGCGGGCGTGCCGGCCGGGACCGCAGCCGACATCGAGGACCCGTGCTCCGGGCGCCAGGTCGAGCACGTCGAGGAGGAACGCGACCTCCTGCGCCGTGCCCATCGTGAACGAGTAACGCAGGTAGGCGGGTCCGAGATGGTCGGCGACGGCCTCGAACCAGTGCTCGCCCGCGGGCGCCACGTCAGTACCGCAGGCCCGTCGAGCAGACGAAGCCGGGCGGGATCTTGCTGGCCGAGAAGATGATCTCGCCGTTGCCGCCGTTGCAGGCCGGCTCGCTCCCTGCCACCGCCACGGTCACCAGCAGGTACGCGGCGACCACGAACACCGCCCCGAAGAGCCAGAACCACAAGCCGTTGCGACGTCGCATGATCACCTCCGGACGCAGCAGACCGCTGCGTGGCGCCATCGTACGGTTGCCGGCCGGCGCCACGGCGCATCTCGGGAGGCCACACCGGTCCCCGCCGACGCCAGCCCCGGGCTCAGCCCTTGGCGTCAGCCCAGGTCGGTCCGTGGGCCAGGTTGACCTCGAGCGGGACGCGCAGGTCGAACGCGCCGGCCATCGTGGCCACGGTGATGTCGGTGACGGCGTCCAGCTCCTCGTCGAGCGCCTCGACCACCACCTCGTCGTGGACCTGCAGGATCAACCGGCTGGCCACCCCGTCGGCTTCGAGGGCGGCGTCGAGGCGCACGAGCGCCACCTTGAAGATGTCGGCGGCCAGGCCCTGGATGCCGGCGTTCTTGGCCTGCCGCTCCCCGGCCTGGCGGATGCGGAAGTTCGACGACGCCAGCTCGGGGATCTGGCGTCGCCGGCCGAACAGGGTCTCGGTGTAGCCCTTCTCGCGGGCTTCGGCGACCACCGCGTCCATGTACGCCGCCACGTTGGGGAAGGCCTCGAAGTAGGCGTCGAGGATCTGCTGGGCCTCGCCCGTGTCGATGCCGAGGCGCTGACCGAGCCCATAGGCCTCCATGCCGTAGGCCAGGCCGTAGGAGACCATCTTCGCCTTGGAGCGCTGCTCGACCGTGACCGCGCCGGGATCGACGCCGAAGACGGCCGCGGCGGTGCGGTTGTGGATGTCCGCGCCGCTGGTGAAGGCATCGATGAGCCCCGGGTCCTCCGCCAGGTGGGCGATGCACCGCAGCTCGATCTGGTTGTAGTCGGCCACCAGCAGGGTCCGGCCCGGCGGCGCCACGAAGCACCGCCGGAAGGCGCGGCCCTCCTCGGTGCGCACCGGGATGTTGTGCAGGTTGGGCGCATCGGAGCTGAGCCGACCGGTGCGGGCGACGGTCTGGTTGAACGTGGCGTGGATCCGGTCGTCGGCGGCGACCTCGGCGAGCAGACCTTCGCCGTAGGTCGAGCGCAGCTTCTCGACCTCCCGGTACCGCAGCAGGTGCTCGATGATCGGGTGCTGACCGAGGAGTCGCTCCAGCGATGCGGCGTCGGTCGAGTAGCCGGTCTTGGTCTTCTTCTGCGGGGTAAGGCCGAGCTCGTCGAACAGCACCGTGCGCAGCTGGGGCGTCGAGTTCACGTTGAACTCGTGCCCGGCATCCTCCTGGATCAGGTGGGCCAGCTCGGCGCACTCGGTGGCCAACTGGGCGTGCAGCGCCTCCAGCGCCGACCGGTCCACGCCGACGCCGGCCACCTCCATGCGCGCCAGGACGCGCACCAGGGGGACCTCGACGTCGTCGTGCAGTCGCCGCAAGCCGCGGGCGTCGAGAACCGCACCGAGGGCCTCGGCGGCGGCGCCGGCCGCTGCGGCGGCGCGCCCCACCTCGACGCCGATCGGCACGTCCTCGCCGGCGTCGCCGAGGGCCAGCTGACCCTCCGGCGCCGCGTCGGCGACCGGCAGGCGCATCCCGGTGTGCCGCTCGAGCAGATCACCCACGGCGTAGCCGGCGCCGGCCGGGTCGATGAGGTACGCAGCCACCTCGGTGTCCATCGACAGCGTCGTGCAGTCGATGCCGTGCGGCAGCAGCGAGCGCAACAGCTCCTTGACGCCGTGCCCCACCACACCCGCCGGCCGGCTCAGCACGGCGGCGAGGGCGGCGCCGACCTCGGTGGCGGGTTGCGCCACCGCATCGGCGGGCGGCACGGTGGCCACGGCGCCCAGCGCTGCGTCGTCGAGCGCCACGGCGCGCCAGGCGTCGGCGACCGGCGCCGCCACGGCCAGCGCACGCAGCGGGGAGCGACCCGCGGCGCCCGACCACGCTGCCGCGACGGCCAGCGGCGCGTCGCCGGCACCGATCTCGGCCAGGGCGTCGGCGGCGCGCTCCGGGTCAGACAGCAGCTCGACATCGACGTCCAGGATCCCGCCGACGGGCTCCGCCGCCTCGAGGCGGCCGTCGAGCGCCTCGACGAGCCGGTCGTAGAGGGTGCGGAACTCCAAGAAGTCGAAGAGCTGGCGGACCTCGTCGGTGTCCAGGTCACCGAGCACCAGCGCCTCGGGCGCGACGGCGACCGGCACGTCACGCACCAGCACCATGACCTCGGCGTTGGTGCGCACCTGCTCCTCGTTGGCGGCCAGGTTCTCCCGCAGCTTGGGCGTCAACTCGTCGAGGTGGGCGAAGATGCCGTCGAGGTCGCCGTAGGTGTTGACCAATTTGGCGGCGGTCTTCTCCCCCACCCCCGGCACGCCCGGCAGGTTGTCGCTCGGATCGCCGCGCAGGGCGGCATAGGTGACGTAGTCGACGGGTCGCACGCCGGTGCGCTCCTGGATCCCGGCCTCGTCGTACAGGGCGTAGTCGGACACGCCGCGCTTGTTGTAGAGCACCTGCACCGACGGGTCGCGCACCAGCTGGTAGCTGTCGCGGTCGCCGGTGACGATGATGACGTGATCGCCGCCCGCCGCAGCCTGCTCGGCCAACGTGGCGATGACGTCGTCCGCCTCGAAGCCCGCCAGCTCGACGATGGGGATCGCCATCGTCTCCACCACCTGGCGCACCAGACCCATCTGTTGCCGCAGGAGATCGGGGGCGGCGTCGCGGTTGGCCTTGTAGGTGGCCACGCGCTCGTGCCGGAAGGTCGGCTCCGGACGGTCGAAGGCGACGGCGACGTGGTCGGGTCGGTGGTCGCGCAGCAGGTTTACCAGCATCGAGGTGAACCCGAACACGGCGTTGGTCACCTGCCCCGACGCCGTGGCGAGGTCGGTCGGGAGGGCGAAGAAGGCGCGGTAGGTCAGCGAGTTGCCGTCGATGAGCAGCAGCGTGGCCACGGTCAGCTCTGATCGGCGGCGGGATCCGGCCGCAGCTCCCCGGCGAGGATCTGCTCGCTGACGACCTTCATGGTCAGGCGCTCGCGCATGGCGGTGCGCTGGATGAACGAGAAGGCGTCGTGCTCGGAGAGTCCGGCCTGATCCATCAGCTGCCCCTTGGCCCGATCGACGACCTTGCGCGTCTCGAGCTGCTCGGTCAGCGACTGGGTCTGCTCGGCGAGCGCCTTGAGCTCGGCGAACCGGGCGATCGCCAGCTCCAGCGCCGGCACCAGCTCGGTGCGCTGGAACGGCTTGACCAGATAGGCCTGGACGCCGGCGTCGCGCGCCTGCTCGACGAGCTCACGCTGCGAGAAGGCCGTGAGGATCAGGATCGCCGCCAACCGCTCGGCGTTGATCTCCCGCGCCGCCGACAGCCCGTCGAGGCCGGGCATCTTGATGTCGAGGATCGCCACGTCCGGTTCGAGCTCGCGCACGAGGCGCACCGCCTCGTCGCCGCGCCCGGTCTCCCCCACCACCTCGTAGCCCTCTTCTTCGAGGGTCTCTCGCAGGTCCAGTCGGATGATGGCCTCGTCTTCGGCGATCACGACACGGGTGGGCACCGTCGCACGTCCTTGTTCGGTTGGCGGTCAGCAGGCGTCACCGGCGGGGCCCGTCGGCCGCGGCATCGTATCGTGCCGGGACGGGGCGGCCGTCGGGCCCTCAGGGGGTGGCCGCCAGCCGATCCAACAGGTCGTCGGCCGTCGCTTCCAACGAGGCGATCGAGTCGACGACCTGCGACCGGTGCCGCGCCATGGCGTCGGCATGGCGGCGCGCCGCCCGGTGCTCCTGCTCGGCGAGCGGCGTCTCCGACAGCAGCGCCCGCAGGCGGGTGTCCTCCGCTTCGTCCTCGAGGGCGCTGCACTGCTCGTCCGCGATGGCCAGCTCGGCGCGCAGGTGCTTGAGCTGATCACCCACCTCGGCCAGGCGCCGTTCGATCGCTCCACGGGACACGGGACGAGTGTAGAGGCATGTGGTTCGGCCCACGGGTGAGGGCGCTGGTACGTTGGCCCGACCCGCGGCGGTGCTGGAATCGGCATACAGGGCAGGCTCAAACCCTGCTGCCCTTCGGGGCTTGTGGGTTCGAATCCCACCCGCCGCACCCTGGTGGGCCGTCGACGACCGGTGGCCTACCGCAGTTAGGACATCCGACAGACCGGACGCCCCATGACCTCAGCCCGATCCCGATCCGATCGCCGCCCACGGCGCGGGCGCGTGGCCCTGGCGGCACTCGTCATCGTCGGCGGCGCGGTGGCCCTGGTGCGGCGCCAGTCGCTCGCGGCAGCGGAGCGGCGGTTCCGGGCGCGCTACGACAGCTGACGGGGTCCGTGTGACGCACGACCGAGGCACGGGTGAAACCTTCGCCGCGACCGGGCGGTCGAAGGGCCGTCGACCGGCCCCGCCGGCGACCGCCACCCTCGAACCATCCTCCTGACCGCTCCCCGCTCGGCCACCGCATGATCGCCTTCACGTTCCCCGGACAAGGATCGCAACGACCCGGCATGGGCGCGCCGTGGGCGGGCCACGAGGCCTGGGAGCTGTCCGACGAGGCGTCGGAGGCGGCGGGACGCGACGTCGGTCACCTCCTGCTCGACGCCGACGCCGACGAGCTGCGCCACACCCGCAACGCCCAGCTCGCCACGTTCGTCACCAGCCTCGTCGCCCTCGACGCCCTCGAGCGCACCG
The DNA here is from genome assembly GCA_964648005.1 of uncultured Iamiaceae bacterium. Taxonomy (GTDB): domain Bacteria; phylum Actinomycetota; class Acidimicrobiia; order Acidimicrobiales; family Acidimicrobilacustridaceae; genus JAGQTE01. The sequence goes on from CAZYKR010000150.1 coordinate 10,400, forward strand.
GCGTCGAACCGGCCGTGCTCGCCGGGCACTCGCTCGGTGAGTACAGCGCGCTGGTGGCTGCCGGCGTGGTGGCCTTCGACGACGGCGTCCGGCTCGTGGCGGCCCGGGGCGACGCCATGCAGGACGCCGCCGACGACCGCCCCGGCACGATGGCTGCCGTCCTGGGCCTCGACGACGACGAGGTGGCGGTGGCGTGCGCCCGTGCCGATGGCGAGGCGTGGGTGGCGAACTACAACGCTCCGGGCCAGGTCGTCATCGCCGGCGAGGCTGCGGCGCTCGAGCGTGCCGGCGTGGTGGCCAAGGAGCTCGGCGCCAAGAAGGTCATGCCGCTCCCCGTCGGCGGGGCGTTCCACACGCCGTACATGGCTCCGGCGCGCGACCGGCTGCGCAAGGCGCTGGCCGACACCGACATCCGCGACGCCGAACGACCGATCTTCGCCAACGTCGACGCCCGCCCCCACACGTCGGGCGAGGAGTGGCGCGAGCTGCTGTCGGCGCAGCTGTGCAGCCCGGTGCGGTGGCGCCAGGCGCTGCACGCCATGGCC
>CAZYKR010000151.1:0-10739 GCA_964648005.1 uncultured Iamiaceae bacterium
CGTGGTGGCCGTCCTGGCCTGGGCGCAGCACCAGGAACCCGCCGGTGACGAGGCCTTCTACTGGCGCCAGGCCGGCTACCTCGCCGGCGGGGATGGCTTCGTCTACCGCAACAACGCCGGTGAGCTGGTACGCACCGCCGTGCACCCGCCCGCCTACAGCGCCGTCCTGGCGTTGGTCGACCTCGTGCCCGGCCTCGACGGGCACATGTGGCACCGGCTGCTCACGGCCGCGATCGGCACCGCCGCCGCCGCCGTCATCGCCGTGGTCGCCATGCGCCTGGCCTCCTGGCGGGCCGGGCTCGTCGCCGGGCTGCTGGCGGCCGTGCAACCGAACCTCTGGTTCAACGACGTGAAGCTCACGGCCGAGAGCCTGTTCGCCCTGGCCGTCGGTCTGGTGCTGGTCGCCAGCTACGACCTGGTGGCGCGGCCCTCGACGCGCCGGGCCGTGGTGTTGGCGGCCGCCATCGGCTTCGCCTCGCTGGTGCGCGCCGAGGCGCTGTTCCTGTTCGTGCTGCTCCTGGTGCCGCTGGTGCTGCGCGCCACCGAGACGTCGTGGCGTGACCGGTTGGTGCGCGTCGGCTGGGCGGCGCTGGCGATGGGTGCCGTCTGCGCGCCCTGGGTGCTGCGGAACCTGGTGGGGTTCGAGCGACCGGCGACGCTGTCGAGCGGCAGTGGGTTCGTCATCGAGATCTCCAACTGCGACCCCACCTACGGACTGTCGGCGCCGGTCGGGCCGGGCGGAACGGTCGACCCGGCAGCGCCGACCGACGAGTACCTCGGCTACTGGACCGTCGACTGCGATCGCAGCTCCGTGTCCGTGTACGGCGACGAGGCCCGTCCCTGGCCGGTCGGCGACGAGACCGTCGCCGAAGCCGAGAAGCGCTCGATCGGGTTGGCCTACGTGCGTGCGCACCTCGACCGGCTGCCGATCGTCCTGGCGGCGCGGGTGGGCCGCATCTGGGATGTGTGGCGCCCCCAGCAGGGGATCGACTTCAACGTGTTCTTCGAGCGGCGTGATGCCACGACCGAGGTGTTCGGACAGGTGGTGCGCTGGCAGGCGGTTGCCACGTGGCTGCACCTGGCGTCCTTGCCGGTCGCCGTGGCGGGCGGCATCGTGCTGTGGCGGCGCCGCATCACCGTGCTGCCGTTCGTCGCGCTGGCGCTCTCGGCGACGCTGACGGCGGCGGTGAGCTTCGGCATCACGCGCTACCGCGTCGGTGCCGACGTCGGGCTGATCGTGCTGGTCGGCGTGGCGACGGCTGCCGCATGGGAGGCGCTGGTGCGCCGCCGCGGGACGCACACCGACCCGGCCGAGCCCTCGGGCGTCGCACCCGCGGCGGGCGAGGCCGGCGCGTGAGCACCGCGGCGCGCCACCGACCGCGTTGGTGGATCGTCGGGCTCGTGCTCGTCGGGGTGGTCGCCTTCGGGGTCCGGGCCGCCAACGTCGTGCTCTGGTACCCGACCTGCGACGTCGACATCATCACCTCGGCCGAGACCGGTACGCCGTACCCCGAGTGTCCGTTCGGCGAGTACCGCCTGTGGGGGGACTCGGCCTACGGGTACCTGCAGGGCTACCTGCTGAGCCAGGGGGAGGGGTACGCCGACAGCGCCACGTGGTTCGCGTCGGACGCGTCGCGCATCGTCGACAGCGCGGGCGACCCGCCGCTGTTCGCGGCCGTGCTGGCGGTGGTGCACCGCATGGGCATCCACTCGGTGACGGCACACCGGTTGGCGACCTCGCTGCTCGGCACGGTCGGCGTGGTGCTGATGGCGCTGGTGGCGGCGCGCATCGCCGGGCGGCGGGCCGGGTTGATCGCCGGCGGGTTGGCGGCGGTGTACCCGCTGTTGTGGATCAACGACGCCATGCTGCTGTCCGAGAGCCTCTTCGTCCCGGTCATCGCCCTGGTCCTGCTGGCGGCCTACCGGTTCTGGGACGTGCCCGATCGCGGCAACGCCGGGTGGCTCGGCGCCGCCATCGCCTTCGCAGCGCTGACGCGGGGCGAGGCGCTGCTGTTGTTCGGCGTGCTCGTGCTACCGCTGCTGTGGGGGCTGCGTCGCCAGGGGTGGAAGCGCCCGGCCGCGCTCGTGGGCATCGTGTGGGGTGTCGGCGCGGTCCTGATCGCGCCGTGGATCGTCTACAACCTGTCGCGCTTCGAGCGGCCGGTGCTCATGACCTCCCAGACCGGGGCGGTCCTCGCCGCCGGTGCCTGCGACGTGGCGTTCTACGGCGAGAGCCTGGGGTACTACGGCGCTGACTGCTACAGCGAGTACGTCCGCAAGGGGTACGCCACCGGCCACCCGCTGCTGCCCGGGTGCGACGCCGACGCGGTGGCGGCGCTCGACAGCATCGATCCGGCGGTGCGGGCGCGTGCTCGGGCCTGCTGGCCCGACCCGGCCGCGCTCGACGAGTCCGAGCGCGACACCGTCAGCGCCGACCTCGCCGGCCGCTACCTCGACGAGCATCGCGAGCGTCTGCCCGTCGTGATGGTCGCTCGCGTGGCGCGCATGTTCGACGTGTACAACCCCGACCTCGGTTCCGAGCTCGAGCCGCTCGGACAGAACGTGCAGCTCAACTGGGCGGTCGAGGGGCGTGGCAAGTGGCAGAGCCGTGCCGGGTTCGTGTTCTGGTGGCTCTTCGTCGTGCCCGCCGTGGCGGGCGCGGTGGTGCTCGTGCGCCGCCGGATCCCGGTGTCGCCGCTGCTGGCGATGCCGGTCGTCATCACGGTGACCGCGGCGTTGGCCTTCGGGGTGACGCGCTACCGGATGCCCGTCGACGTGTCCGTCGTGGTGCTCGCAGCCGTCGCCCTCGACGCCGTGGCGCGCCGCTGGTGGGCTGCGCCGGACGACGCCACGGTGCGTCAGCGCGGCGAGCCGGTGCCCGGGCGCGACGGTCCGGACGTGGCGTCGAGTGACGGCGGTGGGGTGATGGACCCACCGATGGTCGCGCCCTAGGCTCTGCGGTCCGGGCGGAACGGGGGCGCATGGCCCACCGACGGCCGCCGAGGAGCCGACCGACGTGACGACCACCCCCGATCCCGACATGCTGCGCGCCCACCGCGGCGGGTCGACGATCGTCGAGACGCCCCAGCCCACCGGACCGGGCGCCGCCGTCGACACCGTGCTGGCACCGGACGCGCAGCGAGCGACGAACATCGCCAACACCGAGCTCCTCGACGCCGAGCTCCCCGATCAGCGCTTCGTCGACGAGACGTACCTGCACTGGCTCTACGACCAGAACCCCTACGGTCCTGCGTTCCAGGAGTCGGTCGACGACGACGGGGTGCGGGTGGCGCACTACGCCCTGATCCCGCAGCGGTACCGCAACCCGGACGGCCCGGTGCCGTTCGTGTTCTCGCTCAACGCCGTGTCGCGCTCGGGCAGCCAGCGCCGGGGGTTCTTCGGTCAGCTGCAGCTCAAGGTGTGGTCGCGAGCGCGCGACGCCGGGGTGCACGCGGGCATCGGCGTGACCAACGCCCGCTCGCATCGCGGGGTGCAGATCATGGGCTGGCGGATGATCGACCAGATGCCGGTGAACATCGTCGTGCCGACGCCCGGGCGTCGGGGGTGGTGGCAGTCGCATGCCGTGACACCGGACTTCCTCGACGGCGCCGTCTTCGCCGAGGTATCGCAGGGCCTCGACTCGCACCCGGTGCGCGGCTGGAGCAACTGCTGGACGGCGGAGTACCTGCGGTGGCGGCTGGCATCGCCGCACACCCCGCCCTATGCCCTGCACGTGTCGGATCGCATCGTGGCCGTGTCGACCCTGTCGTCGTTCAAGGGCGTTCCCGTGGCGGTGATCCTCAAGCTGCTCCTGCGCTCGGGCGTCGACGGACCGATCTCGGGCCAGCCCGCCGTCGCCGAGGCGTGCCGCTGGCATCGGGCGCCTGCGGCTGTGTACGCCGGCTTCAACCGCAACGTCGTCGTCCGCGGCGTTCCGGCGCCCGAGCGCATCAAGCCGTCGCCGCTCAACCTCGAGCTGTGCTCGCTCTCGGACCGCATCCGCCAGCGGGACTTCCACCTCGACACCTACGAATTCCTGGACATGGACGCCTACTGATGCGCGGACCCGTCACCTTCACGCTCGACCTCGAGGACCATCGACCCGACGACTCGTTCCCGTTGCGGTACCCGACGGTCATGCGCGAGGTGCTGGCGTTCCTCGCCGAGCGCAACGTCGTGGGCACGGTCTTCGTCGTCGGCGTCGTCGCCGAGGCCCAGCCCGACCTGGTGCGCGAAGTCGCCGCGGCGGGGCACGAGATCGCGTTGCACAGCTGGGCGCACACGCACCTCACCGACCAGACGCCCGAGGTCTTCGCCGCCGAGACGCGGCGGGGCAAGGCCCTGCTCGAGGACCTCGCCGGAGCGCCGGTCGTCGGCTTCCGAGCCCCGACGTTCTCGCTCGTGCCGGATTCACTGTGGGCGACCGAGGTGCTGGCGGAGGAGGGCTTCACCTACTCCTCGAGCGTCCTGTCGGCACCGAACCCCCTCTTCGGCTACCCGGGCGCGCCGACCGAGCCCTTCGTGTGGCCGAGCGGCCTGGCCGAGTTCCCCGCGCCGCTCGCCGGGATCGGGCCCGTGCACGTGCCGTTCCTCGGCGGCACCTACTTCCGGCTGCTGCCGTGGCCCGTGATCGCTGCCGCCCGGCGCTTCGGCGACGTGGGCCCGGCACCGTGGACCTACGTGCACCCCTACGACTTCGATACGGAGGAGCGGTACTGGCCGGTGCCCGACGCCGGCAGGCTGGCGCCGCTGCTGTGGGTCGGACGACGCCGGGCCCTGGCGAAGATGGACCGTCTGCTCGCCGCCGGTGCCGGACTACCGTTGCGCGACCGCATCGCCGATGCCGTCGCCGGCGGCGTGTTCGGCCCCGCCACGTCGGCGGCCACCACCGCCGTCGGTGCCGGAGCGGCAGCGACCGCACCCCCTCCCCGCGACCGAGCGGAGCAACGATGAGCAACACCGAGTTCAACCAGCTGGCGATGACCCACGCGCTCCCCGAGGCGCGCCTCGTCGATCGCATCGTCGACCTGTGCGCCCGCGCCCGCGGACGCAGCGTCATCCACGTGGGATTCGTCGACACCGGCTGTCGCACGATGAACACCGGGACGGGGACGTGGCTGCACGCCCACCTCGATCGGGTGGCCACGAGCCTCGTCGGCGTCGACATCGACGAGACGGGCGTGAAGGAGGCCGTCGACGCCGGGTACGAGGCGCATGCGCTCGACGCCCGCGACGCGGCCGCCGTCGAGGCGGCGGGCATCGAACCGGCGCAGCTCGTCATCGCCGGCGAGGTCATCGAGCACCTGTCGGACCCCGGGTCCTTCCTCGACGGCATGCACAACTTGTTGGCGCCCGGCGGACAGCTCGTCATCACCACGCCGAACGCCTACGGGTTGATCAACGTCTTCGCCTCGTTGGGCAACAAGGAGATCAACCACCCGGATCACGTGGTGATGTTCACGTGGCGAACATTGACCAACCTGGCGTCGCGCTACGGCTGGGAGCACGTCGAGACACGCATGTACGTCCCGGCGGTCAAGCCGTTCGAGGGCGGTGGCCTCTCGGCGCGGGTGCTCGCCATGGCCGGTCGCTTCGTCGTCGGCTTGGAGCGGTTCCTGGGCAAGCTCGGGCGCTGCTACTCCGCCGACGGCATGATCGTGGTGTTCCGCTCGGCCCGGCGCGACTGAAGCGGTCGGTACCTGGTCACGCATCGCTCCAGCCCTGGGCGCGCGTGGCCGATGATCCAAGGCGTCGACGGCACACGACGAGCCCTGCGGAGGCGATGACGATGGACACCACCAAGCGCGGCACGGACCGCCGCACGTTCCTGCGTCTCACCGGTGCCGGCGCTGTGGTGTTGGCGACCGCACCGTGGTTGGAGGGCTGTGTGGTGCCGTCCCCGGTCGATCCGCCTCCTACCACGACACCGCCGGTGGGCTACGGAGCGTTGCAGCCCGCCGATGCCAACGGCTTGCGACTGCCGGTCGGCTTCACCTCCCGGGTGATCGGCACGGTCGGCGTCGCCGTCGGCTCGACCGGTTACGTCCTGCCGGCATGGCCGGACGGGGGCGCCTGCTTCGCCAACTCGGGCGGGAGCTGGACCTACGTCTGCAACCACGAGCTCAACGCCCCCGACGGTGGCGTGAGCGCCATCACGTTCGCTGCCGACGGCTCGATCGTCGACGCCCAGCGGATCCTGGCGGGCACCGGCCGCAATTGTGCCGGAGGCGCGACCCCGTGGGGCACGTGGCTCTCGTGCGAGGAGGTGTCGCGCGGCCTGGTCCACGAGTGCGATCCGACCGGTGCGACGGCGGCGGTGGCACGGCCGGCGATGGGGGCGTTCCAGCACGAGGCCGTCGCCTTCGCCGATCGGACGGGGGCGTTCTACCTCACCGAGGACCGTACCGACGGGTGCCTGTACCGCTTCACCCCGGACGCGCCGGGCGACCTGTCGTCGGGCACGCTGGCGGTGTTGACGGACGACGCCGGGGTCCCGGGATGGGCCGAGGTGCCCGACCCGTCGGCGGCGGTGACCTCCACCCGGCTGCAGGTGCCCAACGCCCGCCACTTCAACGGGGGCGAAGGGATCACCTGCGTCGACGATGCGGTCTACTTCACGACCAAGGGCGACAACCGGGTGTGGGAGCTGGACCTGGCGACCTCGGTCGTCACGGTGACCTACGACGCGGCGACATCGCCGACGCCGCTGCTGACCGGCGTCGACAACGTGACCAACACCACCACGGGCGAGCTGATCGTGGCCGAGGACGGCGGCGACATGCAGCTGGTGCTGCTGCACGGCGGCACCGTGGAGCCGGTCCTGCAGCTCGATGGCGTGGCGGGCTCCGAGCTGGCAGGCCCGGCGTTCAGCCCCGACGGCACGCGGCTGTACGTCTCGTCGCAGCGCAACCCGGGCACGATCTACGAGGTCACCGGCCCCTGGCACAACGTCGGCGCCTGAGGTCGGGCGCCGGGTCGACGGCGACGATCAGGTGCGGGCGGCGTCCCCGCCGTCGGGAGCGACCGGCCGTGATGCCGCACCGTCCTCGGCAGCGGCTTCGGCAGCCCGGTAGCGGTCGAGCTCGGCGTGCAGCAGGCCGACCTCCTCGGCCAGCGTGCGGGTGCGATCGTCCATGCGCGACAGCTCCCACGAGAACTGGATGACGATCACCAGCAGGAACCCGATGGCGACGACGAGGAACAGCGCCGGGGCGTAGTAGACGCCCAACCAACCCGACACCGTCGACAACAGCCCCGGGAACAGCGCCAGGACCAAGAGACCGGCAGCGGCGGCGGTCCAGAGCATGGCGTACTTGCCACGCAGCTTGCGATGGCGCAGCAGCCACAGGATGAAGCCCACCGAACCGATGGCGCCCGCCAGCAGGAACAAGTGCGCCGTCAGCGACAGCCCCTCGTCGATGCCCGGGATCTCCTCCTGCGCCAGCAGCGCCATGGCGGCGACGTCGTTCACGCCGGCGACTCCCCAGGTGCGGGCACGGCGTCGAAGACGCCGGCCGGGTGCTGCGCCATCGCCTGGCGCTGGGACGCCTGGCGCTCCTGACGGGTCTTGGCGTGGCCGCTGGCGCCGGCGGCGATCGTCAGCAGCAGGCGCGAGTAGTGGTATAGGAGCTTGATGTTGCGGTTCGACGCCGTGCCACCCTGGCGTTCCTGCATGCGGACCGGCACCTCGACGACGTTGAACCCCTCGCGATGGGCGAGCAGGAGGGCCTCGACCGACTCCATGTACTCGGAGGGGTAGGTGTCGGCGAAGAACTCGAGCACCGACCGGTTGAAGCCCCGGAAGCCCGAGGAGGTGTCCGTGAAGGGCTGTCCGGTGAGGCGCCGCACCGTGAAGCGCAGCAACCCCATGGCGCCGCCGCGCACCTTGCCGACGGCGTACTCGTCGTCGGCGGCGAAGCGGCTGCCGATGGCCATGTCGGCGCCGGCGTCGAGCGCCGCCAGCAGCTTGGCGATCTGCGTCGGGTCGTGCTGTCCGTCGGCGTCGAACTGGACGCCACGCTGGTAGCCCTCGCGCACGGCGTAGCGGAACCCGGCGCGCAGCGCACCGCCGATGCCGAGGTTGTACGGGAGCTCGACCACGGCGGCGCCCGCGGCCTTCGCCACGGCGGCGGTGCGGTCGGTCGAGCCGTCGGAGACGACGACGACGTCGGAATCGGGCAGCGTGGCGTGCAGCAACGCCAGCACCTTCGGCAGCGGTGCCTCTTCGTTCCACGCCGGGATGATCACGAGCAGGCGGTCGGTCGCCCCCGGGCGCGCGACGGCGGACGTCGCCGCCTGCTGCGGCGTCGTCGGTCGGTCCGTCGCGACGTCTCCCATCGTCGTCTCCGTCACCCCCATGGGACGACCAGCGTACGCCGTGGGCGCGCCCCGAGCGCGACCCGGGCGGTTCGGCTTCGACGGATCACGCCGGCGCCGCCTCGGGGCGTCGGTCCCGTGCGGCCGATCCCGGTCGGGACGGGCCAGCACGCCGCGTCGGTTTGTGCAGCAGCGCCGGCCGCTCGACCCAGCGGAACAGCACGGCTGCGACGAGGAAGCTCAGGATCCAGGCACCGGTGGCGACCACCCAGAAGTTGCCGGTGAAGGTCGCCAATCCGGCCAGCGGGTTGTCGGGCGGGGGGTTGGCGGCGAGCGCGACCCGTGCCTGCCAGTCCGGGACGGTCCAGGCCTTGACCTGCTCGATCAAGGCCAGGTGCCACAGGTAGAAGCTGAGCGAGATGGCGCCGAGGTATGCCAGCGGGCGCGAGGCGAGGAGCTGGCGCAGGCGGCCGGCGCGCTGGTCGCCGAACATCGCCGGCAACAGCCAGATCGCCGAGGCGATGCCGTAGACGAGCTGGCGCGGCAGGTACTCGGCGCCGTTCAGGCCGAAGGGCTCATCGGGCGGCGCGAAGCGCGTCATCAGCAGGTAGAGGCCGAACGCGATCGTCCAGCACAGCCACGCACGTTCCGCCAGCGCGGCGGCGAGGCGGGGGAGCGGACGGCCCTCGGCGACGAGCACGCTGGCCAGCGCCAGACCCATGCCGATGGCGAACAGGTCGGCGTACATCGGGAACCACAGCAGCGACTGACCGGCCCAGGCGGGGTCGGCGACCACGACCGCGACGCGGAACAGGACGCCGGCGAGGTACAGGGCCACCAGCCCACCGGTCACGACGGCGATGCGTCCCCGGCGGGCGCGGCCCGCCGCCAGCCGGCCCAGGGCCCAGGCACCCAGTGGCAACAGGACGTAGAACGTGGCCTCGACCCCGATGCTCCAGGCCTGGGTGATGCCGTAGCCCACATGACAGGTGCCGCTGGCGTTGCAGACCTCCGCCGGGTAGCCGAGCGCGGGCAGGAGCAGCGCGTTGGCGATCCAGTCACGCACCGAGGCGATCTGCAGGCCGAACAGGATGCCCAGGCCGACCAGGGCCACCCAGTAGGCGGGGACGATGCGCAGCACCCGTTTCGTGTAGAAGGTGCGCATCGAGGGCAGGTCGCGGCCGGCGACGAGCGCAGCGGCCTGGGGGCGGAACAGCAAGAACCCGGACATCACGAAGAACATCGGGACGCTGATGTCGAGGCGGGCGATGAAGGGGCCCAGGGCCGACGTGAACACGAAGCCGGTGGCGTAGGCGGCGTGGTTGGCGAGCACCATCGTCATGCCGATGCCGCGGTACGCATCGAGGCAGGGGTAGTGCGTGCCCGCCGACCGCTCCGGCACGCCGCCGGGCGGCGCGTCGCCATCGGGCGTCGGCGCGGCGGGCACCGGGGCGTCGGACCGTGCGTCGTGGTCTGCGTCGGCGGCGCGGCTGCGGCGCGCGGTACGCCAGGCGAGCAGGCGATCGATGCCGACGGCGCCGAGCACGGTGGCGGCCAGGTCGGCCGGCAACCGGAAGCGCACGATGCCGTAGAAGGCGATCAAGGTGATCGTGACGACGACGACGCTCGAGACCAGGGGCCAGATCGGCACGCGGCGTCGCCGGAGCGCCACGGCGCCGACCACCGACAGGGGTACGAGCGCCCACCACGTCAGCACGCCGAGCGTGGACGCCCACGAGTCGCGGCCCTCGCCCTGGTTGAGCCAGGTCATCTGGTCGGTGCCGATGACGCCCCACCCGAGCCCGAGGCGGTGGGCGACGACGACCGGCACCCGGTCGGGATGGTCACCGATGAACTCGATGGCGGCGTCGCGATACGCCGCCGCCACCTCGGACTGGTCGGCATCGGGTGCGAGCACGGCGTCGACGACGGCCGTGCAGCCCAGGTTCCAGAACCCGATCCCCCCAGGGTCGTCGATGCCGTAGACGGCGGGGCAGTTGGCGCCGAGCAACGTCAGCCCGTCGTTGGTCGACAACAGCACGGGCCGCTCGAACCGCGTGGCGTTGTAGGCGGTCCACGGCACCAGCACCGCCACCGCCGCCGCGCCGGCGACGGCCACGCGCCCGAGGCGCTGGGACCACCGCAACGGGCGGGCCCACAGCGCCAGTGGCACCACCAGCACCGGGCCGTACAGGAGCAGTTCGGCTCGGGCCAGGCCGGCGAGCCCGACGAGGGCACCGAGGATGGCGGCGCGCCGCACGCTGGGCACGTCGACGAAGCGGTACGCGGCGAACAGCAGCACGACGAGGCAGGCGGCGGCCACGGTCTCGGCCATCACCAGCACGTCGTTCATGAACAGGTTTGCGTTGACGGCGGCGACGAGGGCGGCGATGGTGCCGGCCCGGTCGCCGGCCAGGCGGCGT
>CAZYKR010000152.1:0-10302 GCA_964648005.1 uncultured Iamiaceae bacterium
ACCTAACTTCGCGTAGTGGATGGTCGTTGTCCAGTCCTGGACCGAGCGACGCGTCGATGCGCACGCCGGCTTCCCCCGGGCGGGTCGGCCGGAGGTGGTTCGCTAAGTGACCGACGGGTAAGTTGACCCACCATGTCCACCGAGATGCAGCAGATCCTCGACGCGATCCAGACCGGCGCCAGCGGAGACGACCTGGCCAACCTGCCCCTGCCCGAGGCCTATCGGGCGGCGTTCGTCCGCAAGGACGAACAGGAGATGTGGGCCGGCTACGACTCCGCAGACAAGGACCCCCGCAAGTCCTTGCACGTCGACGACGTGCCGCTGCCCGAGATCGCGCCCGACGAGGTCGTGATCGCCGTGATGGCGAGCTCGATCAACTTCAACACGGTGTGGACCTCGATCTTCGAGCCGCTGCCCACGTTCGCCTTCCTCGAGCGGCTCGGGCGCGAGTCGGTGTGGGGCAAGCGCCACGACCTCGACTACCACATCGTCGGCTCCGACGCCTCGGGCGTCGTGCTGCGCGTCGGCAGCGCCGTGCGCAAGTGGAAGCCGGGCGACAAGGTCACCGTCCACTGCAACTTCCTCGACGACCAGGACCCGACGGCGCACGACGACTCGATGCTCGCCGACAACCAGCGGATCTGGGGCTTCGAGTCGAACTTCGGTGGCCTGGCTGACCTGTCCGTCGTCAAGGCCAACCAGCTGATGCCCAAGCCTGCCCACCTCACGTGGGAGGAGGCGGCCGTGAACGCGCTGTGCAACTCGACGTCGTACCGCATGATCGTGTCGCGCCACGCCGCCGGCATGCAGCAGGGCGAGGCGGTGCTGATCTGGGGCGCCACCGGCGGTATCGGCGGGTACGCCGTGCAGTACGTCCTCAACGGGGGCGGCACGCCGATCGGCGTGGTCAGCTCCGAGTCCAAGGCGGCGATGCTGCGGGAGATGGGCTGCGAGGCCGTCATCAACCGCAAGGAGGCCGGCTACCAGTTCTGGTCGGACCCCCACACCCAGGACGAGCGCGAGTGGCGCCGGCTGGGCAAGGACATCCGGGGCCTGATCGGGAAGGACCCGGAGATCGTGTTCGAGCATCCGGGTCGTCAGACCTTCGGCGCCTCGGTCTTCGTCACCGCCCGCGGCGGGCGCATCGTCACCTGCGCCGCCACCAGCGGCTACATGATAGAGTACGACAACCGCCCCCTGTGGATGAAGCTGAAGCGGATCGTGTCCAGCCACTTCGCCAACTACAAGGAGGCCTGGGCGGCCAACCAGTTGATCTGCGAGGGCAAGATCCAGCCGATGCTGTCCAAGGTGTTCACCCTCGAGGAGACCGGCGAGGCCGCCTACCAGGTGCACCACAACATGCACGAGGGCAAGCTCGGCATCCTGTGCCTCGCACCCGAGGAGGGTCTCGGCATCGATGACCCCGCCTTCCGGGAAGAGGTCGGTGAGGACAAGATCACCCTCGCCCGCCGCTACGCCTGAGCCACGCCCGCGACCGGAGGAACGATGAGCCCGATCACCACGCCCAACCCGCACGACGACCAGCAGGACCAGGCCGACGAGTCAGGTCAGGTCGACATGCTGCTCACCGAGATCGACCACATCGCCATCGCCGTGCACGACCTGCCCGCGGCGATCGACTTCTACCGCGAGGCCTTCGGCGCCACCGTCGAGCACCGCGAGGTCGTCGAGAGCGATGGGGTCGAGGAGGCACTGCTCAACGTGGCGCAGTCCTACATCCAGCTGCTCACCCCCACCCGCGACGACTCGCCGGTGGCCAAGTACCTCGAGCGCAAGGGCGAGGGCCTGCACCACGTCGGCTACCGCGTCGACGACTGCGCCAAGGCGCTGGCGTCGTTCAAGGCGAACGGGGGCGTGTCGATCGACGAGGCGCCGCGGCCAGGGTCGCGGGGCACCACGGTGGCGTTCCTGCACCCGAAGAGCGGGTTCGGCACGCTCATCGAGCTCGTCCAGGAATGAGCCCCTCCGGGTCCTGACCGGCCCGATCGGGGTACGGTCGCGGACGTGCCACGCGCCATCTGGAACGGGGTGATCAGCTTCGGGCTGGTCAACATCCCGGTGAAGCTCTACACGGCGGTGAACCGCAAGAACGTGCGGTTCAACCAGATCGATGCCCGGACCGGCTCGCGCATCCGCCAGAAGAAGGTCTCCGCGCTCGACGGCACGGAGGTGCCGAACGAGGAGCTGGTCAAGGGCTACGAGATCGCCAAGGACCAGTACGTCATCGTCGAGGACGGGGAGCTCGCCGCGCTCGATCCGGCGGCCCAGCGCACAATCGACATCGAGGAGTTCGTCGACCTCGCCGACATCGACCCGATGTTCTACGACGCCGCCTACTACGTCGCCCCGGCTGGCCAGCTCGCCAAGCCGTACCAGCTGCTGGTGCAGGCGATGGAGGACATGGGCAAGGTCGGCATCGCCCACTTCGTGATGCGCACCAAGCAGTACGTGGCGGCGCTGCGGCCGGTCGACGGCCACCTGGTCCTGTCGACGATGGTGTACGCCGACGAGATCGTCGATCCGGCGCAGATCCCGGAGCTGTCCGAGCTCGGCCCGGTCGACGAAGCCGACATCGCGCCGAAGGAGCTGGCGATGGCCGAGCAGCTCATCGAGACGCTCGCCGGCACCTACGACGCCGAGAAGTACCACGACACCCACCGCGAACAGGTGCTGGCGCTGATCCAGCAGAAGGCCGCCGGCGAGCTGATCGTCGCCTCGGCCGAGCCGGAGGCGGGCGAGACGACGGTCATCGACCTCATCGCCGCGCTCGAGGCGAGCATCGCCGAGCGCGGCGCGGCACGCGAGCGGCACCCGACGTCGCAGACCCCGGCGGTCTCGGTCGACGACGAGGCCGACGAGCGCAGCGCCTGACCGTGCCCGAGCCCGAGCGCGTCACGGTCGAAGTCGAGGGGCGGACGCTGTCCCTGTCGAACCTGTCGAAGGTGCTCTATCCCGAGACGGGCACCACCAAGGGCGAGGTCATCGACTACTACGCCAAGGTGGCACCCGTGATGGTGCCCCACCTGCGCGACCGCTGCGTGACGCTGCGGCGGTTCCCCAACGGCGTCGACGGGCAGTCGTTCTTCGAGAAGCGCTGCCCGAGCCACCGCCCCGAGTGGGTCCACACCGCCCGCGGCCCCGGCGACCGCAGCGGCCAGATCGACTACTGCGTCATCGACGACCTGGCGGCGCTGGTGTGGGTGGCCAACCTGGCGGCGCTGGAGCTGCACACCCCGATGGCGCTGGCGTCGGACCCGCAGCACCCGACGATGGTGGTCTTCGACCTCGACCCCGGGCCACCGGCGGGGATGACCGAGTGCGCGCAGGTCGGCCTCGCCATCCGCGACGCCCTCGGGGCGCTCGACCTCACGCTCGTACCCAAGACATCGGGGGGCAAGGGGCTGCAGTTGTACCTGCCGCTCAACCGCCCCCACGACGCCGAGCACGTGCGGTCGTTCGCGCTGGCGGTCGCCCAACTACTCGCCAAGCAGTTGCCGGCGTTGGTCGTCACCGAGCAGACCAAGGCCATCCGCACCGGCAAGGTGCTCATCGACTGGAGCCAGAACACCAGCTTCAAGACGACGGTGTGCGCCTATTCGCTGCGCGCCCAGCCGGCGCCGACGGCATCGACGCCGGTCACGTGGGACGAAGTTGCCGCTGCTGCCGACGGTGCGCCGCTGCGCTTCGAAGCCGCCGACGTGCTGGCGCGCGTCGCCGAGCACGGCGACCTCTTCGCGCCCACGACGACCCTCGAGCAGCAGCTGCCGGCGGCGCGCACCTGAGCCGGCGCGCCGGCCCGACGGGACCTCCCGGCGCCACGACGGCGCCGAACCTCAGAAGGCGGTGGGAGCGTCGTCGTCCGGTGCCGCCGCGGGCGGTGTGGCGGGTGGCGCCACGGGCGTCGGGTCGACCGGTGCCGTCACCGGTGCGCTCGTCGCCGGCGGCACCGGCGCCGCCAGTGGCGTGGCCGACGCCGGCGGGATCGCCAGGTTCTCAGCGCTGGCGGCGTGGGGCGGGAGCTCGGCAGGCTCGGGCTCGCCGTCGGGCTGATAGCCGCCGATGTTGTCCGGCTTGCCCATGCGCACGGTAACGACCTGGTCCTTGTCGGCCCACAGGTACCAGCCGAGGTACGCCAGGCCCGGCACCAAGCACAGCACCAGACCGACCACGAGCACGACGACGTTCAGCTTCTTCTCGACGAACAGGGTCGTGGCGCCCGGTTCCTGTTCCTGGACGACGCCGCCCTCGGAGATGTAGCGATCGATCGTCGCCCGGAACTCGTCGAAGCTGTTGACCCAGACCGTCTGCTGCAGCGTGCTCACGGACGGCGACGGTACCACCGTGCGGTCAGGGAACCTCGGGGCGGTCGCCCGCGGCAGACGGCTCGTCGCTGGCGTCGACCTCCGACAGATCGGCGGTGGAGCGGTCGCGCCGGAGCCGCCGGCCCAGGGCGTAGACCGCGCCCGTCACCCCTTCGGGATAGAGCGCGGCGACGGCGATCAGCACCAGGCCCTGGATGGCGAACTGCAGCTCGGACCCCTCACCGCCGCGCGCCACCGACAACAGACCGCCGTCGGCGAGGACCCCGGCGAGGAGCGCACCGGCGATCGAGGCGATGCCGCCCAGGTACGTGGTGGCGAGCAACGCCAGCGAGTTGAACACCACGAAGCTGTCCGCCGAGATGTCCTGATGGCCGTACGCGAACAGGCAGCCGCCCAGGCCCGCCACGAAGCTCGAGGCAGCGAAGGCGCCCAGCTTGGTCGCCCGGACGTCGACGCCGGTCGAGGCCGCCGCACGCTCGTTGGCCCGCACCGACAGCCATCGCAGGCCGGTGCGCGAACGGCGCATGTTGGTGACCGCCACCGCCACCAGGGTCACCGTGACGACGGCCAGCACGCCGAAGGCGCGACGCGGGAAGTCGGCGCCCGCCGCCGACACACCCAGATCGATGCCGAACAACGACGGCGGCGGCACGCGCGATCCGCCGAGGCCGCCGGCGAAGACGTCCCACTTCAAGAACAGCTCCTCGACGGCGACGGCGGCGGCAAGCGTGGCGATGGCCAGGTTCATGCCCCGCACGCGCACGGCCGGCACGCCCGCGACGAGCCCGACGAGCACGGACGCCCCCGCCGCCAGCACCGGCGCGATCGGGAACGGCACCCCCGCCTCGGCGAGGCGGATCATGGCGAACGCCGCGATGCCCGCCATCGCCATCGGCATCAGCGAGATCTGGCCGACGTAGCCGGTGAGCATCACGACCGATAGGGCGATCAGCGCCATCGTGGCCGTGACGATGATGCCCGAGCGCCAGTTCGACGGCAGGGTCAGCATGCCGACCAGCGCTCCGCCGGCGAGCACGATGCTCCACGTCAGCACGCGCCGGGGATGCGGCGAGCGCGGGAAGCGGCCCTCGTGCAGGGTGGCGCGCGTCGGCAGCGACTCGCCCCGCAGTGCCATGGTGGCGATGATCACCACGAACGGAACGACCTGGCCCAGGCTGACGTCGGGCAGCCAGGTCCAGTCGGTCTGCAGGCTCAACAGCTCGGACTGCACCATGCCGATGCCGAGGCCCGCCGCCACGGTGATGGTGAACGAGCTGAACCGGCCGAGCAACGCCGCCGCCATGGCCGGCACGATCAGCAGCGAGGTGGTCGTGGGGTTCAGCCCGGCGATCGGGGCGATGAGGATGACGGCAGCGCCAGCGAGCATCGTGGCCACGATCCAGTTGACCGACGCCAACAGGTCGGGGGAGAGCCCGAGCAGCACGGCCCCCTTCTCGGACTCGGCGGCGGCGCGCGTGGCCAGACCGAAGCGGGTGTACCGGTACACGGCGGCGAGCACGGCCGCCGTCCCGACGACGAGCGCGGTCAGCCACAGGCGGTCCTGGGGCAGCGAGACGCCGCCGACATCGACCACCGACGTCGGGAGGAGGCTCTCGGGCTTGGCGACGGTGGCGCCCTGGGTGCCGATGCGCATCTTGGCGATGGCCAGCAGGTAGAGGAACAGACCGAGGCTCGACACGACGCGCGCCAGCGTCGGCGCGTTGCGCAGCGGGCGGAACACGAGCCAGTACACGGCGAGGCCGTAGACGAGCGCCAGCACCATGGTGAGCGCGAACGCCGTCGCCGGCGCGAAGCGGTACAGCGCGTTCGGGTCGGTCGGCAGCAGCTTGATCTGGTCAGGCCCGAACGGCAGCGGGTTCAGCAGCTCGCCGGCCTGGCGCAGCGAGGCGTAGCTGTAGGCGAGGAACATGCCCATGGCGGCGTGAGCGAAGTTCACGACACCCGAGGCGCGGTAACCGAGCACCAGACCGAGCGCCAACGCCGCCAGCACGGCGCCGCCGCCGAGTCCGAGCAGCAGGTACTGGAGGTGGGTCACGGCGTCACCCGCCGGCCGTCACGCATCGGTTCAGCTTTGCGTGTCGGCCAGGATCTGCGGGACATCGATCCACTCGGTCTCGGGCACCATGGCGTCACCGGACCGCTTGACGATCACCTGCTGCGGGGCGCAGATCGAGGGCAGGTCCGGGATCTGCTGGCCGTCGCAGGTGTAGTCGTGGCCGTAGAACTGCGGCCGGCCCTCCGCCTGGCGCACCAGGTCGATCAGCGAGCCGCGGTCGATGCCGTCGGCACCGAGCTCGGACATCAGCATCCAGATGTTCATCACGTCACGGAACGAGATGGTGGCGGCGCTGGCGCCCGACAGCTGCGGGTCCCCGTACTTGGCGATGGCGGCGAAGTACATCTCGCCGTCACTGTTGTCGGCTGCCGACGGGTCGACCGGGCTCTCGACGTTGAACATGGCGCCCTCGACGGCGTCGGGCCCGACCTCGGTGGCGATCTGCGGCGCGGCGCAGGCGCCGACGAGGTACAGCTGTGCCTCGATGCCCAGGTCGTGGGCGCCCTTCATGAACGGCGCGCACGCGGTATCGGCGGCGCCGACCAGCACGGCATCGGGGTCGAGCTCCTTGATCTTCGACAGCGTCGGCAGGAAGTCGGTGGCGACGACGGGGAACGACACCATCTCGACCTCGTCGACGCCGAGCGCGAGCGCTACGTCACGACCGATCTCGGCGGCGGCGGTGATCGGTTCGTACTCGCCGTAGGCGATGACGATCTTGTCGGCGTCGAGCTCGGTGGCGGCGTGCCAGGCGAACGCCACCATCGAGCCGGCCGAGCCGCCCGACCACTGGAACGAGATCGGGCTGCGCTGCTCGGCGAAGTTCACGGGGATGCCCCCGAGGTAGGCGAGCTCGTTCTGCTCGAGCACCGGGATCGAACCGGTGGAGGCGAGGTCGATGCCTCCGGTGACGGCGACGATCGAGTCGTCCTGGGCGAAGTCCTGGGCACAGCGCTGCGACGTCTCGACGGAGAAGTTCGAGATGCACGGGACGATCTCGATGGGGCGACCGTCGACGCCGCCGAGCTCGGTGTTGATGAGATCGGCGGCCGCCTGCGCACCGAGGCGCAGCTCGGGGAAGGACCCGATCGGCGTGTTCTCCTGGTTGATCATCCCGATGCGGATCGGCTCGCCCTCGGCGGCGACCGGCGCGGCGGGCGGCTCGAAGCTGAACGACTTGCCGGCCAGCTGCTCGATGACGGGCGGGCCGTCGGCGTTCTGGCCGCCCTGCGTGCTGGCCATGCCGGCGGCGTCGATCGACCCCGAGGTCTGTCCCTGCGCCTGGGTCGTCGGCGCCTCGACCTTCTCGACGCACCCCGCGGCCAGCACCAGCGCGGCTGCTGCCAGCACCGTCGTCCGTCGCGCCGTGACGCCGCGCACCCCCCGTCGCACCATCGTCGTGTCCCCCTCGTCGAGTGTCCCCGCCGACACGCCTCGCCCAGCCGTCAGCGGCCTCCGAACTTAACACCGTTCATCGCTGCCTGCTCGTCGGGCGGCGTCCTTTGGCGACCGCCACGGTGCGGGCCTGGCCGATAGCTTGCCCCGGATGCATGCAGACCGTCGGCAGTTCCTGCGGCTCGTCGGAGCGGGCGGTGTGGCCGCCGTGGCCATCCCGCTGCTCGATGCCTGCTCGTCGACCAGCAACCTCGCCAAGCCGACCGAGGGCTTCGGCGGCGGCACGGCAGGCACCAGTCCCGGCACCACGGCGCCGTTCGCTGGCTACGGCGCCCTGGTCGGCCCCGACGCCAACGGCCTCCTGCTGCCAGCCGGGTTCACGTCGCGGGTCATCGCGCAGACCGGTGAGGCCGTCGCCGGGACCGACTACGTCTGGCCCGAAGCCCCGGACGGCGGCGCCGTGTTCCCCACCGACGACGGCTGGATCTATGTCGCCAACTCCGAGGCGGTGCCCGGCGGCGCCTCGATGGTGCGCTTCGACCGCGACGGCACCGTCGTCGAGGCGCGGCGCATCCTCGGCGACACCCTGCGCAACTGCGCTGGCGGACGCACCCCCTGGGACACGTGGCTGTCCTGCGAGGAGGTCCCCGAAGGTCGCGTGTGGGAGTGCGACCCCACGGGCCAGACCCCCGCCGAGGTGCGCGACGCCCTGGGGGTGTGCAACCACGAAGCCGCCGCAGCAGACCCGGTGCACGAGGTCGTGTACCTCACCGAGGACGACCCGGCCGGCGGGCTCTACCGCTTCCGGCCCGACCGGTGGGGCGACCTGCGCGCCGGCGTCCTCGAGGCACTCGTCACCGACGGCGACGCGCTGCGCTGGCAGCCCGTGCCCGACCCCAGCGCCGCCGAGGTCCCGATGCGCGAACAGCTGCCGAACCTCGCCGCCTTCGACGGCGGCGAGGGCGCCGACGTGGCCGATGGCGTGCTGTGGTTCTCGACCAAGGGCGACAACCGGCTGTGGCGCCTCGAGCCCGACGGCGACGACCGCGTGCACCTGTCGGTGGTCTGGGACAGCGCCGCGCCCAACGGACCCGCGGCCGTGGCCGACGTCGACAACGTGGTCGTCGGCCCGAACGGCCTGCCCTTCGTCGCCGAGGACGGCGCCGGCCTGCAGGTGGTCGTCGTCGCCCCCGACGGCGCCATGCACCCGGTCGCCACGGTCACCGACGCGCCCGGGTCGGAGATCACCGGTCCCGCCTTCACCCCCGACGGCACGCGGCTGTACTTCTCGTCGCAGCGCAGCCCCGGTCGCACCTACGAAGTGTCCGGGCCCTTCGCCTGACCCGAGCCGGACGACAGGCCCAGCGCTCGTTCTGGTAGTGGCCCCGGGAGGCGCAGCCCCCCGCGGCACAACCCGGCACGCCAACGACCTCGTCCGCCCCTGTCGAGGCGGAGGGTCAGGCCGATGCTCGACGCTGCCACCGCCATCTGGCGATCGAACCCGGCGTCGTGGTCGGTGATGACGTTGTGCAGGTGACCGAACAGCTCGAAGCTGATCGTGCCGACGAGCGCGATCCACAGCAGCATCGACCGCTCGGGCAGATCCTCATGCGGCGCGTCGGGCAGGCCGCCGATGGCCGCCAGGACACCTCGGTCGACGAGCGTCGGCGCCGGCAACGGTTCGACGTCGGCCAACGCACCGGCGTCGGCGGCGTCGATGACGATGCGCGCCATCGCCAACCCCAGGCGTGATGCAGGGCCGATCGTGTCCTGCGGTGCCTGATAGCCGGGGACCGGCGAGCCATAGACGAGCGCCCACTCGTTGGGATGCGCCAGCGCCCATGCCCGCACGGCCCGGCACACCGCCAGCCACCGGGCACCGGTATCGGCACCGTCGGCCAGCGCCTCGGCGTCGGCCGCCTCGGCGGTGGCACCGATGGCGTCGTAGGCGTCGATGATCAGGATCGTCAGCAGCTCGTCGCGGCTGGCGACGTAGCGGTACACCGCCGACGATGCCATGCCCAGCTCACGGGCGACGGCCCGCAGCGACAGCGCCGACGGGCCCACCGCGGCGAGCTGGCGTCGGGCGGCCTCGGTGATGGCCTTGGTCAGCTCGGCGCGAGCGATCTGGCGGGCGGTGCGCGGCGCGCTGTCCTCACGATCTGGCATGCACGCATCGTGGCACAACGTGGAGAGCACTGCACATGTTTGTGAGCACCGCTCTTGACAGGCAGCCTCCGATGTGAGATCACTGTTCTGAACCGAGAGCACTGCTCACATCACAGCAGCAGGCTCGCCTCCGAGCACCCACGCTCGGCCGGACTCGAGGAGGACCCTCATGGCTACGCACCTGATCATCGGCAAAGGACCCGTCGGATCGGCCACGGCCGACCTGCTGGTGTCGCAGGGTCACGACGTGCGCGTCGTCAGCCGCAGTGGCGGGGGCCGCGCCCCCCCCCCCCGCCGGGGGGCCCGGGGGCCCCCCCC
>CAZYKR010000153.1:0-10276 GCA_964648005.1 uncultured Iamiaceae bacterium
TCGAGCGAGGCCTGCACCTCGACGGCATAGACCGAGTAGCCGCCGTGCTTGATCACGTCCTTCTGCCGGCCGGCGAACAGCACCGTGCCGAGCGGACCCTTGCGCGCCAAGTCGCCGGTGCGCAGCCACCCGTCGTCGGTGACGGTCTGTGCCGTGGTCTCGGGGGCGTTCCAGTAGCCCTTGGTGATGCCCGGGCCCTGCACCCAGAGCTCGCCGACCTGTCCTTGGGCCACGTCGTTGCCCTCGTCGTCGACGACGCGCATCTTGTAGCCCGGCAGCTGGAAACCGACCGAGTCGCCGAGGCCCAGGTTGAGGAAGGGCGGCGAGACCTTCGCCGCCACGCCGCCGGCGGACTCGACCAGGCCATAGCCCTCGGCGAAGGTCGCCTCGCCGATCGGACCGACGAACGGCACGGTCGCCAGCGCACCCATCTTCTTGAACTGCTGGGCCAGCTCCGCCGGCATGGCGTCGGCGCCCGATGCCCAGAGCCGGACGCTGGACAGGTCGCGCTCGGCGGCACCGGCCTCGGCCAGCATCCGGTACATGGCGGGCACGCCGATGAAGATGCTCGACCGCCGGCGCTCCATGGCGTCGAGCACGTCGATCGGGTGGAAGTGCGGCATGAGGAACACACCGATGCCGGCGCACGCCATGCCCATCAGCACCACGTACCCCATGATGTGGGCGATGGGCAGGGCGTAGAGGGCCTCGTCCCGACGCAGCGCCGAGGGCCATGCCACCCCGGCCACGACCTGGCCGACCAGCGCCTGGTGCGTCAGCTCCACGCCCTTGGGGCGACCGGTCGTGCCCGACGTGTAGAAGAGCGCGGCGATGTCGCCCGGGCGCTGCTGCGGGTGTTCGGTGACGGGTTCGGCACCATCGATCTCGGTGGCCGAACGGATGGTGAGCGCGGCGCCGCTGTCAGCGATCACGTGCCGGATCTCATCGGGGCGCATCTGCTCGTTCAACGGCACCGGGATGGCACCGGCGCGTGACACGGCCATCGTCAGCAGGAACATCTCGTAGCTGTTGGCGGCGGCGATGACGACGCGGTCGCCCGGCTCCACCCGGTCGCGGACGCCACCGGCCCACCGGCACACGCGCTTGGCCGCTTGGCGGTACGTGAGCCGCAGGCCGCCGCCGGCCTCCTCCACGAGGCGGCGGTCGCCGTACACGGCCGCCAGTTCGGGGGCGATCGTGCCCAGGGTGGCGTCACGACGGACGAGCAGCTCAGCTCGCTTGATGGCAGTGCGCATGGGCATCGACTCCGGCAGCCGCAACAAGGACCCAGTCTCCACCCGAGGCGACGACCTCTGCCAGTCCCGAACCCGACACGCACGGTCACGTCCGGCGTCGGCCGCCGCGGTCGCCCGGCGCGGGCGCGGCACAACCCGTAGGCTGCCCGGATCCCGAGATGGGTTCGGGAGGTTCGGCAAGGAGGATGTTGGTGAGCACAGCGCGACGGTGGGTTGTGGGTGCGATCGCAGCGGCGAGCGCCGTCGTCGGGCTCCCGTTGGCCGCGACGGCGGTGCCGGCACCGCTGCCCACGGGGTTGGCGGTGCTGCAGTCGGGGGTGAGCGGGTCGCTCGACAGCGGACGCGACGCCGACGGCGACCTCGAGTTCGTCGGCACGAACGAGGGCCAGGCGCTCACCGGCGCCGGCGACGCCACCACCAACGCCACGAGCGTGCTCACCACCCTCGGCGCCGACCTCGGCTCGGCCGACGGCACGACCTTCGCCACGACCGGGACGTCGACCACCCCCGAGGGCACCGGCGTGCGGTTCCAGCAGTCGATCGACGGCGTGCCGGTGCTCGCCGGCGAGGTCGCCGTGCAGACCGATGCCGCCGGCCAGGTCCGCTCCGTGCTCGGCGAGACCGCCGACGCCGCCCCCGCCTCGACGGCCCCGACCGTGGCCGCCACCGACGCCGCCACGGCCGCCCGCGCCGCCAGCGCCAAGGCCCACGGGCTCGGCGCCGTCCCCCTGGTCGCCTCGCGTCCCGAGCTGTGGATCTACGACCCGGCCCTCGTCGGCAGCCCCGACCCGGTGGGCACCCGACTGGTGTGGCGGGTGCGGGTGGAGGCGAGCGCCGGCCCGGACGGTCAGCCCATCGCCGACCTGGTCCTCGTCGACGCCACCAACGGCTCGATCGCGCTGCGCATCGACGACGTGCACGCCGCCAAGAACCGGCGGGTGTGCGACGCCGCCAACACGTCGACCAAGTACCCGTGCACCAGCGGGTTCGCCCGGGTCGAGGGTGGGGCCGCCTCCGGCGTCACCGACGTGAACAAGGCCTACGACTTCGCCGGCAACGTCTATGACTTCTACAACACCCGGTTCGGCCGGGACAGCCTCGACGGCGCCGGGATGATCATCACCTCGACGGTGCGCTACTGCCCGACGAGCTGCCCGTTCAACAACGCCTTCTGGGACGGCGAGCAGATCGTGTACGGCCCCGGCTTCGCGTCGGCCGACGACATCGTGGGCCACGAGCTCACGCACGGCGTCACCCAGCACGAGGCGAACCTCTTCTATTACATGCAGTCCGGCGCCATCAACGAGTCGATGTCGGACATCTTCGGCGAGTTCGTCGACCTGACCAACGGCGCCGGCACCGACACCGCCGGCGTGCGCTGGCTGATGGGCGAGGACATCCCGGGCGGCGCCGGGCGCAACATGTCGAACCCGGCGCAGTTCAACCAGCCCGACCGCATGCGCAGCCCGCGCTACTGGAGCGACCTCGCCGACAACGGCGGCGTCCACTACAACAGCGGCGTCGGCAACAAGGCCGCCGTGCTCATCGTCGACGGCGGTGCCTTCAACGGCCAGTCGATCAGCGGCATCGGCATCGACAAGGCGGCGCGCATCTACTACAGCGTGCTCACCTCGTTCCTCGTGTCGGGCTCGGACTACGCCGACCTGGCCAAGGCCCTCCCCCAGGCCTGCACCAACCTGATCGGCACGGGCGGCATCACCGCCGGCGACTGCGGCCAGGTACTCAAGGCGGTCGTGGCCACGGAGATGGACCGCCAGCCGGTCACCGGTGCGGCCGCACCCGACGCGCCGGACTGTGACATCGCCACGCAGACGCCGACCACCGTCTTTGCCGAGGACTGGGAGACCGGCACCAACGGCTGGGCGTACGACGCCGCCACCTGGGACCTCGAGGACGGCACCCTCATCCTCGGCGAGCCCGGCAACGCGTCGCCCTACGCCACGAGCGGCACGCACTCGATGCTGGCGGTCGGCGGACCGGCGGTCACCGACCACAAGGTGGCCACGTCGACGAACATCGCCGTTCCGGCCGACACCCAGGCCTACCTCCGGTTCAACCACTGGTTCGACTTCGAGACCGGGCCCTCCGGACAGCTCTACGAGGGCGGCATCCTGGAGTACTCGCTCAACGGCGGCGGCTGGCTCGACGCCGGGTCGCGCATCACCGAGAACGGCTACAACGGCACGGTCACCTCCGGTTTCGCCAACCCGTTGGCCGGCCGCCAGGCGTGGACGAAGTTCACGTGGGGCTTCCAGGCGGTGCGGGTCGATCTGTCGTCCTTCGGCGGACAGAACGTCCGGTTCCGGTGGCGACTCGGCACGGACAACGAGGCCGCCGCCTCGATCTGGAACATCGACGACGTCCAGGTCATCACCTGCGGCGAACGCAAGACGGGCTTCCACCCGGTCACGCCCGCCCGCCTCCTTGACACGCGCGACGGCACCGGGACCGGCGCCGCGGGCAAGGTCAACGGCGGGTCGTCGATCGACCTGCAGGTGACCGGCCGCGGTGGCGTACCCGCCACCGGCGTGTCGGCGGTCGTGCTCAACGTGACCGCCGTCGGCCCGACCGCCACCAGCCACGTCACGGTGTGGCCCGCGGGCGTCGGCATGCCGTTGGCGTCGAACCTCAACGTCGTGCCGGGACAGACCGTGCCGAACCTGGTCAAGGTCGGCATCGGCGATGGCGGGCGGGTGAGCTTGTTCAACAACTCGGGCCAGATCGACCTGCTCGCCGACGTCGTGGGCTGGTACGACGAGGGCATCGAGGCGGTCACGGCCTTCCCCACGGATGCCATCACGGGCGACCTCTACAACGCCGTGACCCCGGCCCGTGTGCTCGACACGCGTGACGGCACCGGCCGCAACGGCACCGTGGCCAAGGTCGCCGGCGGCTCCTCGATCGACCTGACCGTCACGGGCGTGGGCGGCGTCCCGGCCGACGCCACCGCCGTGGCGGTCAACATGACGGTCACCAACGCCACGGCCGCCAGCCACCTCACGGTCTGGCCCAAGGGCGTGACCATGCCCGTGGCGTCGAACCTGAACTTCAACGCCGGCACGACGATCCCGAACATGGTCATCGTCGGCGTCGGCACCGGGGGCAAGATCTCGATCTTCAACAACTCCGGGCAGACCGACGTGATCGGAGACGTGGTCGGCTACTACAAGGGCAGCGGCTCGGCCTTCGTCCCGGTCACGCCCGCCCGCGTGCTCGACTCACGCTTCGGCACCGGCGGCTACAACACCCCGTGGGGCGCCGGCGTGCAGCGGACGGTGGCGATCAACGGTCAGGGGGGCGTGCCCCCGGCGGGCGCCACCGCCGTGGTGCTCAACGTCACGGCCGTGGGCGCCACGGCGCCGAGCCACGTCACGGCGTGGCCCAACGGCGTGTCGATGCCGCTGGCGTCGAACCTCAACTTCTCGACCGGGCAGACCATCCCCAACCTGGTGGTGGTCGGCATCGGCAGCGGAGGGCAGATCAAGCTGTTCAACAACGCCGGATCGGTCCACCTCATCGCCGACGTCGTCGGCTACTTCGTACCGACCAGCGGGTGACCTCGCCGCCTCGGTCGATCGCCGCCTCGGTCGATCGACGTCAGTCGATCTTCTCGAGCGGCGCCCACGTGAGCAGGAGCTGCTTGGTGCCGACCTGACGGAACCGCACCGTGGCGACGGTCTTGTCGCCGGCACCGTCCATGTCGACGATCACGCCTTCGCCGAAGGTCGGGTGCCGGACGTCGTCGCCGATGCGCAGACCGAGCGCCTCCGCGCCCGACGGCGTCGGACCCTTCGGGCGCAGCGCGGCGTCGACCACGCGCTCGCGGTGCGCCACCCACCCCTGGTCCTCGTCGGGGTCGAAGCTGCCGACGCTCGGACCGCGTCGCTCCCCGCCTCCGTACCGGCCCGAGCCACGACCGCCAGACTCGCCGGAACCGCCCGGGCTGCCGGAGCCGAAGCCGCGACGCGAGCCGCGCCGGCTGCCCTCGACGACGGTGACGAGGTGCTCGGGGATCTCGTCGAGGAAGCGGCTGGGCGGGTTGTACTGCGTGCCGCCGTAGAGCATGCGGGCCCAGGCGTGGCTGACGGTGAGGTGCTGCATGGCGCGGGTGATGCCCACATACGCCAGGCGTCGCTCCTCCTCGAGCTCGTTCGGCTCGCCGATCGAGCGCAGGTGCGGGAAGACACCGTCCTCCATGCCGATGATGTAGACCGCCGGGAACTCGAGGCCCTTGGCCGAGTGCAGCGTCATCAACACGACGCTGGTGTCGTCCTCGAGCTCGAGCTGATCGGTGTCGGCGACGAGCGACACCGACTCCAAGAACTCGTCGACGTCGCCGAACTCCTGGGCGGCAGCGAGCAGCTCGCCCAGGTTCTCGATGCGCCCCTCGGCCTCGACGGTGTGCTCCTTCTCGAGCTCGGTGACGTACCCGGAGCGCTTCAGCAGCTCCTCCAGCACGAGCGCCGGACCGTCCTGCACGTAGTCGCTGACGCCGTCGAGCAGGTTCAGGAACGTCTCGATGCCCTTGCGGGCCTTGCCGGTGATGCCGGCGTCGTCGGCGCGACGTAGCGCCTGGGTGAACGTGATGCCCTGGGCGTTGGCGAAGGCGTCGAGCTTGCCGATGCTCGAGTCGCCGACACCGCGGCGCGGGACGTTGAGCACGCGCTTGACGCTCACCTCGTCGGCCGGGTTCACCACCGCCTTCAGGTAGGCGAGCGCGTCCTTGACCTCCTTGCGGTCGTAGAAGCGCGTGCCGCCGATCACCTTGTACGGGATGCCGGAGCGCATCAGCTGCTCCTCCATCACGCGGCTCTGGGCGTTGGTCCGGTAAAAGACGGCCTGGTCGCCCCAGCGCATGCCGCCGGTGTCGTGCTGCTCGGCGATGCGGCGAGCGACGTACTGCGCCTCGTCCAGCTCGTCGTCGGCGGCGTAGCGCACGATCGTGTCGCCGGGACCCGACTCGGTCCACAGCTCCTTGGGCTTGCGTCCGAGGTTGTTGGCGATGACGGCGTTGGCGGCGTCGAGGATGGTCTGCGAGCTGCGGTAGTTCTGCTCGAGCACCACGACCGTGGCGTCGGGGAACGCCTCCTCGAACTCCAAGATGTTGCGGATGTCCGCCGCCCGGAAGGCGTAGATGCTGTTGTGGACCAGCACACCGCCAGCGACGTAGCTGTGGGCGCCGGCCACCTCGAGGTCGAACACCGGGCCGTCGTAGTGGGCGTGCTCGACCCGATCGACGCGGGTCGGCACCAGGCGCCCGGCGTCATCTGCCACCAGCACGGTCATGCCCGGCCGCAGGTGCGCCAGCGGCTGGCACTCGTAGACGGTGTCGGCGATCTGCATCCGCCTCCGGATGCGCAGGCCACCGGCCTCAGCGACGGCGCGTGCCAGGTCCACGGCGTCGACGTAGCTGGCGCGCGCCGTCTCGAACCGCACCGACCCCGGTCGCTTCGCCGGGCGCGTCGGGAACCCGCCGTCGCGCAGCTTGGCGGCGACATCGGCCCGGTTCGACGACCATTGGACACGGTGCCCCGGCCGCCGGCACGGCCCCCGGTTCGAGAACATCGTCAGGTTCACCGTCTGGCGGCGACGACCGCTCTGAGGCCGATAGTGCGGGAAGTCCGGGTGCAGCAGCAGGTCGTCCATCAGGGACTTCGCCCGGGTCTCGGTGTCGATCGTGTCGAACAGGCGAGCCAGCCAGTCCTCGTCCATCGTGAGGTTGCGCCCGACGCCGTGGAACAGCGTCGTCGGCAACCCGTACTCGGCGGCGAACCACGCCTCCCAGTAGGCCGCCTCCGCCGCGGTGTCGCACACCTGGAGGATCCACAGGGCGTCGGCGTGTTCCTGGTTCATCCGCACCTGGAAGCCCGGCGCCTCCTTGCCGTCGCGGTTCTTGCGGACGGCCGCGGTCCGGCCGATCCGGTAGCCGCGATCGGACCGCTGCATCAGATAGACGAGATGCCCACCGGCCGGCAGCGACAGCTCGACAGGGAGGACGTGGTGCGGCGTGCCGGTGATCGTACGACCGCCCGCATGCACGGTGACCACCCTCCCGCTGTAGGAGCCGGGCGCGACCGCCGTCACCCTCGCCGGCTCGACCGACGGATGCCCGTACGTGCCGAGGACCTCGTCGCCCACCTCGATCTCCTCGATCGGCGTGGTGCCGCTCGGGGTGCGCACAAGGGTTCCCGGAGGGAGGCACTGGTCGCTGTCGCCCACCACGCAGACGTTGCGGTGCTCGGCGGCGAGCAGCAGTACTAGCTCGTTCTGGACGGCGTTGGTGTCCTGGTACTCGTCGACGAGGACGTGGCGGAACCGGCGCTGGTAGTGGGCCAGCACGTCGGGATGCTTCTGGAACAGCTCGACGGTGACGCCGAGCAGGTCGTCGAAGTCCATGGCGCCGGCCTTGAGCAGGCGGGCCTGGTACTCGCGGTAGACGTCGGCGATCTTGCGCTCGAAGATCATCGCCGCCCGCTCGGCGTACTCCGTGACGCCGACGCCCTCGTTCTTGGTCGACGAGATGGTGGCGTGCACCGACCGGGGAGGGAACTTCTTAGGGTCGAGGTTGAGGTCCCGGATGACGTAGCCGACGAGGCGCTGGGCGTCGGACTGGTCGTAGATGGTGAAGCTCGACGGGTACCCGAGGACCTTGGCGTCGCGCCGCAGGATGCGCACGCAGGCCGAGTGGAACGTCGACACCCACATCTTGCCGGCGACCGGACCGACGAGCTTCGCCACGCGCTGCTTCATCTCGTCCGCCGCTTTGTTGGTGAACGTGATGGCGAGGATCTCGAACGGCGACACGCCCTCGTTCCGGATGAGGTGCGCGATGCGATGCGTGAGCACCCGGGTCTTGCCCGAGCCGGCGCCGGCGATGACGAGCAGGGGGCCCTCGGTGTGCACCACCGCCTCGCGCTGCACCGGGTTGAGCCCGTCGACCAGCTCGAGGCGGTGCTCGCGCTCGGGCACGTCCCAGTCGTCGGGCGGCTCGATGTCGGGCAGGTCGTCGTCGCTGGGGTCGTCCTCGGCCGGAGCGGTCTGCGGACGGGATGGACCGGCGGCGTCGACATCGGCGAACGGATCGACGTCCCCGAGGTCGGGTTCGTCGCCGCGGGAGCGGGCCAGGGCCTGGCGTGCCGCCGCCGCCGGGCCGGCGCCGTCACGTGCACCGCCGTTGCCGCGAGCGGCGCGTGCCGGGCGCGGCTCCTCCTCGAAAGGGCCTCCGAGGGTCAGCTGGGAGGGCTCGTCGGGCATCCGGCCAACCCTACCGGCCCCCACCGACAGCCGAATCCGGCGCCAACCCCTCGTTCTGGTGGTGCAGCCGGTGGCTTCGCCGACCGGTTGCACCACCAGTACGGATCCGCCGGCGCGACGCAACCTCGACGCCGGCGCTGGGTACGGTGCGCGCATGGGGTGGAATCGCACTGGTGGTCGAGGGCGCGCCCTTCGCCGAGATGGTTGGGGTGGCACCGTGGCCGGAGGCCTCGGTTTCTGCGGGCTGAGCGGCATCATGCTGCTCGTCGCCGGGGCGCTGCTGGTGTCGCTGATGCCGAGCTGCGACATCACCTTCGACTTCGGTCTCGGTCTCGTCAGCGACTGCTCCTCGGAGGCCTACCCGCTCCATGCGGCGGCGCGAGACGGCGACGTCGAGCGGGTCCGGCAGGCGCTGAACGCGGGCGCCGACCCGGACCAGCTCGACGGCTCGTCCAACAGCGCGCTCGGTTGCCTGCTGGCGTTGCGCGAGGAACAGACCTCCTCGTCGTTCGACAACCGGGGTCGGTGGACCGACCGCCGCAGCGTCGTCGTGTCGATGCTGCTCGACGCCGGTGCCGACCCCGACCAGATCTCGGGTGCCGGACGCTATGCCGAGTCGCCGCTGAACCTGGCGTTGCGCCGCGGCCTGCGCGACGAGCGGACGCAGCTGCTCGACGCCGGCGCCGACCCGAGCCTCGAGGATTGCCAAGGCGTGCCGCTCCTCGCCGCCGGCGCACCCGACGCGGTGGACGAGCTGCTGCGCCGCGGCGCCGATCCGAACGGCACGGGTCTGTCCAGCCCGGTCGTCGAGGCGGCCGCCGCCGGGAACCTCGACGTGCTCGACCGGGTGCTCGACGCCGGCGCCGACCTCCAGCGCCCCGACACCGTCCACCCGGGCACGACGGTCGGCGCGCAGGCGTTGGTGGCGTCGCTCCAGCAGCCGTGGTCGCCGGTGGCCGAGCGCCTCCTGGATGTGGTCGATCCCGCCGGGCCCGAGGTGCGGGATCGGGTGCTGCCGGCGGCGCTCGGGGTACCCGGGCGAGCCAACCTGGACGCCGTCCTGGCGCGCGGTGTCGACCCCGATGCCGGCGCGCTCACCCGGGCCGAGCTGGCGGCGCTGATCGACAGGTCAGGACCTCGACTCGACGAGGTCCTGACCGGCTCGACCGTCGGCACGCTGCCCGCCGACGGAAGCACATCCCACCTCCTACTCGATGCCATGCCCGCCGATGCCATGCCGGTCGGCGCCACGGCGCCGCCCACGCCGGCCATCCCCGAGCACCTGCGCGACTGCGGTGCCGACGATCGGGCCTTGCCGGTCGTCCTCGCGCCGCTGCGCAGCAACCGGCTGGCCGCCGTCGCCGCCGACGATGCCACCACCCGCATCGCGATCCCACCGCTCGCCGTGGCGGTTCTCGTCGGAGATGCCGACGCTGTCGCCTCATTGCTCGAGCATGGTGCCGACCCGAATCGGGTGGTGCTCGACCGTGTCACGGCGCTCGAGCTGGCGGCGGCATCGTGCAACCCCTTCGTCGCCGGGCAGCTCCTGGCGGCAGGCGCCGACCCGGACCTCGCACCGGGCGGCCGCAGCGCCCGCGCCGCGGCCTGCCCCGCCGTCACCGCCGTGCTCCCGGCCGGCTGAAGGAGCCGCAACGCCACGAACCCACGTGTTCTGGTGGTGCAACCGGTAGGCGAAGCCACCGTTTGCACTACCAGAACGATCAGAAGAGGCGGTCGCGGAAGAA
>CAZYKR010000154.1:0-10250 GCA_964648005.1 uncultured Iamiaceae bacterium
TGCGCACCCACTGCCAGACCTCGGGCGTGTCGCTCACCGAGCAGGACCCCTACAACAACGTCGTGCGCACCGCCCTCGAGGCGTTGGCCGCCGTGCTGGGCGGCACGCAGAGCCTGCACACCAACTCCTTCGACGAGGCCCTCGGCCTACCGACCGACTTCTCGGCCCGCATCAGCCGCAACACGCAGCTGATCCTGGCCGAGGAGACCGGGATCACCCACGTGGTCGATCCCCTGGGCGGCTCGTACTACATCGAGTCCCTCACCCACGACCTCGCCGAGAAGGCATGGGCCCTCATCGAGGAGGTCGAGGCGCTCGGCGGCATGACCAAGGCCGTGGCGTCGGGCATGCCCAAGCTGCGCATCGAGGAGTCCGCCGCCCGGCGGCAGGCCCGCGTCGATCGCGGCGACGACGTCGTCGTCGGCGTCAACAAGTACCAGCCGCCGGAGCCCGATCTGGTCGACGTGCTCGACATCGACAACACGAAGGTGCGCGCCGAGCAGATCGCCAAGCTCGAGGCCGTGCGCGCCGGGCGCGACCAGGCCGCCTGCGACGCCGCGCTGGCCGCCCTCGCCGCGGGCGCCGCCGGCGACGGCAACCTGCTGGCCCTCGCCGTCGAGGCCGCCCGTGCCCGGGCCACCCTCGGCGAGATCTCCGACGCCATGGAGCAGACGTTCGGCCGCCACCGCGCCGAGGTCCGTACGCTGTCGAACGTGTGGGCGGCCGAATACTCCGACGACGACGAGGTGCGCGCCCTGCGCCACCGCATCGAGGCGTTCGCCGCCGACGAGGGTCGGCGCCCACGGATCCTGGTGGCCAAGATGGGCCAGGACGGCCATGACCGTGGCGCCAAGGTCATCGCCACGGCCTTCGCCGACCTCGGCTTCGACGTCGACGTCGGCCCGCTGTTCCAGACGCCCGAGGAGGTGGCCCGCGACGCCGTCGAGAACGATGTGCACGTCGTCGGCGTGTCGAGCCAGGCCGCCGGCCACAAGACGCTCGTCCCGCAGCTGATCGAGGCGCTGCGCGCTGCGGACGCGTCGAACGTGCTCGTCGTCGTCGGTGGTGTGGTGCCGCCACAGGACTACGACGCGCTGGCCGCCGCCGGCGTCGCCGCCGTGTTCGGTCCCGGCACGAGCGTGCCCACCGCCGCCGGCAAGGTGCTCGATCTGCTCACGAGCGGGTGAACCGGCACCGATGAGCCTCGACGTTGCGGCGCTGGCCGAGGGGGTGCGGCGCGGCGACCGGCGGAGCCTCGCCAAGGCCATCACGCTCGTCGAGTCGACGCGCCACGATCACCGGGCGACCGCCGCCGACCTGCTCGACGCGCTCCTCGCCGCCACGGGGGCATCGGTGCGCATCGGCATCAGCGGCTCGCCCGGCGTCGGGAAGTCGACGTTCATCGAGGCCTTCGGGCTGCACCTGCGCGCCGCCGGGCACCGGGTGGCGGTGCTCGCCGTCGACCCGTCGTCGTCGCTGTCGGGCGGGTCGATCCTCGGCGACAAGACCCGCATGGGCGAGCTCGCCGCCGACCCGGAGGTGTTCGTGCGCCCCTCCCCGGGCAGCGGCCACCTCGGCGGGGTCGCCCGACGTACCCGCGAGGCGCTGCTGCTGTGCGAGGCGGCGGGATTCGACGTGGTGATCGTCGAGACCATCGGCGTCGGTCAGTCCGAGACGGAGATCGCCGACATGGTCGACGCCTTCGTCCTGCTGGTCGGACCGGGCGCTGGCGACGAGCTGCAGGGCATCAAGCGCGGGATCATGGAGCTCGCCGATCTCATCGTCGTGAACAAGGCCGACGGCGATCTCGCCGCCGCCGCCAGCCGGACCCGGGCGGACTACGCCAACGCCGTGCACCTGCTGCGTCCCAAGTGGTCCGCGTGGTCGACGCGGGCGGTGACGTGCTCGGCGGTCGAACGTCGCGGGATCGCCGAGGTGTGGGACGAGCTGGTGTCCTTCACCGAGGCGGTGACCGGCTCGGGCGAGCTGTCGACCCACCGGGCGGTCCAGGCCGTGGCATGGCTGTGGAGCGAGCTGCGCGACGACCTGGTCGGCGACTTCCGGTCGGCACCGGCCGTGCAGGCCCTCCTGCCCGACGTGGAACGGGCTGTCGCCTCCGGCGATCTGAGCGCCCGCGCCGGAGCGCGGCGGCTCCTCGACGCCTTCCGTTCCTGAGCGACGCTCAGGCCGGCGGGGTCGGCGGCCAGCTCGGAGGGTCGTCGGACGGTGGCCCATCCTGGGGCGGCCAGGTGCCACCGGGTGCACCGGCGCGGGGCGGCTGCCACGCCGGGGCGGCGGAAGGGCCCTGCGGCTGCGGGGCGGGCGCACCACCCCACCCCTGCGGCTGGGCAGGTGGCGCCGGCGCGCTCCCCCATCCCGGCTGAGCAGGTGGCGGCGGCATCGGCGCACCCCACCCCGGCTGAGCGGGTGGCGCCGGCGCGCTCCCCCATCCCGGCTGAGCGGGTGGCGGCGCCATCGGCGCACCCCACATCGGAGGCGGCCCCCATGCGGGCGCTGCCATCGCCGGGACGGGTTTCGGCCGGGCTCGACTGCGCTGCACCGCCGCGACGATCACCATGATCAACCCGACGCCAGCAAGGCCGGTGCCGCCGAGGAGGCCGAGCAGGAACCAGGGCAGGTAGGCAGCGCTCAGCTCGTCGGGGTCGCGCTCGATCTGCACCGTGCTGATGACGTCCCACTCGTCGGCGCCGCGGGGCACCGTCGCGGCCACGTCGTACCGGCCGTCGATCGGGACGGTGAAGGTGGCGATTGCCGCCGACGAGCTGAACGACGGCGCCGTGGTCACCGGGATCTCCTCCCCGGCCGGGTCGTACACCTCGATGTCGGGTGCGTCGTAGTACGAGGAGCCGTAGTAGCCGTAGCTGTAGGCGTCCTCGACCCGGTACGTGCCGGCCTCGAGCTGCCCCGACGTCGTCCCGGGCACCCCCAACTGGCCGATCGAGCCGCTCGCCTGGTCCGCCCGGACGATCGCCACGACGAACCCGACGATGCCGAGGACGATCCCGGCCACGACGAGCAGCACGCCGGCGCGCAGCAGGCGCCCGGCCGGCAGCGGGGTGGTGTCGGCGCCCGATGCGTACGTCTGACCTACCGCCGTCGTCCCGGGTGGACCGACGGGCAGCTCGGCGGGAGGCAGGTGCTCAGGTGGGGTCACGCCCGACAGTCTGCCAACGATCGACCCTCATGTGTCGTGGGTGCCCGAGACGATGGCGTCGACGAGCCCGCGCACGCGCTCGCCGAAGGGCCCGAGCCCGTAGCGGCCGGCCTCGACCTCCGCTGCGGCGGAGAGCCGCGCGAGCCGCTCGGGATCACCGATCAGGTCCTCGGTGAAGCACACCAGCTGCACCACCGGCTCCCACAGCATCCCGGTGCGCCCATGATCGACCAGCTCTTCCTGCCCGGCCGCCATGATCACGACCGGCACGGCGCCGGCCGACATGGCCTCGGCCGTCGTGATGCCGAAGTGCTCGAAGCGGTCCGGATGGCGATCGGGGTCCTCCCCGAGCCCGGTGGCGTGCCAGTAGATGGATGCCTTGCCGTACAGCTCCCGCACCAGCGCGCCCGGTGCGTTGGCGTGGATCTGCACGGGGAGCCCCTCCGCCTCGGCCCGCACCTTGGCCAGGTACTCCTCGCCCTCCGGTGCGCAGCCGCCGACGAGGTGCAGCGTCCAGCCGTCGACCTTGCCCCGCCACGCCAGTGCGCGCATGGCCCGCACCAGGTCGAGCTGCTTCTTGCCGTGCCCGTGCTCGGGTGAGAAGAAGCGCCCCACGTTGAGGATGATCGGCTCCTTGTCGGCGCGGGACTGCAGGGTGACCGGCGGGTGCAGCACCGCCGTGTCGAGCTCCCACCAGCGATGCACCCACGCCCGGGTGTACGCCGAGTTCGACACGACGCGGTCGTAGCAGCGCGCCCAGCCGAATTCGATCGGCGCCGCGTCCAGCGACGGGTACCGCCGCCGGGCGACGGCCGCCAGATCGTCGCCCACCTGGACGCCGGCGACGGGGACGCCGAGCGTGCGGCGGTCGTCGGTGCCGAACACCTCGGCCGGCACGTGCACATCGGAGATGATCCGCACGGTGGCGGGCTCGCCGTCGGGGCGGGCGACCACCGGCAGGCGCAGGGCCACCGTGGCTCGCTCGAAGCGACCGGCGCGAGCGGCGACCGACGCGTTGAGCACGTGGCGGCCGTCGACCTCGATCCGGATCGGTACGCGCCCGAGCGCCGTGCCGACGAAGCGGCCGACGTGCACGACCAACTCCTCCTCGGTGCCCGGGGGTAGTGCCACCTCGACCTCGGCGTCCCCGGTGGTCCACCGCACGACGTGCTTGCCGATGCGCTCTTCGGGGTGGAAGCCCTGCCGGTACGTGATCGACACGCCGGGCTTGGCCACCAACGGCCGCACCACCTGCCGCAGGCGGTCCTTGGGTCCCGACGGGGCCGCCTGCGGCGGGCTCGGGAAGTGCACCACGTAGATGCTGTGCTCCGACCGCGGCACCGCCCGCGACATGTAGCTGGCGTTGATGAACACGTCGTAGTCGGCGCTGGCGTCCTCCACGGCGCCCTGCCCGATCGGCACGACGTCGACGCCAACCGCGGACAGGTCCAGCTGCAGCCGTTCGCCGAGCGCGTCGGTGTCGACCGGCTCGTGGGCCAGCAGGCGCACCTCGTTGCCGTCGGTGAGCGCCTGGGCGATGCCGGCGGCGAACTTCTCGCCACCGCCGCCGGTCGGCCACCACTCGTCGTAGACCCCGATCTTCACGAGCTACGAGCCTGCCATGTCCGACCAGGGCGGGAAGACCACGTCGTCGACCGTGCCGGCGTCGACGGCGACGCTGCGCTCGTGGGCCGACCACGCCGCGCGGGTCATCCACCGGCGTGCCAGCTCGGCGTCGCCGACCGTGCGGCGCCGGCGCAGCGCCCGGCGGTCGGCGAGCATCGCCGGTAGCAGGCGCAGGAACGACAGGAACGACCGCACGCGGTTGCGGACGTGGCGCAGTGGCGGGCGTCGGCGGTGCCGCAACGGCGGCAGGACGTCGCGCCGCACATACGACGCCGTCGCCGTGACGAAGCCGACCGACTGCTTCACCGCCAGCCGCCACGGCGCGTTCTTGACCAGCAGCAGCAGGCGGTTGCGCTCCACGTGGAAGTGGAACACGTCGGACCCCTCACCCCCGCTGGCGCCGTGGAGGTGCCGCAGCACGGACGTCGGCACGTAGCGGTACCGCCAACCCAGCTGCTGCCCGCGCCACGACAGGTCGGTGTCCTCGTAGTAGAGGAAGAAGCGGTCGTCGAACACCCCGACGTCGGCGAGGAAGGCGCCGCGCAGCAGCACGGCGCCGCCGCAGACGTTGAACACGTCGGCCGGCTCGTCGAACTGCCCGTGGTCCACCGCCATGAACCCGCGATCCGCACCGAAGCCGTCCTCGATGAGGACCGACCCGGCGTTCTGGACGACGTCGAAGGGCGTGCCCTCCAACGGCACCTTGACCCGGCGCGGCTCGGGGCCCACCGACGCCCGCAGGCGGTAGCGCCCGCTGCGGAGCTCGACCAGCTTGTCGGTCTCGGCGGCGACCAGGAGCTCGGCGAACCGCAGCTCGGCCGCCGTCTCGTCGACGGGCACCGGCACGCGCACCACGGCGTCACCCGACGACCATCGCATCGTGCCGCCGGGGCGCGCCTCGACGCCGAACCAGCCGGCGGGGAACTGGGCCAGGTCGTCGACCACCTCGCCGTCGACACGGAGCTCGTGCAACTGCACCCCGAGGTCGCGCCCGTCGCCCGGAGGTCGGAAGGTGTCGCAGTGCAGCACCACCTCGTGGAAGGCGGGCGCGAACACCATCTTGGCGGCGGCGGCGCCCAGGCCCGGGTCCGCCTCGAGCGCCTCGACCAGCGGCTCGAGCCAGCCGGGCTCGCAGAAGGCGTCGTTGTTGACCAGCGCCACGTAGTCGGCGCCCTTGCGGTCGACGAGGGCGCTGTTGAGCCCGACGAAGCCAAGGTTGGCGCCGTTGCGGATGACCTCCACCTGCGGGTGCGCCTCGGTGACCAGCTCGACGCTGCCGTCGTGCGAGTCGTTGTCGACCAGCACCAGCTGCAGCCGGTCCGCCGGGTACGTCGACGCGGCCAGGTGGTCGAAGCAGCGCAGCGTCATGTCGCCGCCGTTCCAGTTGAGCACCGCCACCCGGACGAGCGGCGCCTGCGTCGCGCCCGTCACGGCCGGCGCACCCCCACCACGTAGATCTCGTTCGGGCCCCACAGGTGGGCGAGGACGTCGTCGTGACGCTGCGCCAGCACATCGACCACGTGGCGCAGCTGCTGCTGGCGGGCGTCGAGCGTGGCGACGCCGTGCACGAGCTGCTCGACGGCTCGGCGCAGGCGCGAGGTCTCGTCGAGCAGCGTCTCGAGCTGGAACGACTCGTCGTACTGGATCGGCGCCGGCGGCTCGACGCCGACAGGCAGCGTGCCCGCCTCGACGTCGACGGGCGGTGCGGCCAACAGCGGCGGTGCTCCCGGCGACCCGATTGGGTTCCCCCCGCGGTCGGTGACCTCGAAGCCCGTCTGCTCGAACAGGAACGCCAACAGGTCGAGCGTGTAGAGGCGCACGTGGGTCGGGTCGCTCCAGAAGTCGTTCATGAGGTTGGCCAGGCACGCCGGGTTCGGGGTGACCACGACGAGCACCCCGTCCGGGGCCATCACGTCGTGCACCCCACCGAGCAGTTCATGGGCCTCGTCGACGCTGAGGTGCTCGATCAGGTGCGCCAGGAACACGGCATCGGGTCGCTCGGCCGTCTCCCCGGGCCACGATCGCACGTCGGCGCGCACCGCCTCGTGACCGGCGGCGACGACGGCCTCGACCATCGCCGGGTCGGCATCGACGCCGACGCACCGTCCGACGACCTCGCTCGCCACCTCCAGGAACTCGCCCCGTCCGCAGCCCAGCTCGACCAGCAGCTCACGACCCTCGACGAAGGGCAGGTAGTGGCTGCGAACCTGGCGCGCGTGCGCGGGATCGAACCCCTGCGAGGTGTAGTAGCGGTGTTCGATCTCGTCGGGCAGCGGCATGCACGACCCCCGTCTGGTGTGGCTCGGACCTGGCTGGTGACGTGCGCGGGGGCCGCCACCGGAGGTGCCTAACCTAGCCCGGATGTCTGTGGGGTCAGAAGGGCGTGACCGGGCGCTGTGGATCGAGGTGGCGCTGGTCGTTGCCTTCGTGACGTTCGTGGCCTGGCCGTTCCTCTCGCCGAACCAGTACCTGACCGCCTACGACACGATGACGTATTCGGGACCGAACCTCGTCGTCACCACCGAGCAGATCCGCGACGGCTCGATCCCGGCGTGGAACGACGACCTGTTCGGCGGTGTGCCACAGCTGGCGAACCCCCAGGTGGCGGCGCTGTACCCGACCCGCTGGCTGCTGGCGCCGCTCGAGCCGGCCCGCGCCTTCGATCTGACGACGGCCGCGCACCTGTACGTCCTGGCTGCCGGGACCTTCGTGCTGCTGTGGCGGCGGCTGCGGCTGGTGGCGCCGGCGCGGCTGGTGGGCACGGTGGCGCTGGTGGGTTCGGGCACGATCATGGCCCGGAGCGTGCAGTTCGAGCAGATCTCGGTGATCGCCTGGATCCCCTGGCTGCTCGTCGCCACCGATTGGGCCATCGCCGACCGGCGGTGGCGGCCTCGTGCCCTGGCGGCGACGGCCGGAGCCACCGCCATGCTGCTGCTGTCGGGCCATCCGCAGCAGATGTACATCGGGATCGCCGTCGTCGCCGGGTGGTGCGTCGGCCGCGCCATCGACGCCACGCGGCCCGGGCCGACCGAGGCAGGCGGGGCAGGGCCACGGGCGGCGGCGATCGCCCGTCGAGCGGTCCGCGTCGGTGCGGGCATGGGACTCGGCGCCCTGCTGGCCGCTCCCCAGCTCGTCGCCACGGCGCTGCTGGTGCGCGAGGCCGAGCTCGGCGCCAACCAGTCGCTGGCCCAGGCCTCGACGTACGGGTACGTCATCAAGCCATCGCTGCTGGCGCCCACGTTTCTCGGCAACCCGTTCGCCGAGGACCTCAACCTGACGGCGATGGGGTCCGAGGCCGTCGCCTTCGTCGGCGTCGCCGTGATCGTGGCGGCGCTGGTGGGGCTCGCCGACGGGTTCGGCGCCCGGTCGCGGCGCGCCACGGTCGCCGTGCTCGGCATCGCCGCGTTGGGGTCGACGCTGTTGGCGCTCGGACCCCGCTGCACCGACGCCGCCGGCGAGCTGACGTGTTCGGCCAGCGGCCTCGGCTTCCGCGCGGCGCGCGCCGTCGTGCCGGGCTTCTCCCAGACCCGCGCCTCGGGCCGGTGGGTGCTCGTCGCCACGATCGCGCTGGCGCTGCTGGCCGCGTTCGGGGTCGACGCCCTGGCGCGGCGGGCGGTGACGCGCCGCAGCCTCGCCATCGCCGGCGGGCTCCTCGCCGCCCTCGCCCTCGTGGCGCTCGTCGCCGGCCCCACCGCCGACGGCGGCGTGGACGGTCGGACGATCGTGTGGTGGGCCGTTGGCGCGGTGGTGGCGATCGCTGCGTTCGCACTCGGCGCGCTCGCACCCCGCAGGCCTGCGCCGATCCTGGGTGCAGGGGTCGTCGCCGCCGTCGTGCTGATCGAGCTGACGGCCCCGGCGTCGCACAGCATTGCCCGCCAGCACCTCACCGACGAGCCGTTCACGGCCTACCCGTCGCCGATCAGCGAGCGCCTCGCCGCCGAGGGCGGGCTGGTGATCTCGGTGGCCGGCACCAGGTTCGACGACTGGCCGTACCTCGGCCACGCCCTGCGTCCGAACGCCAACGCCACGTACGGCGCCCGGTCGATCGACGGCTACGACGGCGGCCCGTGGGTCACCAAGCGCTGGGTGGCCGGGGTGTCGTCCATCGCCGTCGAGGACTTCGACGCCACCCTGCCGGTGTCGTGGCAGCTGGCGCTCCCCCTCGACGCCCAGGATCTGGCGCGCCTCGGCGTGGGGTGGGCCGTGGTGGACCGGGCGCCGGTGGGCCAGCCCGACGGCCTCCCAGCCGCCGCCGCCGACGCCGAGGCCCGCACCATCGCCACCGTCGCCCCCGGCTGGGGGACGCCCCAGGCCCGTGAGGGCGACCTGGTGCTGCTGGCGAACCCGATCCGCACGACCGAGGCGTATCTGGCGAGGAGCTCGGGTTCCGCACCCGATGCCGCCACGGCGAGCAGCTCTCTCGAGGACCTCGGGCCCGACGAGGTCATCACCGAGCCCCCGGGTCCGGCGTACCGATGCGATGGCAACCCGGGAGCGTGCGCGCCCGTGCCGGTCGACGTCGAACGGCCCGAGCCGGGGCTGGCGCGGGCGCACGTCGAGGATGCGCCGGCCGACTCGATCCTGTCGATCGCGTCGCAACCGTTGCCCGGTTGGAGCGCCACGATCGACGGGCAGCCGGTGGAGGTCTATGCCGTCGACGCCATGCGTCTCGGGGTGACGATGCCGGGTGGCACCCACGACGTGGAGTTCCGCTACCGCCAACCCGGTCTGGTGGCGTCGGGGCTCGTGGCGCTGCTGGCGTTGTTGCTCGTCGCCGTGTTCGTCATCGAGCCGGGGCGGCTGCGTCCGCCGCCGCCGTCAGCCTGACGGGAGCCGGGTCACGTCGATCGACCCGTCGAGGTCGACGATGCCGTTGGCCACGAACTCGCCCACCACGTCGAACGCCAGGGCGTCGGTGTGCCAGTCGTAGATCTGCTTGCCGTCGCTACGGCTCACGGCGAGGGTGATCACGTACCGCCCGGGCAGCAGGTGCAACCGCAGCGGGATCTCGAAGGCGAGCCGGTCGCCGGGCTGCAGGTCGCCCGTGCCCTGGCGTCGCCACAGGGTGTTGGTGTCGTAGAGGTACGTGCCGTCGTTGGAGCGCACGATGATGCCGAATACGGGGTCGGTGACCGCCTCGTGGACCTCGGCGGTGCAGCGCACGCGCAGCACGTCACCGGTGGCGACGGGCACCTCGGGTGGTGTGTCGAGCGCCAGGTCGGTGAGCTTGACGGCGCCCG
Organism: uncultured Iamiaceae bacterium; assembly: GCA_964648005.1. Taxonomy (GTDB): domain Bacteria; phylum Actinomycetota; class Acidimicrobiia; order Acidimicrobiales; family Acidimicrobilacustridaceae; genus JAGQTE01. Next base: position 10,042 of record CAZYKR010000154.1, read on the forward strand.
TGCCGTAGACGGCACCGCCCTCCCACTTGCCGACCACGCCGGGCATGTCGGCGGTGACGTCGGCCCGGTAGTGGTCGACCACCTCCACCGCCGGACCGTCCTGGACGACGGTGCCCCGCTCCAGGTACACGGCGCGGTCGCACAGCGACGCCACTGTCTCGAGGTCGTGGCTGACCAGCACGATCGTCACGCCGCGCCGCTTGAGCTCG
>CAZYKR010000155.1:0-10182 GCA_964648005.1 uncultured Iamiaceae bacterium
GACCTGACCGGCGCTGTGCTCACTGGTGACGACCTCACCGGCGCCGACCTCACGAACGCCGACCTGACCGGCGCCGACCTCACCGGCACCAAGCTCATCAATGCACAAGCGTCCGGCGCGGTGTTCACGGGCGCGACGATCACGAACGCCTCGATCACCGGGGCGAACCTGGCGGGCGCGACGGGCCTGGAGGGCGTCGGACTGCTGAGCACGACGTCCAACTGGACTGGCACGAACCTGGCCGACACCGGGGTCTCGTTCGCCGGCGCGTCCTTCAACGGGATCACGATCTTCAACAAGACGCTCACGGGCGCAGACCTGTCACGACTCGACCTGTCAGGCGCCACCTCGGTCTGGGCGTCGCTCACCAACGTGAACTTCACCGGTGCGAACCTCACCGGCGCCACCTTCACCTTCGCCACCCTCACCGGCTCGACCTTCGCCGGCGCCAACCTCACCGGCACCGGCTTCGCCGGCGCTCGCATCGAGGCCGTCACGTTCACCGGCGCCGTCGGGATGACCACCCCACAACTGCTGACCACCTACCAGTTCTGGGAACGCGCCATCCTCGCCGGCGCCCCCGTGAACCTCTCCGGCGCCGACCTCAGCCTCCACTGGCTGCGCGGCATCGACCTCAGCGGCATCCCGCTCACCGGCGCCAACCTGACCGGCCGCGACCTCACCGGCGCGCTGCTCGCCGGGACGGACCTCGCCGGCGCGAACCTCACCCATGCCAACCTCACCGGCGCGACGGGCACCCCGTCCGGCGGAACGACGGCCGTCTACGCCAACACGACCTGCCCCGACGGCACGACGGCCTCACCAGCAACGGCGCAGACCACCTGCGTCGGCCACGGCGTGGGCGCCTGAGCGACCGCCGACTACCAGCGTTGCTCGTCGAGGAATGCCGTGATGAGGCGCACCGTCGAGTGGGGATTGTCACCAGCAGCGAGGTGGCCGGCCTTCTCCACCGTCTCGAGGCGGGCGTTGGGCATCAGCGCCGCCACCTCTTCGGCACCCTGCGCCGAGAGCACGTCGCTGGCCGAGCCCCGCAGCACGAGGACGGGACAGATCACCGTCTCGGCCGCCTCCTTCACCCCGCCGAGGAACTCGTCGAGGTTGTTGGCCGGGTGATCTTCTTCGGTGACCTGGCGGAACCGCCGGCCGAAGCCGTGCTTCCACACCCACCGGCCGTCGTCGCGCTGGCGCAGATTGCGCGTCAGCGACTCGGGCCGCACGTTGCGGCGCTGGGGCAGGTACGCCGAGATCTCCTCGGCCGCCTCCTCCAGTGAGCCGAACGACTCGTGGGCGGACATGAAGTCGATGATCTTGCGCACGCCCTCGGGCTCGAGCCGGTGCCCGACGTCGATGAGCGAGATCGACACCACCCGGTCGGGGCAGGCCTCGGCGAGGCGCAGCGACGTCAGGCCGCCGAGCGACGCCCCCACCAGCGACACGCGCCGCATGCCGAAGGCGTCGAGCAGCGGCGGCATGGTCTCGGCCAGCGCCTTCGGGCCGAAGCCGTCGGTCATCGAGTCCGAGTCGCCGTGGTTCGGGAGGTCCGGCGCCAGCACGTGGTAGCGGCCGCCGAGCGCGGCACCGAGCTCCTCGTACATGTAGGCGGTCTGCCCGCCGCCGTGCAGGCACAGCACCGGCGGCAGCCCCCGGTGGCCCCACTCGAGGTAGTGGACCTGGCGGCCGTCGATCAGCACGAACCCGCTGCGGCCACCGGTCGGGATGTCGTGGCGCGGCACGAGCACCTCGGCGACCTCGTCGTCGACGGCGTCGGTCGCCTCGTCGGCCGTGTCGTCGGTGACGACCTCGTCGGTGCTCATGGGGAACCTCCTGAGGTGAGGACCGCGCCTGCGGTTCCTCCCGTGAGAACACGTTCTAGCGCGCTGCTCCCCGCCGCGCCCAGCACCCTGACGTTCGTGTCAGGTCTCTGGCAAGCTGACCCGATGGGCATCGACCAGCTGCACGCCATGACCGTCGGCGATCTCCCCCGCGAACACCGCCGCAGCTACCCCGACCGCATCGCCGTCGTCGACGGCGAGACCCGCCTCACCTGGCCCGCCTTCGACGACCGGGTGAACCAACTCGCCCAAGCACTCACCGCCGACGGGGTCGGCGAAGGCGATCGCATCCTGTGGCTCGGGCAGAACTCCTTCCGCATCCTGGAGTGCCTCTGCGCCGCCGCCAAGCTCGGCGCCATGTTCTGCCCGGCCAACTGGCGTCAGTCGGCGGCCGAGGTGGCGTTCGTCGTGCGCGACCTCGACCCTGCGCTGGTGGTGTGGCAGGAGGCGGAGATCGGTGACGTCGTCCGCGACGCCCGAGCGATGCTCGACACCGATGACGGCGGGGCCGCCGATGCCGCCGATGCCAGCCGGGTCCTGCGTGCCCGCTGGGTGCAGCACGACGCCGGATCGGCCGACGACCCTGACGGCGCGCCCGACGGCAGCTACGAAGCGCTCCTCGCCACCGGCAGCACCGACGACCTGGACCTCGCTGTCGACCCGGCGGCGCCGGCGCTGCTGATGTACACCGCGGCGTTCGCCGGCACCCCGAACGCCGCCATGCTGTCGCACACCGCCGTGCTCACGCAGGACCTGGTCATGGGGATGATGCAGGAGATCTCGAGCGAGTACCGGTACCTGAACTGTGGGCCGCTGTTCCACATCGCCACCTTCATGACGACGATGGCCACGTTCCACTTCGGCGGCACCAACGTGTTCACCCCGCGCGTCGACGCCGACGAGTTGTGCCGGCTCATCGACGCCGAGCGCTGCACCGGCGCCTTCCTGATGGGCCCGACGATCAAGGAGATCCTCGAGCTCAACGCCGACGGGCGCTACGACCTGACGTCGCTGCGAGCGTTCGGCGGGGTGTCCAAGCGCTGGGACGCCATGATCACCGTCGACACCAGCCCGTGGGCCCGCAAGCCGGCGGGCTTCGGGCAGACCGAGTGCATGGGCATGCTGACGCTCAACGCCTGGGGCGGCGACGCCGTCGGCAACTCCGGGCGGCCGACGCCGATGACCCAGGTGCGCATCGTCGACCCCGACGGCGTGGAGGTGCCGCCCGGCGAGACCGGCGAGATCGTGGCGCGCGGGGCGACCATGCACCACGGCTACTACAACCGGCCCGAGCTGAACGCGGCGCGCCTCGCCGGCGGCTGGCACCACACCAACGACCTCGGCCGGCGCGAGGCCGACGGCTCGATCACCTTCGTGGGGCCCAAGGGCCGATTGATCAAGTCGGCGGCCGAGAACATCTACCCCGCCGAGGTCGAGGCGTGCCTGCGCACGCACACGGCCGTCGCCGACGTGGCAGTGATCGGCGTGCCCGACCCGACGTGGGACCAGAGCGTCAAGGCCATCGTCGTGCTGCACGCCGACGCCGATGCCACCGAGGCCGACCTCATCGAGCACTGCCGAGCCACCATCGCCTCGTACAAGAAGCCCCGCAGCGTGGAGTTCGTCGACGTGCTCCCCCGCGACGGCTGGGCCATCGACTACGACGCGCTCGACGAACGCTTCGGCGGCGGCGGCTACCCCGGCGCCGGCTGATCGGCACCGCGGCGTGGCGTGAAGGCAGTCCGTCTCAGGGGCGGCTGAAGAAGACGATCCGGCGGCGGGCGAAGCGCCAGCGATCCCCGTCGCGCACCACCTCGTCGTGGTAGCGACCCGACGACGTGATGGTGAACTCGCCGTACATGGCGTGCTCCCCCTCGCCGACCTGCGACGCCTCCACCGGCGCCAGGAACAGGTAGTCGGTCACCGCCGTGGCCCGGCCGGCGGCGGCGTCGACGTCGATCACCGAACTGGAGATCACGTGCTTGCCGCGACGCTCGGGTGGCTGGGCCTGCACCATGAACCCGGCGATGGCGTCGCGCCCGGCGTGCACCATGCCCATCACCTCGAAGGTGGCGTCGGCGCAGAACAGCTGAGCGAACTCGGCGAAGCGGCCGTCATCGCAGGTGTGGCAGTACTCGGCCAGCAGGCGCCGGATGGCCTCGGCGGCGACGAGCGTCTCGACGTCGGTGGCGCTGGTGGTCATGGTCGACTCCCACGATCGAGCAGGCCGGCGAGATCCTCTGCCGGCATCGGACGGGCGAAGAGGAAGCCTTGGCCATAGGTGCAGCCGAGCGACCGAAGGGCGTCGGCCTGCGCCGTCGTCTCGACGCCCTCGGCCACGACGTCGAGCTCGAGCGTCGACGCCAGGCTCAGCACCGACGCCACGATCGAGCGGTCCCGCGACGACTCGTCCACGTGCTGGACGAAGCTGCGGTCGACCTTCACGACGTCGATCGGGAAGTCGAGCAGGTAGGTGAGCGACGAGTACCCGGTGCCGAAGTCGTCGAGGGCGATGCGCACGCCCGTGGCCTTGAGCTCGTCGAGGGTGCGCCGTGCGATGGCGGCGTCGGCGAGCAGCATCGTCTCGGTCAGCTCGAACGTCACCCGGTCGGGATCGGCCCCGGTCTCGGCCAGCACCGTCGCCACCACATCGGCCAGGCCCGGCTCGGTGAGCTGGCGCGCCGACAGGTTGATCGCCACGCCCAGCTCCACGTCGAGGTCGTCCTGCCACACGGCGAGCTGTTCGCACGCCTGGCGCAGCACCCAGGCGCCGATCGGCACGATGAGGCCCGAGTCCTCGGCCACCGGGATGAACTCGTTCGGACCGACCAGACCACGTTCGGGGTGGTTCCAGCGCAGGAGGGCCTCGACGCCGACGACGCGCTCGTCGTCGAGGTGGATGACCGGCTGGTAGTGCAACACCAGCTCGTCGCGCTCGCGGCCACGGCGCAGCGCCAGCTCGGTGCGGCGGCGGTGCTCGACGGCGCCGCGCATGTCCTCGTCGAAGACCTCGTAGCGCGCCACGCTCGAGGTGCGCGCCCGTCCCATCGCCAGCGCGGCGTTGGCGATGAGCGTCTCGGCGGCGTCGGGGTCGTCGCCGGCGGCGATACCGACCGTGGCGTCGACGAACGCCTCGTCGCCCGCCACCTCGAACGGCTCGTTGACCGCCTCGACGATGGCGGTGGCGAAGCCGACCACCTCGGTGACGTCATCGAGGTCCTCGACGGCGACGGCGAAGGTGGCGGTGCCGACGCGGGCCAGGGTCGTGAAGCCGATCGGCGCCTCGAGCGCCCGTTCGATGCGCTCCGCCGCCACCCGGATCAGCTCGTCACCGGCCTCGTGGCCGAGCGACTCGATGACCGGCGCCAGGCGGTCGATCTCGACGAAGAGCACCGACACCGCCCGGCCGGTGCGCCGGGCGCGCTCGAGCGCGTCCTCGAGCTGGGCGCGGAACAGCACCCGGTTGGCGAGCCCCGTCGCCGGGTCGTGCGTGGCCATGTGCTCGAGCCGATGCTCGAACTCGAGCCGCTCGGAGATGTCGCGCAGCACTCCCGTGAACAGCCGGCCCTCGCCCGTCGTCACCTCGGTGACCGCCAGCTCGATGGGTACGGGCGTGCCGTCGGCGCGCCACCCGGGCAGCTCCTGGGTGCCCAACCCGACGAGCGTCGGCGCCGCGCCGGACAGGTAGTGCTCGAAGCGCGCCTGGAAGCCGTCGCGGACCTCGGGGGCGAGGAGGTCGGTCCAACGGAGGCGGCCGATGACCTGATCCGAGTCGACCCCGAAGATGCGCTCGGCGGCAGCGTTGAACTCGAGGATCGTGCCCGCTTCGTCGGTGGTGACGATGCCCTCGGCGGCGGTCTCGACGATGGCGCGCAGGCGCTCCTCCCGCTCGGCAAGACGCTCCTCGGCCACGCGGTGGTCGGTCACGTCGGCCGACGAGCCGACGGCGCCCGCGGCGACACCCTGCTCGTCGAGCAACGCCGAGATGCGCACACGCACCCAGCGCAGCGAGCCGTCCGGCCGGACGATGCGGTACTCCGCGAGGAGGGGCTCGTGGTCGTCGAAGAGCCGGCGGACCGCGTCGGTGAACTGCGGCCGATCGTCCGGGTGGATCGTCTCGAAGGCGCCGTTCGGGCTGAGGAGGTCCTCGAGCGTTCGTCCCGTCTGCTCGCGCACCTGCGGGTTGGCGTAGAGGAGGCTGGCGTCGGGGGCGAGCACGAAGATGCCGATCGGCGCCTCGGTGGCCAGGAGGCGGAACCGCTCCTCGGAGTCGCGCAGCGCCTCCGCCACGGATCGGTTGATGCGCGAGTGCGCCTCGAGACGCTCGGCCGTCACGTACTGATCGGTGGTGTCGAGCGAGATCGCCATGACCCGCCGGCTCTCGGGCACGGGCGTGACGAGGTTCCAGAACTGCCACGGCGACCCGGCGGTCTCGCCGGTCGCCATGAACGTGTGCGGCGTCGCTTCCGCGACCACCCGCTCCACAGCCTCGGCACCGAGCTCGCCGAACACGGTGACCGGCTGACCCACCAACACGTCGTCGTCGAGGCCGAGCCGACGCTGCCCGCCGCCGAAGCACGTCGTGAACCGGCGTTCCTCGTCGACGGCCCACACCACGATCGGCAGCACCGAGGCGATCGACCGCAGGTGGCGCTCGCCTGCCGAGCCCGGGGCGCCGAGCACCTCCATGGCAAAGCTCGTGAACGCCATAGCCATGGATTCGTCGACCGGCTGGACGGCGCCGTCGGCCTCAGCGACGGCGCGCACGGGGTGGGCCGCGCCGCTGGCTCCCCTCACGTGCTCGTCCTCACCCATGCCTCGTCCCCCGACGGTCGGTCATCGTAGCGATCACGTGCTCCAGCCGCCGCCGTCGGCCCGGCGCCAGCCTCCGGCGGCCCGGGTGCCGCCGTCGACGTGCACCGTCGTGCCCGTGACGAAGGCGGCGGCGTCCGAGGCGAGGAACACCGCTGCCGCCGCGACGTCGTCGGGATCGCCGGCGTACGGCAGCGGCGTGGTGATCCCGATCGGCCCGATGCCCGGGGTCGGGATCATGTCCGGGGCGATGGCGTTGACGCGCACGCGCCGGTCGGCGAGCTCGAGCGCCAGGGTCATCGCCAGGTTGGCCACCGCCGCCTTCATGGCGGCGTACACGGCGAACCCCGGCGCGGCGCGGTGCGCCTCGACCGACGTGATGACGATGATGCTCCCGCCACCGCCGCGGGGCCCTGCCGGAGGCGGCACGTGGGGCACGACGAGCTGGATCAGGTCGACGACGCTCGTGAAGTTCTCCGCCACCAGCGCGTCGCGACCCTTGGGTGCCACATCGACGAGGTCGGAGCGGAAGCCGCCGCCAGCGTTGGCGACCACCACATCGATGCCGCCCAGCGCCTCAGCGACCTCGGCGATCCACGCCGCCTGCGCCTCGGCGTCGCGCACGTCGAGCACACCGACGGGTGCGGCGCGCCCTGACCGTTCGGCACACCGATCGGCCACCGCCGCGACCTCGGGCGCACGATCGCAGACCGCCACCGCCGCACCGCAGGCGGCGAAGGCGTCGGCGACGGCGGCACCGATGCCCTGCGCCGCGCCGGTCACGACACAGCGCCGACCGGTGAGCGCGAACGCAGCGGGATCGATGGTCATGGCGTCATCCTGGCACTCCCCGGCACCGGCAGCGCCCGCCGCAGCCGACGCCTAGGCTGCCGCACCGTGACGGTGGTGACTGCGGGGGGAACGGCGCTCGTGACGGGCGCATCGACGGGCATCGGCGCGCAGCTCGCCGTCGACCTGGCGGCGCAGGGGATGACAGTGGGCATCTGCGCCCGCCGCGCCGAGCGGCTCGCCGGCGTGCTCGAGGCATGTCGACGGCACACCCCGGCGTCTCGCAGCTGGACGATCGACCTGTCCGACTTCGACGCCGTCGCCGCCTTCGCCGAGCGCGCCGAGGCCGAGCTGGGCAGCATCGATCTGCTGATCAACAACGCCGCCATGCCCAAGCGCCGGTTCGTCAGCGCGCTGCGCGACGACGAGATCGACGACCCGATCCGCCTCAACTACTTGTCGCCGGTGCGGCTGACCAAGGCGGTGCTCCCTGGCATGCTCGCCCGCGGGAAGGGCGCCGTCGTGTGCATCGGCTCGGTGGCGGCGCGGATGTCGCCCCCGGGCGAGACGTCCTACTCGGCGTCCAAGGCGGCACTCACCGCCTTCTGCGAGGGCCTGGCCGTCGAGCTGTGGGACACCCCGGTGTCGGCACACGTCTTGCACCCGGGGATCATCGCCACCGAGCTGTTCGACCTGCCCGACAACGACCCCTCGTACGCCGACGACATCGAAGCCCTGCCGGCATCCGCCGTCACGGAGGCGTTGCTCGAGCAGCTGGCATCGGGCGCGTTCGAGGCCTACGTCCCGGCGTGGTTCGCCGACATCGCGTCGGGTAAGGCCGCCAACCTCGACGGCTACCTCGCCGGTGCCGCCGAGTACCTGCGGGCCAAGCAGGCCGACAGCGATCCAGGAGAAAGCTGACACTGGTGTCAGGTATCGTGCCCGCATGACCGAACGCTGGCGCTACCTCGATCTCGATCGCCAAGGACCGTACGAGAACGGGGCGACCATGCCGGTGTTGGTGCGCTCGGTCGCCGAGCACGGCGAGCCCATCGCCCAGACCAGCGTGTGGGGGCAGACCCACCTCAACGTCGGCTGGTTCGACGACGTCGACGCCACGTTGGACCTCGACCGCTGTGCCGACCTGGGCGTCGAGGTGATCCGTCGCCAGGTCTACGGCGGCGGCACCGCCTTCTACGGCGCCGAGTGCGCGGCGATGTGGGGGTTCATGCTGCCCAAGACCGACGAGCGCTACGCCGACCTCGACGCGCTCGTCGCCCGCTTCCAGCCGATCCTGCTCGACGCCCTGGCGGCGATCGGGCTCGGCGAGGTGACCTTCGAGGGCAGCTCGGACATGCGCTGGCACGGGCGCAAGCTCGGCGCCCTGACGGCACAGGACATCGTCGTGTGCAACTCGGTCGGCGGGTTCTTGAACCTGGCGAAGCCCGACATCGACCTGTACCTGCAGGTCGTGCGCATCCCCGACGACAAGTTCAAGGACAAGGCCGTCAAGGACATGCGCGAGTACGTCTGCACCGCCGAGGAGGTCGCCGGGCACCCGGTCAGCTACGAGGACTTCCGTGACGCCCTCGTCGCCGCCCTCGGCCGCGCCGGCATCGCGCTCGACGCCACCGGGTTGACCGAGGGCGAGCAGTACGGCCTGTCCAAGGTGTCGGCCAAGCTGGGCACCCCCGACGCGCTGCGGCGGGTCTCGGGCGACCGCTTCGCCGCCCGCGTGGCGGCGACGCACCCCGACGCCCGCGTCGGCTTCGGCAACCACAAGGGCCGCAAGCTGTGCCGTGCCGGTGTGGCCCTCGCCCCCGACGGGACGATCGTCGACGCCATGATGGCGGGCGACATGCACGTCGGTCCGCCCGACGTCATCGACCGTGTGGCCGAGGCGCTCGTCGGGGCGTCGGCCGCCGACGCCGACGACCGACGAGCCCGCATCGCCGCCGTGTTCGAGGCCGACGACGTCCACCAGGCCGACGCCGCCCTCGGCGTGACCACCGACGACCTCGCCGCCGCCGTCGACAAGGCGCTCGCCGCCGCCGGGAGCTGACATGGATCTGGCCGGCGCGACCGTCCTCGTCACCGGCGCCTCGTCGGGCATCGGCGCCGCCACCGCCGAGCACCTCGCCGAGCGAGGCGCCACCGTCGGACTCGTCGCCCGCCGCGCCGACCGCCTCGCCGAGGTGCTCGAGCGTTGCCGGGCGCACACCCCGTCCTGCACCGCCTTCGTGGCCGACCTCGCCGACCTCGGGCGCGCCGAAGCCGTCGCCCGCGAGGCATGGGACGCCCTCGGCGGGCTCGACGTGCTCGTCAACAACGCCGCCATGCCGATGCGTCGCGCCGTCACCGACCTCAGCGCCGCCGACGTGGCGGCCGTGATGGACCTCGACTTCCACTCCCCCGTGCGCATGACGCTCGCCGTGCTGGACCGGATGCTGGCGCGTGACCGCGGCGTCATCGTCAACGTGTCGTCCACGGGCGGGCGGCTCGGCATCCTGCACGAAGCCGCCTACTGCGCCGCCAAGTTCGCGCTCTGCGGGTGGAGCGAGTCGCTGGCGCTCGACCTCTGGGACACGGGCGTAGACGTCCGCCTCATCGTGCCGGGCCCGTTCGCCACCGAGATCTGGGACGCCCCCGACAACGAGCCCGCAGCCTACGACGGGCCGCTGGAGGAGCCGATCGTTGCAGCGCGCGCCATCGCCGACGCCATCGAGGG
>CAZYKR010000156.1:0-10142 GCA_964648005.1 uncultured Iamiaceae bacterium
TGTCCATCGCGTTCCCCATCATCTCCTGGCCACCGGACTCGGAGCCGTGAAGCATCCTGCCATGGCGGGATCCGAGGGCCACACGACAGGTGGCCGCGCTGAACGCGAGCCCGTCGACTGCGGCCCTGTGAACAAGGAATCCGTCCGACACGTGTGCCTCGCCGAGTCCTGGCGCGACGCGCTGGAAGCTGTTCGACAAGGCCATCGCCGGATGTCTCGCCGAAGTTGTGCCTGAGGTCGTCTTGTTGGGCAAGACGCTGCGATCGTGGAGACGCGAGATCCTCGCCGACCACACCACCGGCGCGTCCACCGGCCCCACCGACGGCTTGAACCCGTACACGTGGAAGGTCAACCGATGCGGGCACGGGTTCCGCGCCTTCGAGAACTACCGACTCCGCGTGCTGCTCCACACCGGCGGCGTCAGCTGGCCACAACGCCAATCACCACCAAATCCGAACCCGCTCTCCCTACCCCAACGCCGGAGAGCCCGAAATGCGGGAGTGAAGACGCCATTCGCCAGCGCAAGGCGTCCCAGACCAAAGCCGCGTGGAGATCGTGGGTAGCGAAAGTCGGGCGGACTCGCGTGACGTCCGCAGGCGCGATGGTTGTCGTCTCGTGTATCAACGCCGGTAGTACGCCCGGCCGGAGCCGTCGTGGAGCCCGTCGCGCATGCAGCAGTTCTTGAAAGCGTCGTGTCGATCCGCAGGGACAGGGGCCGTTACGTCCGAGCTTCTCGACGAGCTCCTTGTCCTCATGCACGACGCGGTCGCCGCGCTTCACCTGTGCTTCGCTGAGGGAACCCCTTACGGCGTTTGCTCATTGGCTCGAAACGATGACTCGTCGTCGTAGTCGCGTCGCATCGCGCTGACCTCCTCGGGAGTGGGCCCAGCGAACCTACCGTTGACCCGGGGTTGGAGGATTCCGAGTTTGGCCGGCGACGCCGCTCGCGCGGTCGACGAGGTGACGCCGGACTCGACGTCGTCTGGTCGGCAGAAGTGCCTTCGATGGAGCGGAAATCAGTCGACTTGCGTCAGCTCGTCGAAGGATCCGAGGTAGTAGAGGTGGCGTCCCGCGCGCATCTCGTGGTCGATCCTGTCGCCCCAGTCTTCGCCGTCGTCGGTCGCCCGCATCTCCGCCGTGCACGCAGCGAAGTGGATGAGTCCCTCGAAGAAGTACGGCGCTCCGCTCGCTTCCCGCAGTGAGCCACACGCCCTCGCTGCCGTAGCGCCCGCGAGCCCGAACATGCTCGCGTGGCTGAGAACAATGGCCTCGAGGTCGGTCGGATCGACCGGATCTTGCACTCGTCCGAAGGTCATGACGAAGTGAGGGCCACCGCTCGCGGTGACAAGCTCGACTGCCACGACGTCCTCCACCGCGCAATCGTCGCGCGTTCGCTTGGAGTGGTTGTTCGCGGATGGAAGGTCGGAGAGTCGGATCACCCTCGGGTGGCGAGGCGGTGCCGCTCCTCAGCCGGCCGCACTCCGCTTGGCTGCCAGCCAGTTCTTCAGCAGGGTGCCCCACTCCTCCGGGTTGTAGATGTCTTCCTCCATCGACCACAGCCCGTTGCCGGCGTACTCGACGAGGCTCCAGTTGACCTCCGAGTGCTGGCTGCCATCGCCGGGGTCAGCCATGTGGGTCCGCGGACAGAACAGCACCCTGCCGTTCGCCTCGTCGAAGTACTCCCAGTCGTTGGTGTACCGCTCCATCTCGCTGATCGGGTACTCGCGCATGAGCGGGACGATCCAGTCCCGCACCGCCTCGCGCCCACGCATCGTCCCGTAGAAGTGCTCGATGTAGAGGCAGTCCTCGGTGAAGAGGTCGGCGAAGGCGTTGTAGTCGTCGATCGCTGCGCACTCGTTGCCAACACGGCAGAAGATCTCGAAGGCTTCCTTCAGTTCGTCCAACGGGAATGCAGGCAATGGACTCGTCTCCTTCTGGCGCGTAGCAGCTCGATGCTGACCTGCATGATGGCCGATCGGCCGATCCGCTGCGCTCGAAGCCAGATCCGATCAGACCCGTCCATCACCGATTGCAGGTGCCCGCGCGATCTGGGACGTGGCGGTCGGTCTTCAGCGCGCTCGGAGGGACTCGAACCCCCAACCTTCTGATCCGTAGGCGCATCCGACGGGTCCGGTTGGTGTTGTCTCCTGCTGTTGTAGCAGGTCCGGTGGGCTGCGTGGTTTGGTGGGTGCCGGCGAATCCGGGCCCGTGATGGCTAGCGGAGTGCCAATCGGAGTGCCAAGTCCCGGTGGTCCTGGCAGCGTCCGGGACGTTCCCGATTGGGTTCCCGGTCGAGTTCCCGGTAGCGACCGGGACGGAGGCCGGTTACGGTTGTTGCAGATAAGGAGGTGCCGGGATGGCACGGTCGAGTGTGTTGTCGAGTGCGGTGCGGGTCGAGCCGAAGAAGGCGGAGCGCGAGTCGGCCGCCGACGTCGCTCGTGCCGTGCGCGGCCGGACCCGTTCGTTCATGCTCCAGCTCCCGGACGGTTCGTCGGTCCCGTTGCCGCGGGCCCTCGTCGAGGTGCTGCGAGCATCGGCCGACGAGATGGCCGACGGTCACGCAGTGACCGTGCTCCCGTCGGAGGTGAGCCTCACGCCAGCCGAAGCGGCCGAGCTGCTCGGGTTGTCCAGGCCCTTCGTCGTCCGGCTGCTCGACGACGGCGAGATCCCCTCGGAACGGCTGCCACGCAGCCGGCACCGGCGGGTGCTGTTGTCGGACGTCCTGGCGTTCCAGGCGAAGCGTGAGCGGCGCAAGGAAGGGCGACGGCGGATCGCGGCGGCGGTGGAGGAAGCCGGCCTCCCGTACTGATGGGTCGCGTCTTCGCGGACAGCAACGTTCTGTTCCCCTTCTCGGTGATGGATCTCCTCCTGGCGCTGAGCGAGGACAGCATTCACGAGGTGATCTGGACCGACGACCTGCTCGACGAGTGGGAGCGGGTCATCGTCCGGGAGCACAAGCGCTCACCGGAGTCCGCAGCCCAGATCACGAACGCGGTCCGAGGGTTCTTCGAGGACAGCAAGGTCGAGCGTGACGAGTACGAGCACCTCATCGAGGAGATGCCCGGCAAGGATCCTGACGATCACGCCCACATGGCCGCCGCCGTCGCCAGTCAACCGTGCATGATCCTCACCAACAACGCGAAGGACTTCCCGCCGGGGCCGCTTGCCAAGCGGGGCGTGCGGGTCACCGATCCCGATAGCTACCTGTGCGAGATCGTCCAGGAGTTGCCCGGCGAGGTGGTCGATACCCTCGTCCGGCTGGCTGCGGAGAAGACGAGACCACCGAAGACGCCACAGGACCTGGTGGACGACCTCGAGCACGCCGGCGTCCCGCGGTTCGCCGAGATGGTCCGACGGCTGCTGCCCACGAGCTGACTCATCGGGCGGTGTCCGTCGACAGCCTGCCCGGTCCAACCCCGAGCGGGGCGAGGTAAAGCGTTCTTGCGCTGTGGCGGCCGCAAGCAAAGCGATCGGCCGATCACTTTAGGTACGGCCCAGTCGTGACCGACCGTCATCGGCTTCGGCCTCGCCAGTGCGAGCTCTTCCGCCACCGAGAGTGCCCAACCCACCAACGAATCCAGCGCGCAAACACTGGCAGGTTTCCACCGGGAAACCTGCTGGCACGACGTCCCGGCCACGCACGGCGGCGGCTGAGCAATGACGTGCCTCCCCGTGCGTCGGACCGCTGTCATCTACGGCAGGGGGTCAGCGAGGGTTCGGAACCCAGTCCTCGCCCAGTTCGGACCGCAACGCCATGATCGCCGCAGCAGCCTCAGGGCCTGGGATCCGGCGCAGGGCAGCGATGGCTGCAAGCCGCCCGTTGCGGGTACCCCTGCGAGCTGTCTCGGTGAGTGCAGGGACGGCGTCGCGACGTTTCCACTCGCCGAGCAGCTTCGCAGCGATCTCCTGTAACCCGGGGTCGTTGCTACCGAGGAGCTCCAGCACGTCCTCGAATCGGTCGGGACCACAGCACTTGAGCGCCCGACGGCCGGCGTGTCGGCCTTCGTTCGAGGCAGGGGAGCCGCGGAACTGCTGAAGTAGCCCGTCGATGTGCTCGGTAGACGGAGCGACCGGATGTGTGCGGGGCGGGTCGTCACGCAAGCCGATCAGTTCGATCCAGCCGCGGGCGGTCGGACACGTTGGGTCGATCGGACCCTCATCCCAAGGAACGAACGGGAGCCATTGCCAGTCTTCGGACCCTGGACACGCCAGTGGTGCCCACCGGTCGACCAGGTCGGCGAGCGAATCGGCGAGCACATAGCCGTGGCCCTCGCCGTCGTCGTGGCTCAGGTAGACGACGGCACCCGCGCTTGCGGGATCGAGGTCAATCGCGAACTGGTCGCCGTTGGGGACTTGGAGAAACGCGAGCTTGTTGTGCCACACGACGTCGTAGGGGTCGTCCGGGTTCGAGAAGCAGGCGTCGACCCAACCCCTGTAGTCGACTTGAATCTCAACGAGGGTGTCGAGCGACCAACGGAGTTCGCCGCTGAAGATGCCGTCGTAGGGCGGCGGGAACCTTCGATCGGTCCACCAGGACCAGTCGATCTTCGCGGAGAGCGTGGTCAGGGCCGACCGGGAGCTTGCCGGCAGGACGAGGCCCAGCGATGCCTCCACGATGTCGACCTCCTCACTCGTGGCCGGCGGCGCGACATCGACCGCCCGAACGTCGAAGCCTCGCGCACGTAGTACGTCGGCATGGTCGTCGAGCAGGTCTCGAAGCTCGGCGTTGTCCACCGCGACTCCTCGGGTTGTTCATGGACTACGCACCTGACCCTACGACGGGGCTAGCTCCCCGATTGCGGGCGTCGTTGCGCGGATTCCGAGATCGATCGCGCGCAGCGCGCCGATCTTGCGGTCGCCGAGCGCAGGGCGGACGTACCTCCGGGCGATCCACTCGTAGTTCGACCACGTCGACGGCTCGACGTGCTGGCGCTTGACCTCGAGCCACCGGTCGAGGAGGTCGTCCAACGTCATCGCCGGGCTCGCCACGAAGCGTTCCTCGTCGACCTCGACGAGCAACCGGGACAGCTCCCGCTCGGCGTCCCGGCGCGTCCCGCGCACCGTCCGGGACGCGTACCGCTTCGTCCCGGTGCTGTCCCGGCCGACGTAGGCCTTCACCCGCCAGCTCTCGTTCCCGCGCTTCTGGATCGTCCCTCGCATCGGCTGCCTCCTCGGCTACTAAGCCGCCGGAGTGCCAATGGAGTGCCAAAAGGCCGGAGGAACTTCAGTCCGTCCAGTCCACAGGCACATGACCTGGGACTTCAGCGCGCTCGGAGGGACTCGAACCCCCAACCTTCTGATCCGTAGTCAGATGCTCTATCCAATTGAGCTACGAGCGCTGGGTTGGAGGAGGCAGTGTACGCGACGCCGTCCGCGCCGGTCGATCCGAAACCCGGCGGCGGCTGCAGGAGTCCCCGCCGCACGCCCGACGATGGCGCAGTACGGTGTCGCCACCAAGGCGGGACACCATCGACAGGGGGAACGGACGCATGGGCGAAACGGGTGCTGCCACCTTCACCGAGGCCGTCGCCGAGCTCGAGGCCGCAGGCTTCACCTCGGCGGGCTTCGGCATGGAGGACGGCATGATCGTCTGCATGGAGTGCGGCGCCGACGAGACCGTCGCCGACGTCGCCGTCGGCGGGATGCTCCGCTACCAGAACGCCGCCGGCGAAGGCCACGTGTTCGCGCTCGGTTGCAAGGCGTGCAGTGCCAAAGGCCTGCTCTTCGTCGCCCACGACGCCGAGGACGGCTCGACCGCTGCCGTCATCGAGCAGCTCGAGAACATCGCCCGCAGCTGAGCGACACGGCTGAGCCGACACGGCTGAGCCGACGCAGCTGCACCTCCGTAGCCGACGACCGAGCGCACCGAGGTCCACGCCATGTCCCACCCCCGCGAAGAGATCGAAGCCGCCGTCGCCGCGTACGTCGACCTACGTGAGCGCATCGAGCGGGGCGAGGCCGACTGGCCCGACCTCGCCGACCTGTTCACCGACGACGCCATCTACAGCGACCCGGCGTGGGGCCGCATCCAGGGCGCCGACGAGATCCGCACCTTCATGCGCGAGTCGATGGTCGGTCTCGACGACTGGCGCTTCCCGATCGAGTTCACCGCCATCGACGGCGACCACGTCGTGATCAAGTGGACCCAGATCATCCCCGGCACCCGGCCCGACGGCTCGCCGGCGGTGCAGTCCGGCTACTCGCACCTGCTCTACGCCGGCGACGGTAAGTTCTCCTACGAAGAGGACCTGCTCAACATGACCCACGTCCTCGAGGACCTGGCCGCCACCAAGTGGTCGCCGGTCGACGGCTTCAACCTCCCGCCGGCCAACCCGGACCGCGACTGGTCGCATCCGTGACCGACGGCCCCGCCGTCGACCCTGCCGCAACTGCCGAGCCCGCCGCCCCTGCCGAGCCTTCTCGCCCCGCCGTCGGGCGCCTCGACACGACCCCGCCGTCGCACGGTGAGCGCTTCGACGCCCTCCTCGCCCACGCGTCCGGCGCCTGCATCGAGCACATCGTGTCCACGCCGACCGCCGACGACGCGCCCTACGACCAGGACCACGACGAGTGGGTCGTGCTGCTCGACGGCGCCGCCACGCTGGACCTCGACGGCACGCCCCACGACCTGACGCCTGGCACCTGGGCGTGGCTCCCGGCGCACACGCCGCACCGGGTCATGCGGTGCGCGCCCGGGACTCGGTGGCTGGCGGTCCACCTGCCGTCGCGCTGACGACGCGGAGCCGTGCACCGTCCGCTGTGGCGCCGCCGTCGATGACGGAAGCGGCAGCCACGCCCGGCCGCAACGGCAGCACCGCTGCCGGCACCGGCACCCGCATCGCCACATCCCCGTCGATGAAGGCACCCGTGGCCCCGGGCACCACGGACCGGAAGAAGGCGATCGCCCGGAGGTTCTCGGGTTGGATCCAGGCCACCAACTCCTGCACGCCCTGCCGTTGTGCGTCGCGCAGCACGGCGTCCATCAGCCGCCGGCCGACGCCGCGCCCTGCCCAGGCGTCCTCGACGATGATCGCCACCTCGTAGCGACCCTGCCGATCCCGGGCCAGCGTGACGGTGCCGACCACCTGCCCGTCGGCCACCGCCACCCACGACCGGTGGGCGTGCGTCGGGTTGGCGATTCGGGTCAGCTCACGGCGTGCCGCCGTGCCGAAGACGCCGTGGAAGCGGCGCCGCACCGACTCGGGAGACGACCGCTCGATGAGCGCCACCAGCAACGGCTCGTCGGTCGGCCGGGCGGGGCGCACCCGCACGGCGCCACCGCCGACAACCGGTCGCGGGCCGAACGCCCGCAGGTCCTGCACAGTCGAGGCCATGGTCTGCCTCCTCCCTCGGTACCCGACCGGATGGTTCGGGCCTGCACGCAACCTAACTAGACCAGTCGTCATAGTCAATAGACCAGTCGTCATAGTGGTGGTAGGATGCGTCACATGGCCACCGACACCCGGGAGCGAATGATCCGCTCGACCGCTCGCCTCATCCGCCGCCAGGGCTACTACGGCACCGGGCTCAACGACATCGTCGCCGAGGCCGATGCGCCCAAGGGCTCGCTGTACTTCCACTTCCCTGGCGGCAAGGTGCAGCTGGCCGCCGAGGCGCTCGACCTGTTCGGCACCAACGTCGAGCGCCTGCTCGCCGACGGCATCGTGGAGCTCGGCTCCGCATCCGCCGCTGTCGCGGCCTACCTCGACCGCGTCGCGGACGGCTTCGATGCCCGCGGCACCGGCAACGGCTGCGCCATCGCGGTCGTCGCTGCCGAAGCGGCGCCCTCCGAGCCCGCCCTCGCCGAAGCGACGAGTCGGGCGCTGCGCTTGTGGACGGACGGCCTCACCCGGCAACTCGTCAGTGAAGGCCACGCCGAGCAGCAGGCACACGCTCTGGCCACGACCGCCATCGCCGCCATCGAAGGAGCCATCCTGCTCGGCCGGGGCACCGGCTCGAGCGCGCCGGTGCGCGAGGTGCGCGACGTCGTGGCCACCCTGCTCGCGGCACCACCAGCAGCGCCAGGCGCCGCCAACGCCAAGGCCAAGCCGGCGTCGAAGCGCCGCACCGCCCCGAAGCCCAAGGCCGGAGGCACCCGCAAGCGAACGGCGCCCGCCAAGTAGCGTCTCGCTCGATGGGGGACCTGCTGGCGCACGTGCTGCCGTTGGCGCTCGGCGCCGCGATCAGCCCGACCATCCTCATCCTCAACCTGATGCTGCTCTCCGACGCCACGTATGGCCGGGTGCGCAGCGCCGTGTTCACTCTCGGCGCCGGCATCGTGCTCGCCGGCTTCAGCGTCTTCGCCTATGTCGTGATCAAGCCGGTGTCGACCGCCCAGGCGCAACCCAACGCCTTCTTCGGCTGGCTCGACCTCGTCGCCGGCCTGGCGCTGCTCGGCCTCGGCGTGCGCGCGCTCGTCACGCCGCCGAAGCCGCCGAAGGATCCATCGGCCAAGGCGCAGGCGGCCGCCCACGCCGGGGAGTGGTTCGCCGTCGGCGCCGGCGCCATGCTCACCAACTTCTCGACCTTGGTGCTCTACCTGCCGGCGGTGAAGGACGTCGCCGTGTCGACCGTCGACACCCTCCAGAAGATCGCCGTCGTCGTGTTGCTGTGGACCATCACCATGGCGCTCGCCTGGGTGCCGCTGCTCGCGGTCGTGGTATTCGGCGACCGGGCTGTCGAACCGTTGCGCAAGCTGCGCGCCGCCATCACCGCACACCAGAAGACGGTCGCCGCCGTCGTGTCGTTCGCCTTCGGCATCTACCTCGGCGTCAAGGGCATCGGCGCCGTCGCCTGATCGACTGCGCGGTGTCCACCCGACCCGCGGGATCGACCTGCCTGCCCTTGGCCTACCTACCCTTGGCCTACTTGCCCTTGGCCTGGTTGGCGACCGCCTCGGCGGCGGCCTTGGCCGCCTCGACATCGCCCACGGCCCGGTCGAGCACGTCGACGGACTCGGTGGGGCGGAAGTCGGCGTCGAGGTCGTAGACGAACGGCACGCCCGTCGGCAGGTTCAGCTTGGCGATCGCCGTGTCGGAGATGCCGTCGAGGTGCTTGACGAGCGCCCGCAGGGAGTTGCCGTGCGCCACGACCAGCACGGTCTTGCCCGCGCCGAGATCCGGCACGATGGCGTCGTACCAGTAGGGGAGCATCCGCTCCACCACGTCCTCGAGGCACTCCGACGCCGGCAGCACGTCCGACGCCAGGTCGGCGTAGCGGGGGTCGGCCGCCGGGTCGTACGGGTTGTCAGCGGCGATGGGCGGGGGCGGCACGTCGTAGGAGCGGCGCCACTCGTTGAGTTGCTCCTCGCCGTACTTCTGCAGCGTCTCGGCCTTGTCCTTGCCGGTGAGGTCGCCGTAGTGGCGCTCGTTGAGGCGCCACGACCGCCGTACCGGTAGCCACAGCCGGCCGAGCTCGTCGAGCACGAGGTTCGCCGTGCGGATGGCCCGGGTCTGCAGCGACGTGTGCAACACGTCGGGGGCGATGCCCGCCTCGAGCAGGTCACGCCCGCCCTGGCGCGCCTCGGCGATGCCCTTCTCGGTGAGATCGGCGTCCCACCACCCGGTGAAGAGGTTCTTGAGGTTCCACTCGGATTGGCCGTGGCGGACGAGGACGAGGCGATGCGTCATGCGCAGCAGTCTCCCGAACGCCCGGCGTGTCGGGCAAACGAAACCTCCCGACCAAAGTTGCTAATCCTCGACTCAAGTTTTATGATGTATCGACACGAAGCAACGGTGCGCCGGTCACACGACCCCGCTAGGTTGCCACCGGATCGCCCCGGCGTCACCCGACGCCGCGGGCCAGAAGAACGCAACGCACAGACAGACCACAGGAGACACACCATGGCCAAGGCAGTCGGCATCGACCTCGGCACCACCAACTCGGTGGTGGCGGTGCTCGAAGGCGGCGACCCCGTCGTCATCCCCAACTCGGAGGGCTCGCACACCACCCCGTCGGTGGTGGCGTTCGCCAAGAACGGCGAGGTGCTCGTCGGCGAGATCGCCAAGCGCCAAGCGATCACCAACCCGGACCGCACGATCCGGTCCGTCAAGCGCCACATGGGCACCAACTGGTCCATCGACATCGACGGCAAGGCCTACACCAGCCAGGAGATCTCGGCGCGCACGCTGCAGAAGCTCAAG
>CAZYKR010000157.1:0-10103 GCA_964648005.1 uncultured Iamiaceae bacterium
GCGCTCCTCCGGGGGGAACTTGTAGGCGATCGCCCATCGCGGTGCTTTGGACGTCGTGCCGAGCTCCGCCCGCCGGGCGAGGTCGTCGAGCTTCACGACGACGCCGTCGATCTCGTAGCCGAGGTCGTGGCGATGCTCCTGCCAGTGCCGGCAGTAGGCATAGACCTCGTCGAGCGTCGCCAGCACCTGCACCTCGGGGTTGACGGGCAGGCCGAGCGCACCGAGGAGCTCGAGGCTCTCGTGGTGGGTGTCGAAGGTCGGGCCACCGACGACCTCGCCGAGCTGGTACGACCAGAACGCCAGCCGCCGCGACGCGGTCACGCCGGCGTCCTTCTGGCGCAGCGACCCGGCGGCGGTGTTGCGGGGGTTGGCGTAGCTCGGCAGGCCGGCCGCCGCCTGGGCGGCGTTGATGGCGTCGAACTCGGCGATGGGCAGGTAGACCTCACCGCGCACCTCGAGCACGTCCGGCGCGGCGATGCCCGCCGCGGCGGTGAGCCGGTCGGGCACGACGCCGATCGTGGCGACGTTGGGGGTGACGTCCTCACCGACGCGCCCGTTGCCCCGCGTAGCCGCCTGGACGAGCCGGCCGCCCTCGTAGCGGATGGAGATGGCGAGGCCGTCGATCTTGAGCTCGCACACGTAGCCCACCGGTGTGGCGTCGTCGACGCCGAGGCCCTTGCGCACCCGCGCCCCCCAGGCCTGGAGCTCGTCCACGTCCATGGCGTTGTCGAGCGACATCATCGGCACGGCATGGGTGACGGGGGCGAACGTGGTGACGGCCGCCCCGCCGACCTGCTGCGTCGGCGAGTCCGGCGTGATGAGGTCGGGGTGCGCGGCCTCGATGGCCTGCAGCTCGCGCACCAGCAGGTCGTAGTCCGCATCGGGGATGGTCGGGGCGTCCTGCTCGTAGTACAGGCGGTTGTGGTGGCGGATCTGCTCGCGCAGCGCATCGGCGCGCCCCGCCGGGTCGAGCGCGTCGCGCGCGCCGTCGGGCAGCGCGCCGGGCGGTGTCAGGTCCTCGGCCATCGGGCGCATCCTACGGGGCCCCACCGACACCCAGGCCGGGCCACGGCGGTGAGGGGATGACGCACGAGACGGCTCAGGCGCCGACCTGCAGGCGCACGCCGATCGCCTGGTCGAGCAGTCGCTCCGCCAGACGTCCCGTGAAGGTGGCGACGTGCTCCGCCTGCGTCACGCCGTGGTGGAACAGCCCGCAGGCGGGGGTGATCATCGCCTGGGTCCGGAGGCGAACCGGGTCGCAGCCACCGTCGGTCACGAGGGTGCACCACAGCAGCGAGAGCTGGCGCCACAGGCGATCGACCGTCGTCCCGAGCGGGCCGTCGGTCGGGACGGCGCCCCACGCCACCCAACCACCGCGCTCGAGGAACGGCGCCAGGGCGAAGGCTGCCGACTCCAGCCCGACGGTGGTCGGTGCCGACAAGATGTTCGGCCCGGCCTCGAGCAGCAGCTTCCAGTCGGCGGGCCCGCAGCAGTGCAGGCCGGTGATGGCGTAGGGCTCGAGTGCGGCGAGCACGCCCGAGGTCAGGTCGATGGCGTCGAGCGGGCCGATCGGGAAGTCCTGCACCATCGCCGAGCCCAGCGCCGGCTCGTCGACGAAGACGACGAGCTGCGCCTGCGGCACGCGCGCCGACAGCAGGTTCAGCAACGCCCGCGCCCGGGCGCGCACGGCCGTAGACGCCACGCGGAAGGCGAGGTCCCCCGGGAGCCCCGCCGCGTGCAGCGCCACACCGAAGGTCACCGGCCCGGTGAGCGACAGCTTGATCGGACCACGCCGATCGGACACGGCGTTGACGAAGGCGCGCAGCCCGACGTAGCTGTCCGAGCCGAACCCGTCGTCGTCGAGCGGCGCCTCCGGGTCGATGGCCGCGTCGTCGATGAGCAGCGAACCGTCGTCGCAGACGGTGATGCCCCGCACCCCGTGCGCCGCCTGGCCGATCATCCCCTCGCGCCGCGACCGCGCCGGCAGCGAGGGCGCCGACGGCAGGCGCGGCGTGTGACGCAGCACGAAGTCGACCGCCTCGGACGGGTCGACGTGCGGGAGGCTGCCGATGCCCGTCGCCAGGCCCACGGGGAGCGCGACGCGCCGGTCGCCGGCCGCTCCCGCCGTGTGCTGGTCGACGCTGTCGCCCACGTCCGCTCCTCGTCCCCGACGGTCCCCCGCCGTCGTGCCCAATGCATCGGTGTGCCGCGTCACCACCTGAACCCCGATGCCGCAGGGCGACCTAGAACTAGCGACCGGCGCACCGCCTGGGCAAATCTCGACCGGATGGGATCCGCCGTCCACCCACCCGCCGCCGCCGCCGGCGGCGTCGTCGCTCGTACGACGCCTGCCGATCGCGCCCTGCGCTGGATGGCCGTCGTGGCCTGGGCGGCACTGCCGTTCACCCTGGGCGCGCTGATCGCCGAGGCGCTCACCGACGCGGGTCGCACGGCACAGGTGCTCGACAGCGGCGCCGCCTGGGTGGTGTGGGCGGCGGCGCTCGTCGCCCTGCTGGTGCCGACCACCGTCAGCCTGACCGTGGCGCGCCTCGTCGTGCCCGGCGCCGTTGCCGTGGCGTTGCTCGCCGGCGCCGCGGTGGCGGCGCGCGACGTGGGGGCGCTGGATCTGGTGCACGCGGCCGGCACGGCGCTCGCCGCCCTCGCCGCCGTCGTGGTGCTGTCGGCGCCCGTCGGCGCCGTGTTCGTGAACGGCTCGGCCTACGGCGACGAGCGGCGCTACCTGCTGCGCGCGCCGTCGGCGCTGCTGTTCGGCCCCATCGAGCTGGCGTGGCTCGTCGTCGTCGGCGGCGCGCTCGCCGGTCCCCTCCTCCTGGCGGCCGAACGCTGGGTCGCCGGTGGGGTGGCGCTCGTCGTCGGATGGCCGGCGGCCGTGGTGGCGGCGCGGGCGGTCCACGGACTCCACCGCCGATGGTTCGTGCTCGTCCCCACCGGCACCGTGCTGCACGACTTCTCCGCCGTCACCGAGTCGGTGATGGCGCCGCGGCGTCAGCTGGCGCACCTGGGCCCGGCGACCGCCGACAGCGAAGCGCTCGACCTGACGGCGGGCGCGGCGGGGCTGGCGCTCGAGGCGCGGTTCGTCGATCCGATCGTCGTGTCACCCCGCCCGGGTCGCCGTCCCGGCACCGGGGCCGTGGTCGAGCCCGTCGGTGCCGAGGCGATCCTGTTCACGCCGACCCGGCCGGGCCGGCTCCTCGCCGAGGCCGAGCGACGCCGCCTCCCCGTCGGCTGAGCAACGTACGGCGGCGAAGTGATCGCTCACACGGCAATGCCACAGCCGACGACACGGTCGGCCCGGTACAGCGCCACCGTCTGTCCCGGCGCCACCCTGCGCTGCGGGGCGTCCCACTGCAGCCGCACCCGGCCCGTCCCGGCGAGCTCGCCGGGGGTCAGCCACCGCCCGAGCGCGGCGCCCCCGCCGTCGGCGATCAACCCGGGTCGGCCCGGGTCGTCGACGGCCAGCGTGGCCTCGGACGCCGCGCCGTGCGCCGACGTCTGCGCCAGGACCGCGCCGTCGACGGGTTCGGCGGACCACACGACGGCCTCGAGCTCGACGGTGGCGGCGTCCAGGTCGCCGCGCCGGCCGACGACCGCCTGCCGGCGGCTCACGTCGACGTCGACGACGTAGCGCGGCGCATCGCCGCCCTCGAGCCCCAGGCCCTTGCGCTGGCCGATCGTCACCAGCTCGATGGCGTCCACGGACCCGACCGCGGTGCCACCGGCGTCGACGAGCGTCCCCGGGTGCAGCGCCAGGCGCGGTTCGAGGAACCGTCGGCGGCCGTCGGCGGCAGTGACGAAGCACACGTCCTGGCTGTCGGCCTTGGCGGCCGTCCGCAACCCGGCGGCAGTCGCCACGGTGCGCACCTGCTCCTTGGTCAGGTCGCCGATCGGCAGCAGGAGGTGTTCGAGCACGGGCTGGGTCAGCATGGCCAGCACGTAGGACTGGTCCTTGGCCGCATCGGCGCCGCGGGCGATGCGTCGATGCGGCCCGTCGCCGACCACGCGGGCGTGGTGTCCAGTGGCGACGGCATCGAACCCCAACGCCTCGGCGCGGCGCAGCAGACGATCGAACTTGAGGTGGCGGTTGCACTCCACGCACGGGTTCGGCGTCCTGCCGGCGCCGTGCTCGGCCACGTACGGCTCGACGACGTGGCGATCGAAGGCATCGGAGAAGTCGAAGACGGCGAAGTCGATGTCGAGCTGCTGCGCCACCCGCCGGGCGTCGTCGACGTCGGAGACCGAGCAGCAGCCCTGGTCGCCCTCGCCGCCCCACAGCCGCATGGTCACGCCGACGACGTCGTGGCCTGCGTCGCGCAGCAGCACCGCCGCCACCGACGAGTCGACGCCGCCGGAGAGGCCGACGAGCACGCGGCTCACGGCGCCACCTCGGCGAACGGGCGGAGCCGGTCCACGGCCCTGGCGGTGGCGTGGACGGCGGCGTCGACGTCGGCATCGGTCGTCGACCAGCCGAGCGAGAGGCGCAGCGCACCCGAGGCGGTCGCCGGCTCGACACCCATCGCCGCCAACACGTGCGAACGCAGCTGGGCGCCGCTGCTGCACGCCGACGCGGCCGACGCCGCCACGCCGTCACGATCGAGCAGGAAGAGCAGCTCGTCGCTGTGCACGCCCGGGATGCACACGTGGCAGCTGCCGGGCGACACCGGCGCCCCGCCGTCGAGGACGGTCGCCACCAGCCCGGACACCGCGGCGCGCAGACCTGCCAGCAGGTGCGCGCGCAGCGCCGACACGCGTGGCACCTCGACGGGCCGATGCTGCGCCGTCGCCGTCAACGCCGCCGCGAAGGCCGAGGCGCCCGCCACGTCCTGCGTGCCGGGGCGCACCCCGCGCTCCTGGCCGCCGCCGAGCTGGCGCGGCGCCAGGCGACGCAGCGCCGTGTCCCGACCGACGAGCGC
This sequence comes from uncultured Iamiaceae bacterium, assembly GCA_964648005.1. GTDB lineage: Bacteria > Actinomycetota > Acidimicrobiia > Acidimicrobiales > Acidimicrobilacustridaceae > JAGQTE01. The sequence goes on from CAZYKR010000157.1 coordinate 4,932, forward strand.
CCCGACGCCCGGCGGACCGCCGACCTTGTGGCTGCTGATCGACACGAGGTCGCAACCGGCCGTCACGTCGGCGAGGTCGAGCCACGGCGCGGCGGCCACGGCGTCGCAGTGCACCAGCGCACCCGGCGCGTGCCGACGCACGACCTCGACCAGCGCGCCCACCGGCTGGATGGTGCCGACCTCGTTGTTGAGCGCCATCACCGACACGACCGCCACCGGACGCTGCTGCGCCGCCAGCCGGTCGAGCACGGCGGCGAGGTCCGCCGCGTCGATGACGCCGTCCCGCCCGACGCCCGCCGTGACGTCGACGTCGCCGGCGACCGCACGGCGCGCCAGCACCGGGTCGAGCACGGCATGGTGCTCGACGGCGCTGCACACCGCGACCCCGCCCGTGGCGTCCAGCGCGCCGAGCACCGCCAGGTTGTCGGCCTCCGTGCCCCCGGAGGTGAACACGACCTCGGTGGGGTGCGCGCCCACGGCGGCGGCGACGACCTCGCGCGCGTCGTCGAGCACGCGCCGGCTGGCGCGAGCGGCGCGATGGGCGCCCGCCGGATTGCCGTGCGCTGCGTCGTACGCCTCGAGCAGGGCGCGGCGCGCCTCGGGGCGCAGCGGCGATCCGGCGGCGTGGTCGAGGTACGGCACCGGGCCAGGCTACCGACCACCCGGCCCGTGCCCGCCGGCCGGCGGGACACCCGTCAACCGTTCGGCGGCACCCCGGGACCGGCCGGCGGCGGCTGCGCGGGACCGCCCCAGGCCATCGGCACGGACGGCGCCGACGGGCCACCCCAGCCCGACCCCGGTGGCATCGACCCCGGCGGCATCGGCATCACCGGCGATGCCGGGGCCACGAACACGCCGTGCCGGCGTTGGAAGGCGGCGACCACGCACACCAGGAACAACTCGGGTGGCATGCCGGCCGGCGGGTCGTGCCGCAGGTCCCCGGCGACGGCGTTGGCCAGGTTGATGCCGAGGGACTGCCGGGCGCTGCCCGTGAGCGCGTTGGCGCGCAGCAGGAACGTGCGCACCACCTGGTACGCCCGCTCGCTCAGGACCGTCGTGTCGATCGATGCGGCATAGGCCTCGTACCCGGGTGGCGGCAGGAACCCCTGGGCCGTCTTCCCCGCCTTGAGGGCGTCGCGCTCGCGCAGCACGAACGTCCCGGCGACCATGTCGCCGAGGCGCTGGTTGCGCTTCGAGAACGTGACGGCCAACAGCGCCGGCAGACCGAGGAAGACCCAGATCTCCACCAGCCCGATCACCGCCCGGATCAGCGCATGGCGGAAGCGCTCCGGTCCACCCTCGACCGTGACCACCCGCAGGCCCAACGCCGCCTTGCCGAGCGTCCGCCCGCCCCACAGCGTCTCCATCGCCACCGGATAGCCGACGAGGATGGCCAGGTAGAGCATGAGGCCGAACACGATGGCGACCCACTCGGCGCCCGCCAACGCCGTCGCCGCGCTCCCGAGCGCCACCGTGGCCACGAGCAGCACGATGATCTGGAGCAGGACGTCGATGACCTCGGCCAGCGTGCGCGACCCCGCGCCGGCGGTGTCGAAGTCCAACAGGACGGCTTCGGGCGTGACCACACCGGTCGTCATGACGGCACCCATCGGCCCGCACGCTAGGACGCCTCGGCCGTGCCGTGCGCCATCGCCCCTCGCGGCGCCGCCCTCCCGACAGGCCGAGCGCCGCAGCGGTAGCGTCTGGCGGGCGTGGACATCGACTCCTACCTGGCGACCAACGCGGGCGCCTGGTCCCGGCTCGAGGACCTGACCCGGCGTGCCGGTCGCTCGGCCGGCGACCTCAGCCCGACCGAGCTCGAGGAGCTGGTGGCGTTGTACCAGCGCACGTCGGCGCAGCTGAGCTACGCGCGGACGCGCTACGCCGACGCCGCGCTCACGGCCCGCCTCACGCGGCTCGTCGCCAGCGCCAACGCCGTCATCTACGGGCGCCGCTCGACCAGCGCCCGGGTGCTGCTCGACTTCTTCCGGTGGACCTTCCCGGTGGCGGTCTACCGGTCACGACGCTTCGTCTGGGTCAGCGCGGTGCTCATGTTCCTGCCGGCCGTGCTCGTGTGGCTGTGGTTGATCGGCGACCCGGTCGCCATGGACGCGTCGGCGCCGGCATCGTTGCGGCGCGACTACGTCCGCAACCGCTTCGAGCAGTACTACGACCCGGGCGCTGTGTTCTTCACCGAGGTGACGACCAACAACATCCGGGTCACGTTCACCGTCTTCGGCATGGGCATCGTCCTGCCGTTCCTCGGCCCGGTTCTGATCCTGCTGATCAACGGCATGTCGGTGGGCGAGGTGGCGGCGTGGATGACCGAAGCGGGCGACGGCTGGCGCTTCCTCGGCTTCATCCTCCCCCACGGCATGCTCGAGCTCAGCGCCATCGTCGTGGCGGGCGGCGCCAGCCTGGCGCTGGGGTGGGCGCTCGTGGCGCCGGGTGATCGGCGCCGGGGCGACGCCTTGCGCGAGGAGGGACGGCGCCTGATGGTCGTGGTGCTCGGCTGCGCCGTGATGCTGATCGCCTCCGGCGTCATCGAGGGGTTCATCACCGGCAGCGGGCTGCCCGTATGGGCCCGCGTCGGCATCGGTGCCCTGGGGTGGATCGCCTTCATCATCTACATCCGCACGCAGGGCCGCGAAGCGACGGCGCTCGGGCTGACCGGGGGCCTCGGGGAGCGGCCCCGGACGTGGGACGACGAGCTGACGCTCGACGACCTCGTGCTCGACACCACGACGAGCGCCGTCGCCACCCCATCGCTCGACGCCTGACCCGCCGTTCCCGGAGCGGTCAGAGTCGGCCCGCCGCCTTCACGTCGAGGTAGGCGTCGGCCAGCGCCGGCGCCAGGCGCCCGGGCGCGGCGTCGACGACGGTGGCACCGGAGGCCATGAGTCGCGCGACGGTCCGGCGGCGTTCCTCGATGGCGCGCAGGGCAGCCGCCTGGCGGTACACGTCGTCGGCGTCGGCGGGACGCTCGGCGGCCCACCGCACGACGTCGGGGTCACGGACCGCACCGATCAGCACCAGGTGCTGCCGGGCGATCACCGGCATCGCCGGCAGCAGCGACTCGACGACGGCCTGCTCGACGAGATCCGTCAGCACCACGAGCATCGCCCGCCGGCGAAACCGCGCCAGCGTCTCGACGAAGGCCCCGAGGTAGTCGGACTCCTGCAGCATCGGCTGCAGGTCGTACATGGCCTCGGTCACCCGCCCCAGCTGGGCCCGGGTGTGGCCCGGCTCGACGACGGCGCGCACCTGCCGGTCGAAGGCGACCAGCCCGGCACGATCGCCCAGCCGCGTGGCCACCGTGGTCACGGCCAGCACCGCGTCCATGGCGTGCTCGACGCGCGGGACGCCGGCGACGCGCCCGGCCATGACGCGCCCGTTGTCGAGCAGGCAGATCACCGTCTGGTTCCGCTCGGCACGGAACGTCCGCACGATCGGCTTGCCCAGGCGCGCCGTCGCCGCCCAGTCGATCCTGCGGAACTCGTCGTCGACCGAGTACTCCCGGAGCTGGTCGAAGTCGGTGCCGCCGCCACGCCCGCGCGCCGACCGCAGACCGACCTCGAGGATCCGCGCCCGGTCGATGCGCAGCTCGGCGTCCTTCTTGGAGCGGAACGACGGATAGACCCGCAGCACCTGGGGGCGGCGGCGCACGCGCTGGCGGCCCGCCAGCCCCAAGGGTCCGAGCACGCGCACCGTCAACAGCGCAACCGTGAACCGTCCCCGGCGCGCCGGCCGCAGCTCGGTCGAGGCGTCGGCCTCGGCGTGGGCGGGCAGGCGCACCGTCACGAACCGGCTGCCGGCGCGCAGGGACGGTGCCAGCTCGTCGGAGAACCGCACGTGCACGGTGCGGCCGGTCGTGTTGTGCAGGCGCCAGCCGATGCGGCCCGTGGTGCCGAGCGCCACGACGGCCGGCAGGTACCGGTCGATGGCGACGCGCGACGGCCTCGGGGCCAGGGCCCAGTCGACCAGCAACAGCACCAGCGCGCCGGCGTTGACCAGGAGCAGGCCGGTCCCCGAGCGCAGGAGCAGCGGGACGACCGCCGCCACCGCCAGCAGGGCCGCGAACCGCCGCGTCGGGTAAGGGAAGCGACCCGCGATGCCCGGACCCAGCTCCTGCGCCGGCGGCGCCGACTCGTTGGCATCGACGGGACCACCCGACGCCGTCGCAGCAGCAACGTCGTCGGGTCGCGCCGCCGCCACCGACGTCACCGGGGCACCGGCACCATGGCGAGGACCGAATCCAGCACGACGTCGGGCGTCGTCCCCTCGAGCTCGAGCTCGGGGCGCACGGCGATGCGATGGCGCAGGGCGGGCTTGGCGATGGCCTTCACCTCGTCCGGCGTGACGTAGTCGCGTCCCGACAACCAGGCCCACGACTTGGCCGCCCGCAGCAGCGCCGCCGCGCCGCGCGGCGAGGCACCCAGGGTCAACGCGGGCGAGTCTCGCGTGGCCCGCACGACAGCGACCATGTACTCGATGACCGGGCGCTCGACCCGGATGGCGGCGATCTGCGCCCGAGCGGCGGCGAGCTCGGCCGGGCCGGCGATGGCCCGCACCCCGGCGGCGGCGACGTCATGCGGATCGAGCCCCTGGTCGTGGCGCACCAACACCTCGGCCTCCTGCTCGGCCGTCGGGTACCCGACGTGGAGCTTGAACAGGAACCGATCGAGCTGCGCCTCGGGCAACGGGTACGTGCCCTCGTACTCGATCGGGTTCTGCGTGGCGATGACGATGAACGGGTCCGGCAGAGCGAACGATGTGCCCTCCATCGACACCTGGTGCTCCTCCATCGCCTCGAGCAACGAGGCCTGGGTCTTGGGCGGCGTGCGGTTGATCTCGTCCGCCAGCAACACGTTGGTGAACACGGGACCCTGCCGGAACCGGAACGACCCGTCGGGGTCGAGCACCATCTGACCGGTCACGTCCGACGGCATCAGGTCCGGGGTGAACTGGATGCGGGTGAACTCGAGGGCCAGCGACGCCGAGAGCGTCTTGGCCACCAACGTCTTGGCCGTCCCCGGGACACCCTCGAGCAGCACGTGGCCGCCGACGAGCAGCGCCGCGATCAGGCCCGACAGGGTCCCGTCCTGACCGACGACGACCTTGCCCACCTCCGTGCGCAGCGCCGCCATGACGTCGCGCGGCCCGGGCGGCACC
>CAZYKR010000158.1:0-10060 GCA_964648005.1 uncultured Iamiaceae bacterium
AGGCCCGCGCGCTGCCGGTGGCCCTGATGCAGCCGTCAGTGCGGGAGGGCGGGGCGGGCGGTCAGTGCCGGAGGGCGGGGGAGGGATGGAAGGCGAACTCGTCGGGTCAGGGGGCGAGGGCCGGCGCGGCGTCGGCGGGGAGGTGGCCGGCGGCGATCAGCCACCGGGTGGTGTCGGCGAGGGTGTCGGCGGCGGGCCTGTAGCGCACGCCGAGGGCGTCGAGGGTGGGGCCGTCGTTGCCGCCGACGCCCGAGGTCATGTAGAGCGCCGCCTCGTAGGTGAGCGGGTAGTCGAACGGTTTGACCTTCTTGGCGGCGTCGATCGCCCGGCCGAGCGCCGTCATGGCGGGCTTCGGCATGGTCGCCTCCTTGCAGGGCCGGCCGATGACGTCGCTCAGCAGGTCGGTCCACTCGCGCCAGGTGTGGAAGCGACCGGCGGCCATGAACCGGCGCGGTCCCTGCTCGGGCTCGAGGGCGGCGACGAACAGCTGTGCCAGGTCGCGCACGTCGAGGACGCCGACCCCGCCGGGAGTGACGACCATCATCTGACCGGCGGCGGCGACGATGCCCTTGAGCGCCGAGTCCAGCGTCGGTTGGTGCGGGCCGTACACGCCGCCGATGTAGAAGGTCGTGATCGGCGCCCCCGCGTCCTGCAGCGACCGCACCGCCAGCTCGCAGTCGCGCTTGGACCGGCCGTAGGCACTGATGGGCTCGGCCAGCGGCGACGTGACGTCGAGCTCGCTCTGGCAGGGCGGGTAGAAGACGGCGACGGTCGACGTGTACAGGATGGGGTCGATGCCGGCCTCGATGGCGGCGCCGAGCACGGTCGAGGTGCCGACGACGTTTCCCTCGAGCGCCGACGGACCCGACGACGCCACGCCCACCTCGGCGGCGGCGTGCAGCACGGCGTCGCACCCGTCGAGGGCGGCTGCGACGGCGTCGGCGTCGGTCATGTCGCCCTGCACGATCTCGACGCGTGTCGGATCGTCGTACGGGAGCGTGCGTCCGGTGAAGACCTGGGCCACCTTGGCGGGCGTGCGGGCCAACAGACGCACCCGATGCCCCGCGGCGACGAACGCCTCGGCGGCGTGCGAGCCCACGAATCCGGTTCCGCCGGTCACCAGGATCTGCATCTGCGAGACGTCCCTCCCTCACGCCGCAGCCAGCACGACGCGTATCTGACAGCTTGTCAGAAACGCCGCTGGCCGAGCCACGCCGCCCCGGGGCGGGTGTGGGCCAGGTGCGAACGCCCGCGGGTTGGCGCCCGGCGCCGGCGCCGGCACCGGCACCGGCGCGTCGAGTGTGCAGATCGCGTCGATATGGCGCGCAAATCTGCCGGGTCGTTCTCGCAACGGTCGTTCCGTTGACGACCGGCGACCGACGACCAGTAGCCGACAGCTGCGCTTCACCGAGACCTGGCTGGACGCCGACGCCACCGAACAAGCACGAGCGGCGCGCGGCGGCTGAGCTCGCGGCAGTCGGCGCCCGAACGCTCGTCCTCCCTGCAGACCCCTGGACCCCTGGACCCCTGGCGGTGAACACTGTAAAGTGGTGCACCAGCGGTCGAAGGGGAGGACGAGCGCCATGGGGATCACCACCAACCTGTTTCGCGGCAGCGGGGAGGGGGCACACCGGCTCGAGGTGCTCGAGGGCACCTGGCCGACCGACATGGACGGTTGGGTGTTCATCGTCGGACCCGACAAGCGCCAGCCCGGCGGGCACTGGTTCGCCGCCCACGGTCTGCTGTGTCGCATCGACTGCGCACCCGACGACGACGGGTGCGTGCCCGTGCGCTTCGCCCGGGTGCACACGCCGGTCGAGCGGTTGGCGCAGCGGTTCCCGAAGCTGTTCACCGAGGTCCAGTTCGCCCAGGCGTCGCCGTTCGGCGTGACCAACCTGGCCAACACCAACGTCCAGCAGATCGACGGACGCCTCTTCATCGGCTACGACGCCGGACGGCCCATCGAGGTCGACCCCGAGACGCTCGAGCATGTCACCCCGGTGGGCGACAACGCCGAGTGGCTGGCGGCGGTGCCGGGTCTCGTCGAGCCCCTCGTCAGCGTGGCGGCGCATCCGGCGCCGGCGTTCGACGAGCACGCCCTGTACTTCGTGAACTACTCGGCCCTGCCGGGCGACCGCCAGACGTCGGTGGCCCGCTGGCCCCTCAACGGCCCCATCGAGCGGTGGCCGCTGGTGGGCATGGACGAGTTCGACTCGATCCACGACATCAAGGCCTCCGACGATCACCTGGTCATCTCCGACCTGCCGTTCATCATCGAGCCCCAGGCGCTGCGCGGGAAGCCGCGCACCAAGGCCAACCAGGAGATCACCCGGCTGTGGATCGTGGCCAAGGACGCGCTGCGCCGCACGCCTCCCGGGTCACCCGTGCCGGTCGTGGCCGTGACGGTGCCGATGCCGACCGGGCACCTGTCGGTCGACACCGACGACGCCGACGGCGTGGTGACCGTGTACCTCGAGCACATCCCGCTCGCCGATCTGATGATGAAGGTCGGCCCCGAGTCGCGCCGGCACCTCGACGGCAAGCCGTTCGACCCCGGCTACGAGGGGATCATCGCCTCGGGCGTGCAGCCCGGCGTGGTCGGCAAGTACCGCATCGACGCCGCCACCGGCGAGGTCCTCGAGTCCGAGGTCGTGTGGGACGACCGCTTCTGGGGCAGCGTGCTGGCGGCCAAGGACGACACGTCGTTCGCCGCCCGGGCCCGGGTGCGTGACCTGTGGTACGCCGGCATCGGCTGCGACCAGGGCCTGATCACCCAGGAGTGGTGGGACCTCTACGGCGACGGCGCCCTGGAGCACGTCGTCGACCCCGACGAACTGCCGGCCGAGGGTCGCCCCGGGGCGCTGGCGCACTTCGACCTGGAGTCGATGAAGGTGTCGGAGGTCTTCGAGTTCGACGACGGCGCCTTCCCCAGCCCGCCGACGTTCGTGCCCCGCACCGGCGCCGAGGACCCGGGCGACGGCTACGTGGTGGTGCTGGTGCACCGCGACGGCGACAAGCAGTTGGCCGTGTTCGACGCCCAGCACATCGAGCGCGGCCCGCTGGCCGTGGCGTCGGCGCCGGGGTTCAACCCGCCGCTGATGCTGCACTCGATGTACATGCCGGTGCGCCGCGGCGCTCGCCCGTCGACCTACCGTGTGCCCCTGTGGCGGGACGTGGCCCAAGCCGTACGCACCATGCCGGCGACGTTCGTCCGCATGGTCCGCTCCGGCAAGGCCGCCAAGTCGATGATGTGACCCGCCAGGGTCAGGGCTTGATGGTCAGGGCTTGATCTCGAGGACGTACGTCTGGATGACCGGGTTTCGGCCCTCTTGCTTCGCCTCGATCTGGTAGGTGTACTTGCCCGCCGGTGCATTGCATACGTCGGTGGCAACACCTGGGCAAAGCGGAACGCCAGCCTGGTTCGACTGCTCGTAGGACACGATGTTGCCCTGCGGTACCTGCGAGACCTTGACAGACACGGGAACTGAGGACGTCACGTTCCAGATCAGCTTCGGTGCGTTCGCCATCGAATAGCCGACACGTGTTGGTGTGCCAGGCAACGAGGCCGTGATCGAGGGAGGGGGAGGGGCGGTCGTCGTGGTGACGGCACCGCCGCCGCCGCCGCCGCCACCGCCGCCGCCACCGCCACCGCCGCCGCCACCACCGCCGCCGCCCGAGCCGCCGCCGGTCCCGCTGGCTGCGGTCGTGGTGGTGACGATCTCGTTGTCGGGGAGCACGGTCGACTCGGTGGTCGTGGAGCGCGGCACGAACGACGTCGTTGTGGTCGACTCCTTGGGCTTCTCGGTGGTGGTCGTCGAGCTCTGGAGCGAGACGTTCTGGGTGGTGTTCGGGCCGGACGCCACGTCCTCGCCCCCACCGCCACGCACCGCCAGCAGGATGCCGACGAGGGCGATGACCGCCACGGCGGCGGCGACGCCGATGATCAGCCCCTTCTTGGAACCGGTCTCGACGTCCTGGAAATCCTCGCCGGCACGCTTGCGCGGCTCGCCCGGCACGTCGTCGTCGGCTGCGGCCGCGGCGGCGCCGGTGGCCCCCAGCGCCGCGCCGGCGCCGGCTGCAGCGGCGGCACCCTTCTTGGCGCCATCGGCATCACGCTTGGCGTCGGCGTCGCGGTCCTTGCCTTCGCGCAGCTTGGCCGAGAGGTCCTCGAGCGCCGTGTCGTCCGGGCTGTCACCGCCCTTGGCCGCCAGGCCGCCGGCGGCAGCGCCGGCAGCGGCGCCACCGGCGAGCGCGGCCAGGCCGACCGCGCCGTCGTCGTCGTCATCGTCGGCGTCCTTGGCCGGTTCTCCGGCCTCGGCATCCTTGGCGGCCTTCGCCTCGGCCTCGGCCTTCGCCGCCTCGTCGGCGGCCTTGGCGTCAGCGTCAGCTTTGGCCTTTGCCTCAGCTTCCTCGGCGGCCTGGGCTTCCTCAGCGGCCTTGGCTTCCTCAGCAGCCTTGGCGTCAGCCTCTGCCTTGGCGGCTTCGGCGGCCTTGGCTTCCTCAGCGGCTTTGGCGTCAGCCTCTGCCTTGGCGGTCTCGGCCGCGGTGGCTTCGTCGGCTGCCTTGGCCTCGTCGCCATCGAGGATGCCTTCGGCTGCGAGCACCGACGCTGCCGCGGCGGCCATCGCCGGCGTCGCCTTGCCGGCCTTCGGGGCGCCGCGGCCGGAGCCGTCGCTGTCGCCCGGCGCCGCCTTGACCTTGGCCTCGTCGTAGTACTCCGAGCCGGTCACCTCGAGGCCCTCGTCGGCCAGGGCGATGATCACCTTGTCCTTGAGGCCGCGCGGCATCTCCGCCACCGGGATGGCGGCGAACAGGTCGATCGGCGGGAGGGCGATCATGGAGCGGGCACGGCACTGGTCGCAGGTGCGCACGTGCTGGTGGACGGCCCGCACGGCCTTGTCGCCGAAGGCCGTGGCGCCAGCCTTGTCGAGGTCGGCCTTGAGGGCGTCGTGCTCGGGGTCGCCGCCGCGCCACAGCAGCCGGGCCCGCAGGGCGTTGGCGTAGCCGTTGGGCAGCTTCTGGATGAGCTCGGCCGTCTTGTCGGCCGGCAGGTCCAGCACCGCGCCCGCCTCGGCGGCGGTCAGCTTGTGCCGCAGGTGCAGGTCGAGCAGGTCGCGCACCCGCTCGCCGAGCACGTGGGCGGCGTCCCACAGCAGGCCGGCGACGGCCGGGTCCTTGCCGGAGACGGCGGCGTCGGTGGCGGCGGCGAGCTTGTCCTCGGGGTGGTCCTTGCCGTGGCTGACCGTGGGCTTCCACGGCGCGGCGGTCCGGGCGGTGCCCATGACCACCGTGCCCAGCGACGCGTCACCTGACGCGATGGCGCCGTGCACGTCGGCGAGGATCGCCGCGGTGCGCTCGCCCGCCTCCGACGACGGCACGCCGGTGACGAGCACGCGGTCGTAGACGTCGTCCATCCAGGCGTCGGCGATCCGCCCGAAGGCGCGTGCGTCACCCTTGCGGTGTGCTGCCAACAGCTCGTCGTCGCGGCGCTGCCGTTCCTCGGCGGCCGCGGACGTGGCCTTGTCGTCTGCCACGACACGCTCCCTCGTTGCTCGATGCGAACACCCCCGACGCGTCGCAGCAGCTCAGGCCGTGGACACGCCGGTGTCCAGATTAGGTCCCTGGACACGCTGCTGCTGTGCAACGGCCTGGCGCACACGTCCTAAGGTGCCGCGACCCGTCCAAGGAGGGCACGCCATGTCGTTGGTCACGGTCGACCGCCCGCAGCCGCACACCACCGTCGTCACCCTCAACCGGCCCGACGTCCTCAACGCCATGTCGATCGATCTGGTGATCGAACTGCACGACACGCTGGAGGAGGTGGCGGCCGACAACGACTGCTACGTCGTGGTGCTCACCGGCGCCGGCCGGGCGTTCTGCTCGGGCCTCGACCTCAAGGACTACGGGATCATCCCCAACATTGACGGCCTGACCGTCGGGCGGATCGCCCAGCGCTCCATGCGGTACTACTCGCGCCTGGTGTCCCAGCTGCGCCGCATGCACCAGCCGGTCATCGCCGCTGTGAACGGCCCGGCGTACGGCGGCGGGATGTGCCTGTCACTGGCGGCGGAGATCCGCATCGCCGACGAGACGGCGACGTTCAACGCCACCGGCATCGTCAACGGCCTGACGTCGACCGAGATGGCGGCGAGCTGGCTGCTGCCGCGCCTCATCGGGGCGGCGCACGCCAACGACCTGCTGTTGACGGGCCGCAAGGTCGATGCCGACGAGGCGTACCGCATGGGGCTGGTGTCGCGCATCGCCCCCGCCGGCACGACGCTGGACCTGGCGCTCGAGATCGCGGCGGGCATGGCGAAGTTCAGCCCGTACGGCCTGGCCATGACCAAGGACATCCTGTGGGTCGGTCTCGAGACGGCGGCGCTGGAGTCGGCGATCGAGATCGAGGACCGCAACCAGCTCATGCTCGGCTTCACCGAGAACCTGCAGGAGGCGATCCGGGCCTTCGCCGACGGTCGCGAGCCCGCCTACACCGACGAGCCCCGCCGCGACCTCTTCGACACCCCCGGCTGAGGCCGTCGCGCACTACGGACCATCGTCCCTTCCCCACGTCGCTGCTGGCTGCCACGATCGAGCACCGTGGCGATGATCGAGCTGGCCGGCGTGACCCGGTCCTACGAGACCGGCGCCGGCACCGTCACGGCGCTGGCGGACGTGGACCTGCGCGTCGACGCCGGGGAGTTCGTCGTGGTGCTCGGGCCGTCGGGTTCGGGCAAGACGACGTTGCTCAACATCATCGGTGCCCTCGACACGCCCACCAGCGGGACGGCCCGCGTCGCCGACCACGACCTGGTGGGCGCCTCGCGCTCGGACCTGTTCCGCTACCGGCGCGAGACGGTCACCTTCGTGTTCCAGACCTTCAACCTGTTCCCCGGCCTCACCGCCGTCGAGAACGTGCGCTTCGGCGCCGACGTGGCCGGCGTGGCCGATGCTGCCGCCGTGGCGCACGACGTGCTGGGCCGGGTAGGGCTGGCCGATCGCGAGGATCACTTCCCGGCCATGCTCTCCGGGGGTGAGCAGCAGCGCGTCGCCATCGCCCGCGCCCTGGCCACCGGCAACGACGTGCTGCTGGCCGACGAGCCGACCGGCGAGCTCGACTTCCGCACCGGCGTCGCCATCCTCGAGCTCCTCGAGGAGCAGGCGACGGACGGTCGTGCCGTCGTCGTCGTCACCCACAACCGTGAGATCTCGCGCGCCGCCGACCGCGTCGTCGAGCTCAGCGGCGGCCGGGTCATCGCCGACGGTCCCCCCGAGGGCGGGCGGCGCCCCACGGCTGAGCTGCACTGGTGAGCGTCCGGTGAGCGGCGGCTGGGGCCTATGGCTGCGCTGGACGTGGCGGGACCTGCGCCAGCGCTGGGTCCAGGTGCTCGCCATCGCCACCATCATCGCCATCGGGTCGGGCGTGTACGCCGGGCTGTCGTCGCAGACGGCGTGGCGCCGCCAGTCGTACCCCGCCAGCTACGCCGCGCTGGCGGCCCACGACCTGCTGGTCGAGACGGCCGAGGGGACCGACACGACCGCCGGGTCGTTGCGCGCCGCCGTCGACGCCATGGCGCACCCCGAGTGGGTCGTCGACGCCGAGGAACGTCTCGTCGTACCGACCCAGGTCGACGCCGGTGCCGTGGCGGGGCGGACCCTGCTGGTGCCCGGGCGCGTGGTCGGCGTCGACGTCGCCGACGGCGGGCCGCACGTCGACCGGCTCGAGCTGACCGGCGGACGGACGCTGCGGGCGGACGATGCCGGTGCGCCGCGGGTCGTGCTCGACAGCCACTTCGTCGAGTTCCACGAGCTGCCCGACACGGGGACGATCACCCTCAGCGGCGGCGACGTCGACTACGTCGGCGCCGGCTACAGCCCCGAGTACTTCATGGTCGCCTCCGACACGGTGAGCTTCCTGGCCGAGGCCGGCTTCGCCGTGATGTTCGCCCCGCTCGAGACCGCCCAGGAGCTGTCCGGGCGCACCGATGCCGTGAACCAGCTCGCCGTGCGGTTGGCGCCCGGCGTCGACCCGGGGGCGGCGCGCGCCGAGCTCGAGGCGGCCCTCGAGGCGAGCGCACCCGACGTCGCCACCACGGTCACGCCCATCGGCGAGGAGCGCGTCTACCGCAACCTGTTCGACGACATCGAGGGCGATCAGCGGCTGTTCAACATCTTCTCGCTGCTCGTGCTGATCGGCGCCGCCTTCGCCGCGTTCAACCTGACCAACCGGGTCGTCGAGGCGCAGCGGCGCGAGATCGGCATCGGCATGGCGCTCGGGCTCGACCGGTGGAAGATCGCCGTGCGGCCGGTGCTGATGGGGGTGCAGGTCGGCGTGCTCGGCGTGGTGGTCGGCGCCGGCTTCGGGCTGTGGGTGTCGTCGCTGATGTCGGACCTCAACCAGGCGATCCTGCCGCTGCCGGTGTGGATCGACGACTTCCAGCCGGGCAGCTTCGCGGTGGCGTCGGCCCTGGGCGTGGTGCTGGTCACGATCGCCACGATCATCCCCGTGCTGCGGGCGGTGCGCGTCGACCCCATCGACGCCATCCGGTCCCGGCCCGGGCTCGGTGCCACGGGGCGGGGGCGGCTGGCGCGCCTGGTGGGACGCATCCCGCTGCCGGGGAACAGCATCGCCCAGTTCCCGTTCCGCAACGTCGTGCGCGAGCCCCGGCGCACGCTGCTGACCGTGCTCGGCATCGGCGCGGCGCTGGCCGTGCTCATCGGCCTCACCGGCATGATCGACTCGTTCACCCGCACCATCGACGACGGCGAGGCCGAGATCCTCGGCACCCGGCCGGACCGGGCGACGGTGACGCTCGACTTCTTCTACCCGGCGGACGCGCCGGTGGTGACCGACCTGGCGGCGCTGCCCGAGGTGGCGGCCGCCGAGCCGCAGCTCGATCTGGGCGGCATGTTTATTGATCCGGAGTGGACCGAGATCGACACCTACATCGGGTTCGTCCCGTTCGACTCGCCGCTGTGGCGCCCGACGGCCGAGGAGGGCTCGCTCGACGTGGACGGCGGCATCGTGCTGGCGCGCAAGGCCGCCGACGATCTCGGCGTCGGGCCGGGCGACACCGTCACGCTGCGCCATCCGGTGCGCGAGGGCCTCTCCTACCGGTTCGTCACCTCCGAGGTGCCGGTGGCGGCGGTGCACCCGAACCCGTACCGCTTCGTGTCGTACTTCGACCTCGACGACGCCTCGCTGATGGGGATGGAGGGACTGGTCAACGCCGTGTCGGTGCAGCCGGCCGAAGGGGTGACGCTGGCGGAGCTGAAGGAGGCGGTGTTCGGGCAGCCCGGCGTCGCCGCCGTCGAGGGGGTGAACGAGGTGGCGGCGTCGATCCGCGACACGCTCGAGGAGCTGTTGGGCTTCCTCGCCATCCTCCAGGGGTTCGTGTTGTTGATGGCGCTGCTGATCGCCTTCAACACGTCGGCCATCAGCTCGGACGAGCGGCGGCGCGAGCACGCCACGCTGTTCGCCTTCGGGCTGCCGACGCGGCGCGTGATGGGGCTGATGGTGACCGAGAGCATCCTGGTCGGCGCCCTCGGCACGGCCGTGGGGATCGTCGCCGGGCGGGTGCTGCTGGCGTGGATGGTGCGCGGTCTGCTGCCCGACACGGTGCCCGACCTGCGCATCGTCGTCGACGTTGCCGGGTCGACCTACCTGACGGCGGCGGCGCTCGGCATCGTGGCGGTGGCGGTGGCCCCGCTGCTCACGTGGCGCCGGCTCGGGCGGATGGACATCCCGTCCACCCTGCGCGTCGTCGAGTAGCCGCGATCGCCGCTGGCTCGTCCGACGCGGCTCGGGTCATGGCTCGGGGACGACCTGGACGACGACCTTGCCGGTGTTGGCGCCGGTGAAGAGCATGTTGAGGGCGTCGGGGCAGCGGTCGAGCCCGTCGACGAGTTCCTCGCGCCAGCGCAGCTTGCCCTCGGCGGCCCATGCCTTGAGCTGGGTGAAGCACTCGTCGAAGCGGTCCCAGTAGTCGAGGGTGATGAACCCCTCCATCCGGCCGCGCCGCGCGATGAGGTTCAGGTAGTTGCCGGGGCCAGCGGGTCGGCC
>CAZYKR010000159.1:0-10010 GCA_964648005.1 uncultured Iamiaceae bacterium
GCGGCGGGCTGGAGGGGGCGGCGCGCGCTCGCGCCTTCGCCGTCATCTCGCTGGTGGCGGCCGGGCTGCTGACGTGGATGATCTTCTGGATGCGCACCCACGGTCGGCAGCTCCAAGTCGAGCTCGAGACGCGCACGGCGGGCGCGCTCGATGGCGGCAGCGGGTTCCGGGGCGGGCTCGTGGCGGTGGCGTTCGTCGCCGTGCTGCGGGAAGGCATCGAGGCGGCGCTGTTCCTGGTGGCCGCGGCCATCGACTCCTCGGGGGCGCAGGTCCTAGCCGGCGCGGCCATCGGCACGGCGTTGGCGTTGGCGTTGGCCGTCGCCGTCTACGCCGCCGGCAAGAACCTGCCGGTGCGCACGTTCTTCACCGTCACCGGCATCGTGCTGATCGTCTTCGCCGCCGGCCTGGTGTCGCGAGCGGTGCTGTTCCTCCAGGGTGCCGGCGACGTCGGATCGTTCAACCTCAACGGCGTCTACGACGTGCGGTCGATCACCTGGCTCACACAGTCGAGCGAGGTCGGCAAGTTCCTGGCGGCGTTGGTGGGCTGGGACCCGCGCCCGTCCATCGAGCAGGTCGTGGTGTGGTTCGGCTACCTCATCCCGGTGACGGTCCTCTTCCTGCGGGGCCCGGGCAGCCGTCGGCCCGGTCGACGACCGGCGGCGGCCGAGACGAACGAGGTGCGCCCGGCCCAGGCGTGAGCGGTCCTGGCGTGCCGGCGGTCGTCGCAGCGTCCGCCGCGGGTGGATCGAGGCACCGGCGTGGTGGCGCGTCGCCTACCGTGAGCCGCTCGGGAACGGGGCGAGGAGGAGTGGAACCGGTGGCGCCGACGAACGCTGGGACCGAACCGACGTCGACCCGCCGGCGCGTGCTCGACGCGGCGGCGGCCGTGTTCGCCCGTGACGGCCTGGGCGCGTCGATGGAGGCGGTCGCCGAGGCGGCCGGCGTCACCCGCATGACGGTCTATCGCCAGCTCGGCACGCGAGACGAGGTGCTGGTGGCGCTGCTGCTGGACCAGTCCGGCGTCGTGGTGGACGACCTCCAGCGCATCCTCGGCGAGGTCGGTCGCCCCTTCGGCCAGCGCGCCGTCGACGCGGTGCTGCTGATCGTCGAGGCGGTGCAAGCGTCGCCGGTGCTCAGCCTGTTCGTCCACCGGATCACCCCGACCGAGGTGGGCGAGCTGGACCGGGACAACCGGTTCCTCGACGCCGTGTGGGGCCTGCTCGGGCCGTACGTCGACGAGGCGGCGGCGCGCGGCGAGCTGCGGGCCGACGCCCGCCTCACGCTCGACTGGCTGCTGCGCCAGACGTTGCTCCAGCTGACGGTGCCGAGCAGCCTCGGTGACGACCTGGCCACCCGGCGCGCCGAGCTCGAGCTGTTCCTGGTGCCGGCCATCTGCGCGTCGTGAGGCTCGAGCCGGCTCGACGGTCGGGTCGGCGCGGCGATGGGTCAACTCGACGATGGGTCAACTCGACGACGGCGGGTCGTCGGCGCGCCACGATCGGAACGGCTGGTGCCCGTAGCGGTCGAGGTGCACGACCTCGCCGATCGGTCGGCGGGTGGTGGGCCCGTAGCGGCCCTTGGCCCAACCGATGGGGATGATGCACACCGGTGTCAGGTGGCGGGGGAGCCCGAGTGCCTTGCGGGTGGCACGGACGTTCCAGATCGGCAGCGTCTGGATCGATGCGCCGAGGCCGACGGCGCGGCAGGCCAGCAGCAGGTTCTGCACGGCGGGGAAGACCGAGCCGTAGAACGACGCCACCGAGATCTGCGGTCGCCCGACCGGGCGATGCTTGAGGTTGCGCCGATAGCACGGGATCACGAAGACCGGCAGGTCCTCGAAGTGCTCCGTCTGCCACTGCCCGGGGCGGATCTGGCGCTGGGCGGCGGCGTCGCCGCGCACCTGCCGCTCGACGATCGGGTTGTAGAGGCGATACAGCCGGCGATGGATCTTGGCCAGTGCCGCCTTCTGTGCCCGGTCCTCGACGACGAGGTAGCACCAGTCCTGCGTGTTGGAGCTCGTCGGCGCCTTGAGTGACAGCTCGAGCAGGGGCAGCAGGACCTCGTGCGGCACGGGCTCGAGGTGCAGCCGGCGCACGGCGCGCTGGGTCCGCATGGCGTCGGCCATCGGCATGCCCAGGCGGGCCAGGGCGTCGGCGGTGCTGGGCGGCGTGAAGGGCGTCTCGGTCGATGCGGGGCGGTCGGGTGCGGCCATGGGCGCCGATGGTAGGGGCGAGCGCGTGGGCCGGCCCGGTGTCGCGGCCACGGCGCCGCCGAGGACGGCGCGTGCATGCGGTGGCGGCGCCGAGGTGGCAATGCGTCCAGGCACTCGATAGGTTCGTCGCTGGCGTGCCGGGAAGCCTGGTCGGCAGCCCCATCCCTGTGTCGGGCGATCATTGCGTGATCGGCCGAGGCGAGGGCGGGGTCTCGTTGTCCACCACCCCGCCCCTGGATCCCGCTTGAAGCTGATCGCCCCGCCCGCCGACTGCCAGGTCACGCTCGACGAAGCCGCCATCGACCAGCTGGCCGTCCTCGTGATCCCCGACGGCGCGGGGCGCGGTCCGACCGGTCCGAAACCAGGGACGGCTGGCTGATGGGCGCGCTCTTGGCGGTGTACGTCGTGGTCGCGCTCGTGGTGGGCCTCGGGGGTCGACGGCTCGGCCGGCGCGTGTTCCTCGTGGCCCTGGTGCCGAACGTCGCAGTGCTGGCGTGGGCGGCGGTGCACACGCCCGACGTGCTCGACGGCGCCCCCGTGGCGGAAGGCGTCAGCTGGGTGCCGCAGCTCGGGCTCGACCTCGATCTCCGTCTCGAGGCGCTGGGGCTGACGATGACGTGGCTGATCTCCGGCATCGGGCTGTTGGTGGCCATCTACGCCCTCGGGTACTTCGGCGAACGTGACGATCTGGGACGCTTCGCCGCCACCTTGCTGGTGTTCGGCGGGGCCATGTGCGGCGTCGTGTGGTCGGACAACCTGTTGGCGCTGTTCGTATTCTGGGAGCTGACCTCGATCAGCTCGTACGCCCTGATCGGCTTCGACAACCGCACCGAGGCGGCACGCAACGCTGCGCTGCAGGCGCTGCTGGTCACGGGAGCCGGCGGGCTGGCGCTGCTCGCCGGCATCGTGCTGATCGGGATCGATGCCGGCACCTACTCGCTCAGCGCCCTCAGCGCCGCGCCGCCGACCGGCGCCACCATCCCGGCGGCGGCGGTGCTCGTCCTCATCGGCGCCTGCACCAAGTCGGCGCAGGTCCCGTTCCACGGCTGGCTGTCGGCGGCGATGGCGGCGCCGACGCCGGTCAGTGCCTACCTGCACTCCGCCACGATGGTGAAGGCCGGGGTGTTCGCCGTGGCGGTGCTGACGCCGGTGCTGGGCGACGCCGGGCCCTGGGTGCCCATGACCGTTGGCGTCGGCGTCGTCACCATGTTGTGGGGCAGCTACCAGTCGCTGCGCCACCGCGACCTGAAGCTGGTGCTCGCCTCGTCCACGATCGCGGCGCTGGGACTGCTCATCGCTCTGTTCGGCATCGGCATCCCGGAGGCGACCTTCGCCGCCGTCGCCATGCTCGTGGCGCACGCGCTGTACAAGGCGTGCGGCTTCATGGTCGTCGGGATCGTCGACCACGCCGCACACACGCGCGATCTGTTCCGGTTGCGGGGCCTGCGGCAGCGCCTCCCGGTCGTGGCGGGGGCCGCCGCGCTGGCCGGCGCATCGATGGCGGCCGTCCCGCTGACGTTCGGGTTCGTCGGCAAGGAGGTGGCGATCGAGGCGCTCCTCCACGGCGCGCAGCCCGCCGCGGTCCTGCTGCTCGTGGCCCTGGTGGCGTTCTCGGCGATGACTGCCGCTGCCGTCTGGCGGTTCTGGCGGGGTGCCTTCACGGATGGCCCGCTGCCCCCGCCGGGCGTCGACGTCCGCGAACCGGTCGACCCGGCCACGGTCCACACCCCGGCGCGCACCACCGTGGCGCCGGCGGTGCTGCTCGCTGCGGCCGGCGCCGTGCTCGGCGTGGTGCCGGCGCTCGTCGACCCGCTGGTCTCGGCTGCGGCGGTGTCGGTCGACCCGGCCGCCGCCGGCTACGCGCTGCACGTGATCACGTTCGGACCGGCGCTGGCGCTGTCGTTGGCGGCCCTGGTGCTCGCCGGCGGTCTCGTGGCCGCGGCGCGTCCGATCGCTGCGCTGCAGCAGCGGCTGGTGCGGACCTGGACGGCGGCGACAGCGTTCCGCAGCACCGTCGCTGGGTTGCTGCTGGCCGCCAACGCCGTCGTGGGTGTCGTCCAGTCCGGCAGCCTCCCGCAGTACCTCGGCGTGATCCTCGTGACGGCTGCCGTGGCGCCGGGGCTGCTGTTGATCGGCTCGTCGTGGTTCCCCGCCGACGCGGTGTGGGCGGAGTCGCCGCTGCAACTCGCCACCGTCGTCGCCGTGGTGGCATGCGCCCTGGGCGTGGTGCTCGTGCGGCGCCGGTTCGCGGCGGTGATGATCCTCGGCGCCGTCGGCTACGTGGTGGGCGTGCTCTTCATCGCCTACGACGCGCCAGACCTGGCGCTCACCCAGTTCCTGGTGGAGACGGTCATCGTTGTGGCGTTCGTGCTGGTGCTGCGTCGCCTGCCGGACCGGTTCGAGATCGTCCGGTGGCGGGTGCGCGAGGCGTGGCAGATCGGCGTGTCGGTCATCGTGGGCGTGACCGTGTTCGGGTTCCTGCTGGCCAGCGGCGGCCCGGACCCGCAGACGCCGACCGACGCCATGGTCGAGCGGGCCGGACCCGACGGCGGCGGCGCCAACGTGGTCAACGTGATCCTCACCGACATCCGTGCGCTCGACACCTTGGGGGAGATCACGGTCGTGGCCGTCGCCGCCCTCGGCGTGCTGGCGCTCACGGCGCTGCTGCGTCCGCGGCGAGCCGGTGACGGCGCGCCGGGCGCGACCGAGGAGGCGCCGGCCACGGCACCGCCGCCGTTCCTCGACGCCGTGCCGTCGTCGGTGCTCGATGCCGCGGTGCGGGTCACCTTCCCGATCGTCATGGTGCTGGCGCTGTTCCTGTTGCTGTCGGGTCACGATGCGCCGGGCGGCGGGTTCGTGGCCGGTCTGGTCGCGGCGGCGGGGTTGGTGCTGCGCGCCGTCGCTCAGCCGGATGCCCCGCCGTTGCGGTGGGAGCGGGTCGACCTGCTCGTCGGCGGCGGGCTCCTGGTGGCGGTCGGCGTGGCGGCGGCGTCGTGGCCGCTCGGCACCGACGTGCTCGACATGGGGGCCGTGTCGGCGACGCTCCCGCTCCTCGGCACGGTGAAGCTCGGCGGCGCGCTGGTGTTCGACCTCGGTGTGTTCGCCGTGGTGCTCGGCACGATGGTGGCCATCCTGCACGGGCTCGGCCGGCGCCGACTTCCTGGTCCGCCGGGGACGACGCCGGCGGGCACGGCTCCGCCGCTGCACGAGGAGGCGACGCCGTGATCGTGTCGCTGGCCGTCGCCGCCGCCGTGCTCTTCGCCACCGGCACCTACCTGCTGCTCCAGCGGCAGCTGAGTCGCATCATCTTGGGCCTGGCGTTGCTGGGTCACGGCTCGGTCGTCGCCCTGCTCGTCGCCGGTGGACGCACCGGGGACCCGCCGCTGGTCGACGGCGAGCCGACCGGCACCTACAGCGATCCGCTGGTGCAGGCGATGGCACTGACCGCCATCGTGATCACCTTTGCCGTCATCGTGTTCCTCCTGGCGCTGGCCAGCCGGAGCTGGGAGCTGACCGGCGACGACGCCGTCGAGGACGACACCGAGGACCGCCGCGTGGCGGCCCTGACGGGCATCGAGGAGCTCGAGGAGGCCTTCGAACCTGCAGCCGACGAGCGTGAGGGCCTCGACGACGATGCCGACCCGGCGCAGGGCGATGCACCGGGCCCGGCGATCGATCCGGCCGGCGGGGCGGTGGCGCGGTGACGCCTGCTCCCGCCCTGCCGATCGTGCTCGCCCTCGTGGGTGCGGCGCTCGCCACGCTCTCCTGGCAGCGTGTGCGCCTCCAGCGTGTGGTGTCGCTGGCCTCGCTCACCGGTGCCCTCGTGGCGGCGGGAGCGATGCTGGCCGCGACGCGCGACGGCACCGTGCTCACCACTGGGGTCGGTGGGTGGAGCGCCGACATCGGCATCGCGCTCTCCGTCGACCTCACCTCGGCGCTGCTGCTGACCGTGTCGTTGGCCACGATGCTGGCCGTGCTGGTGTTCTCGATCGCGCAGCGCACCGACGACCCGCGGGTCTTCCACCCGACCTACCTGGTCCTGACGGCGGGCGTGTCGTTGGCCTTCGTCACGGGCGACCTGTTCAACCTGTTCGTGTCGTTCGAGATGCTGTTGATCGCGTCGTACGTCCTGGTGACCCTGGGCGGCCGGCGCGACCAGGTGTCGCACGGCATGACCTACGTGGTGATCAACCTGCTGGCGAGCACCTTGTTCATCACGACGATCGCCTTCGTGTACGCCGCCTGCGGCACCGTCAACCTCGCCGAGCTGGGCGTGCGCTTCCCGGCACTCGACGACGACCTGCGCCTGGCGCTGGGCCTGCTGGTCCTGACGGTGTTCGGCATCAAGGCCGCGTTGTTCCCGCTGTTCTCCTGGCTGCCCGACGCCTACCCGGCGGCGCCGACGCCGATCACGGCGATCTTCGCCGGGCTGTTGACCAAGGTCGGCGTCTACGCCCTCGTGCGCAGCTCCACGAGCCTGGGCCTGCAGGACCTCGGGCCGATCCTGCTGGTTGCGGCCGGCCTGACGATGGTGATCGGCGTCCTCGGGGCCATCGCCCAGAACGACGTCAAGCGGATCTTGAGCTTCCACGTCGTGTCCCAGATCGGGTACATGGTCATGGGACTGGGGTTGTTCACGGTGGCCGGGATCGCCGGCGCCATCTTGTTCGTCGTCCACCAGATCCCGGTCAAGACCTCGCTGTTCCTGGTGGGCGGGCTGATCGAGGCACGCGAAGGCACCGGGGCGCTCGACCGCCTGGGCGGTCTGGCGCGGGCCGTGCCCCTGGTGGCGGCGCTGTTCGTCCTGCCGGCGCTGAGCCTGGCGGGCATCCCGCCGTTCTCGGGCTTCGTGGCCAAGCTGTCGCTGATCGAGGCGGGCAGCGCCGCCCAGAGCTACGTGATCGTCGCCGTGAGCCTGGTCGGCAGCGCGCTGACGCTCTTCTCGATGACCAAGATCTGGGCGGGCGCGTTCTGGGGGGCGGCGCCGGAGGAGGCGCCCGAGCCAGGCGAGGCGCCGGACGACCCGACGAGCGGACGCCCGAACCACACGCTGGCGCTGGCGGCGACGATCGGCGCCGTGGGGCTCACCGTGCTGATCGCCGTGGCCTCCGGCCCGCTGTACGAGTGGAGCGTGACCGCGGCCGAGCAGCTGCTCGCCGGCCCGAGCGGGACGGTCGGGTCGTGAGGCGCTCGACGGTGGCGATCGTGCCGTGGGTGGCCCTGGTGGCGGCATGGGTGGCGCTGTGGGGTGAGGTGACCCCGGCGTCGGTGCTCGGCGGCGTCGTCGTGGCGGTCATCGCCGTCGTCGTCAGCGGCGGGCCACGACCGGGGCCCTCGCACCTCCGTCCGGTGGCGGCCCTCCGGTTCGTGGTGGTCGTGGCCTGGAGCCTGGTCAAGGCGACGAGCCTGGTGGCGTGGGAGGTGATCACCCCGCGCAACCGCATCGTCGAAGGGATCATCGCCGTCCCGTTGCCGGGCGCCTCGCCGATGGTGCAGCTGCTCGTGACGAACGCCATCGGGCTCACCCCCGGCACCATCGTCATCGAGGTCGACGAGGACCCGTGCGTGCTGTTCGTGCACGTGCTGCACCTGCACGACGTCGGGCGTGTGCGCGCCGAGCTCGTCGAGCTCGGTGCCCTCGCCATGTCGGCGTTCGGCACCCCGACGGCTGCGGTCGTGGACCACGACGGCGACCCCGACGCGGAGGTGCGCGCATGACCCCGATCCTGTGGTGCTCGCTCGCGGCGCTGGCGATCGCCGCCATCTCGGCGCTGGTGCGGGTGTTGCGACCTGGTTCGCTCACCGATCGGGTGCTGGGCCTGGACTTCTTCGTCACGGTCGTCGCCACCGGGCTGGTCGTGGCGGCCGTCGTGCGCGGCACTGTCGCCTTCGTGCCGATCGTCGTGGTCGTGGCGCTGCTGGCGTTCATCGCCACGGCGTCGGTGGCGCGCTTCATCGAACGGCGGGGGGCCTGATGGACCTCGTCGGTCAGCTCTGCATCCTGGCGGGGAGCCTGCTGGTGCTGGTGTCGTCGATCGGGCTGCACCGCTTCGGCGACGTGTTCGCCCGGCTGCACGCCGCCGGCAAGGCGACCTCGCTCGGCTTCGCTCTCGTGGCCGCCGGCGCCATCGCCATGGGCCTGCCGGGGCGGGGCTGGGGCGAGCTCATCCTCGCCGCCGTCGTGCTGGTGCTGACGATGCCCGTCGGCGTCCACCTCCTGGCGCGTGCTGCCTACCGGTCCGGTGACGAGCTGGCGCCGACGACCGTGGTCGACGAGCTCGCCGAGCGTCGGGCCGAGGCCGCCGACGGCCTCTGAGCCGGACGGCTCAGCGCACGAGGTCGGGGTATCGGGCCGCCAGCATGCGGTCGAAGCCGTCGCGCCAGCGCACCTGCGCCTCGCCGACGAGCGCTCGCTGGCGCGTCAGGTCCGGTACGACCGACGGGATGGCGGTGGTGGTCTCGACGAGCGGGATCTCGACGCCGGTGCGCTCGGTCAGGTACGCGGTCCACGCCCGCACCGACACGACGTCCGGCCCGCCCCAGTTGACGACGGTGCCCGGCACGGTTGCGGCGTCGAGCAGGGGGCCGACCATGGCGCCCACGTCGTCGGTGTGGATGGGGGCGTAGCGGGCGTCGCCGCCGATCGGCACCTCGGTGGGGATGCCGGCGCGGGCCAGATCGAGCATGATGGCGGGCCACCCGCCGGTGTCGCCATAGGGCACGTTGAGCCGGGCGATCGTCACCGGCAGGTCCCACAGCGTGGCGCTGAGCCGGGCCACCTCCTCCGCTGCGATCTTCGAGATGGAGTAGGTCGGCAGGTACGGCGAGGTGCCGTGATTGTCGCCGAGCGGCGCGTCCTCGGCGTAGGGCTCGTCACCGGTGTCGGCGTACACGCCGGTGGTCGAGCACACGAGCGCCGCCTGTGCGCCGCGGCAGTGCGCCAGCAACCGTCCGAGGCCCTGGGCGTTGGCGTCGAGGTCCGCTCGCCAGTCGCCGGTCTTGGCCACCGCCAGGTGCACGACGTAGGTGGGCGCGTCGGGCAGCGCATCGAGTGTGCCGGCGGCCAGGTCGATGGGCACGCACACGACGCCGGTGGCCTCGAGCTCGGCGCGCACGGCGGCGTCGCCGAACCGTGCGGCGGCGATGACGTGGTGCTCGTCGGCGAGGGCGGTGGCGACGGCGCGGCCGACCTGGCCCGTCGCCCCCGTCACGACGATGGTGGCGTCGCGCTGCATCGGCGCAGGCTACCGGCGTCGTGGCGCCCGCCGGGCTCTGCCAGACTCGCCGGCGTGGCACCGGACGCCCAGGATCAGACCGCCCCGATCGCGCCGCTCGATGCGACCGAGGTGACGCGGTGGGACGCGGTCGCCGACGTCGTCGTCGTCGGGTTGGGATGCGCCGGAGCATCGGCCGCCATCGAGGCATCGGAGGCGGGTGCCGAGGTCGTGGTCCTGGAGGCGGCGGCCATGGGCGGCGGCACGTCATCGATGTCGGGCGGCCTGCTGTACCTGGGCGGCGGCACGGCGGTGCAACGAGCGTGCGGGTTCGACGACTCGGTCGAGGACATGGCGCGGTTCCTCGTGGCGGCGTGTGGCCCGGGGGTCGACGAGGCGAAGGTCGACGTGTACTGCGCCGGCAGCGCCGCGCACTTCGACTGGCTCGTGGCGCACGGCGTGCCCTTCGAGGCGCGATATCACCCCGAGCACGACCGCGAGCCGCCCGACACATCCGGCCTGGTGTACTCCGGCGGCGAGGACGCCTGGCCGTTCGACCGCATCGCCCCGCCGGCGCCCCGCGG
>CAZYKR010000160.1:0-2663 GCA_964648005.1 uncultured Iamiaceae bacterium
CCGAGCTCACCGAGCAGTCGGTCGAATCGAACATGCTCGAGATCGAGCAGGCCGCCCGCAACGTCGAAGCCCAGGCCCGCCTGGCCGAGATCCGCTCGCAGCTCGGGCTCGCCCCCGCAGCCGCAGCCGCAGCCGAGACGGCACCCGCTGGCGGCCAGGCCGTCGCCGCCGGCTCGTCGGGCGAACTGGGCGCCGCCGCGTCCGAGCCCGCCACCCCGGCAGCCGAGCCCGTGGCGCAACCGGCAGCGCAACCCGAGCCCGGCGCCTGACGCCGACCCGGGCCGCTGCTACGGCAGCACCACCAGGTCGTCGGCGTGCACGACGTAGCGGGCGAGCCCCTCGGGCAGCTCGTCCGAGCGCAGGCCGGCGACCCGAGCCACGTCTGCGGCGGCCATGCGGCTCAGGCCCTTGGCGAACACGGCCCCGTCCGGACCGATGATCTCGACGGCGTCGTCGACATCGAACGATCCGCGTACGCCGGTCACGCCCGCCGCCAGCAGCGACGTGCCGCCCCGGGCGATGGCCCGGCGGGCCCCGTCGTCGACGGCGATCGTGCCCGAGGCGCCGATGGCGAAGGCGATCCACAGCTTGCGAGCCGTCAGGCGCCGATCGTGCGGACGCACGACGGTGCCGACGCCGGGAGCGCCGTCGATGGCGTCGCGCACGACGTCGGGTCGCGTAGCCGCCCCGATGACGGTGCGCACCCCCGACCACGAGGCGATCTTGGCCGCTGCCAGCTTGGACGCCATGCCGCCGCTGCCGCCGACCGTGCCCGGACCGGTGGCCACCCCCTCCAACACCTGATCCACCTCGCGGATCTCCTCGATCAGCGACGCCTGGGCGTCGAGGCGCGGGTCGGCGGTGTGCAGGCCCGCCGTGTCGGTCAGCAGGACGAGGAGATCGGCGTCGACGAGGTGCGCCATCAGCGCCGCGATCCGGTCGTTGTCCCCGAAGCGGATCTCGTCGTCGGCAAGGGCGTCGTTCTCGTTGACGATCGGCACGACGCCCAGCTCCAGCAGGCGGAGCACCGTGCTGCGGGCGTGCAGGTACTGGCTGCGCTCGCGGAAGTCGAGCGGGGCGACCAGGATCTGCCCGGCCACGAGGTCGTGGGCGGCCAACGCCTCGCCGTAGGTCGCCATCAGGTGGCTCTGCCCGACGGCGGCGACGGCTTGGAGGGTGCGAGCGTCGCGGGGCCGTCGGTCGCCGTCCAGCCCCAGTACCGGGAGGCCGGAGCCAACGGCGCCGCTGGTCACGATGATCACCTGGTGCCCGGCGGCGCGCGCCGCGGCCACCTCACCGCACAACTTGGTGATGGCGCTGCGATCGACCCATCCGGTCTCGTCGGTGACCGAGGACGTGCCGATCTTGACTACGGCGATCACGGGGCTCCCTCCGCCGGGCCCGGGTCAGGCATCCGGCTCGTAGTCGAACGACAGGGCGCCGATGTGGACGGTGTCGCCCTCCTTGGCGCCCGCCCGGGCCAACGCCCGATCGACGCCGATCCTACGGAGGCGGTGCTGGGCGTACGCAAGCGCATCGAGGTTCGTCAGGTCCGACAGCGCCACGGCGCGGACCGCCTCGCGGCCGATCACCTCGAACGACCCGTCGTCGTGGCGCACCACCCGGAAGCCCTCGGCCGCCGGCCGCAGCACCACGAAGGCGTCGACGACGGGTTCGGCGGCGCGGGCGGCGCGCACCTCGGTGGCCATGCGGCCGACGAGCTCCGGGAGCCGGTCGCCGGTCACCCCCGAGATCCGCAGCTCGACCAGGTCGTCAGGCACGTCCAGGTCGGGCGCAGCCACGTCGACTCGGGAGCCGACCACGATGCGGGGCCGCTCCAGCAGCTCCGGGCGGTAGTCGCCGAGCTCGCGCAGCAGCACCTCGAGCTGCTCGCCGGGCGGTGCCGAGGCATTGGCCGCCAGGTCGATCAGCAGGACCAGCACCCGGGCGCGCTCGATGTGGCGCAGAAACTGGTGGCCGAGGCCCCGACCCTCGCTGGCGCCCTCGATGAGGCCGGGGATGTCGGCGACCACGAACTCGGCGTCGTCGGTCCGCACCACGCCGAGGTTGGGTTCGAGCGTCGTGAAGGGGTAGTCGGCGATCTTGGGCTTGGCGGCGGAGATACGTGAGATCAGCGTCGACTTGCCGACGTTCGGGTAGCCGACGAGCGCCACGTCCGCGAGGAGCTTGAGCTCGAGGTGCAGCCACCGCTCCTCGCCCACCTCGCCCTGCTCGGCGAAGGTGGGGACGCGGCGGCGGTTGGACAGGAAGCGGGCGTTGCCCTTCCCGCCCCGGCCACCTTCGGCCGCCAACCAGCGATCGCCGTCGTTGACCAGGTCGGCCAGCAGCTCGCCCGAGAAGTCGTGGATGGCCGTGCCCACCGGGACGTGCACCTCGAGGTCATCGCCCGAGGCGCCGTGGCGGCGCTTGCCCTGGCCGTGGGTGCCCGACCCCGCCCGCCGGTGCGGGTGGTCGCGAAACGCAAGGAGCGAGGCGACGTTGCGGTCGGCGACCAGCCACACGTCACCGCCGGAACCGCCGTCCCCACCGTCGGGGCCGCCCTTGGGCACGTGCGCCTCGCGCCGGAACGAGACGCAGCCGGCGCCGCCGTCGCCCCCACGCACGTTCAGGTTGGCTTCGTCGACGAAGGCGCTCACGAGACG
>CAZYKR010000160.1:2673-9955 GCA_964648005.1 uncultured Iamiaceae bacterium
CGGCCGCTCCGGCCCGGCCGGGGCGGGGCCGCCCGATGCGGGCCGCCCCGGCGGTTCGTTCCGATGCCCGGTTCGGGCGCTACACCTCGGGCACGAGGCGGACCGGGTCACCCTTGATGACCACCGACCAGGTCGTGCGGTCCGTCGGCGCGCTGCCGGACACGTAGCGGACCTTCCACCAGGTGCGGGGCTTGCCGTTGGCCGACCCGTAGGCGGCGGCGAAGTCCGCCGGCAGCGCAACCGTGAGCCGCACCAACCGGTCGTTGAACTTCGAGCACGAGATGGTCCGTGTGCTGGGCCGGTTGGCGCAGTAGCTGCCGGCCACGTTGAGGATGTTCACGTTGTTGAACGGTCCATACCCGCCCGACGGTGCCGTCTCACCGGTGCACGACGTTCCCGTCTCGCTGGTGAAGGTCCCATCCTTGCAGGCCACCTCGTACTTGAACGTGGCGGGGTTGCCGTTGGGCTGGATCAGCTCGATCGACTGCGCGCCCTCGCCCGGGTCCCACAGGTACAGCTCCATGGTGTGGTTCTCGTACTGCGTCCCCACGTTGGCCAGGTAGAACAGCGCACTCGAGCCGCCGATGTTGGCGTAGACACCGAGGTGCGTCAGGGCGTACACGTTCGGGCAGTTGGCGTTGTAGCTCGTGTCGGCGTTGTCGCCGGTGCACGGGGAGAAGCTCCCGCCCGTGTAGGCACGGATGGCGAACTGGTTGCTGCCCGTGGTGACCGTCTTGTTCGACGGCACGACCGGGTCGACCTGGACGTAGAAGAGGTCGCCCGGTTGGACGCTGCCCGTGTAGAAGGTGCGCCACCGGCTCGTGGAGTTGGTGGCACCGCAGTAGTAGTTGCTCGTTCCGCTGACGGACGTGCTGGAGCTGATGGTCGTCGGGCCCGGCGTGTTGCCCGGACCACCCACGGCGGTGCCGGTCGCCGGGTCGGCGGTGTCGGCCTCGCGCACGGTCCATTGATAGGAGTCGCGGTTGGTGTTGCCGCCCGTGTCCGAGCCGTTTCCGGTGCCCTCGGCGCTGATGCCCGGACAGTGCGCCGCTCCCTGGACCTGAATGGTCAAGTTGCTGGCCGGCGCCGTCTTGGGAATCTCCACCACGTAGAAGTAGCCGTCGGCGCTGTAGTCGTCGTTGGCGATGGTGCCGTTGGTGGGCGGGGTGCAGTTCTGGAAGCCGCCGGAACCGTCGGAGCTCGACGCGTAGTTCCAGTCGGCGAACGCGGTGCGGCGTTCGCCCTGTTCCTTCGAGACGCAGTAGCCGCTGGCCGCCGCCGAGAAGTTCTCGATCCACTGGCCTGTCTGCTGCGTGTTGGTCCCGATGTAGTTGCGGGGACTGCCCATCGGCACCGGCCGGATCAGCTCGGCCGTGGCTTGGCGGGCGATGTCCACGTCGTCGCGGAAGGCGCCCGAGAAGAACTGCTCGACGGAGGCGTCGAGGATGTTCACCTTGATCTTCGACGCGTCGTTCGGCACCTGCGTGACGTTCACCGTGATGCCGTCGACGCCGTTGGTGAACCCGTTGGCCGTGGCCACCTCGATGGCCTTGGCCCGGGCGGTATCGAAGTCGGGCATCTGCGCCGCGCCCGCCAGCGAGGCGGCGTCGGTCGCCGCCTGGATCTTGGCGGCACGCGCATACCAGGCACCGAGGTCGACGGCGTAGGACGTGAACGCCAGAATCGGCAGGATCATCAGCGCCGTCAACGCCAGGATGTAGCCGCGCTCCCGCGGTGACCGTCCGTCGTCGAGGCGCGCATCGGGTTCGGGGTGCGCCAAGCGTTCGATCACCTTGGCGCTACGACTTCTGCGCTGCTTGCTCATGTGTCAGCTCCCAACGCTCGGGGGTTCGATGGCGTACACGACGTGCCGCTCGATGGTCTGGCCGGACGGCCAGATGCCCGTCACCGGCTGATACTCGACCTCGATGTAGACGCCGATCTTGGTCTGGGTCTTGGGGTTGCGGTGCGAGCCGTTGAGCGGGCACAGGAACCGGTGCCAGGAGGCACCACCGCAGCCCGATGGCGGGGTGCCGGTCACGACGAAGCCACTGCCGGGTGAGTCCTGGGCCACCTGGGCCGCCGAGTAGACGTTGCACACGCCGGTGACACCGGCACCGGTCAGCGACCCGGGCGCCGGCTGGATGTTCAGACAGGCCTGCGGCACAGACCCGTCGGCGGCGCTCGGCTTGTAGATGATCACTCGCTTCACCGACGAGGACTCCTGCAGCGCCAGCATCTGCGAGTCGACGGCACGCAGGGTCTCGAAGTCGGCGAACGGGGAGGCCCCGAGGTTGGACACGGTGCGGCCGACCAGGGTCAGGCCACGCTCGATGACGATGCCCTCGTGGAAGGCCATGCCGTACTCGAGGATGCCGAGCACCAGGATGACGATGACCGGCAGGGCGAGCGCCGCCTCAATGATCACCGCGCCCTCGTCGCCGTGGAGGCGCCGGGCGACGGGGCGTCGTGCGGCGATCACTCGAGCTGTCCCGGCTCGAGGCGGACGATCGAGGCCGTCTCGGTCTCGAACTCTTCGCCGAAGATGCCCGTGAGCATCGGCCGCTGGACCTTCATGTACACACCCAGGTAGTCGATGTTTTGCCATTTCGGACCGTTCGTTCGGGTGATCGGGTTGTAGCCACACGAGCGTGTGGCACCGCCGCCGCAGGTGAAGTACGCCACGTTGTTGTTCTGCACGGCCAGGAAGGCGTCGTACGGCTCGTAGACGTTGCACTTGTTCGCCACGTTGCCGCCGTAGCCGCCGATGATGCAGTTGGTGGGTACCTGATCAACCGGCGAGCCCGAGGTCGGCGCCGACGCCTTGAAGATGACGATGCGCTCGATCCAGTCAGCAGGGATGGTCGCCATGTCCTGCCGGATCAGCGCCAGCATCTGATAGTCGGCGTTCTTGCCCGAGCCGGAGGTGAGGTACGGCCCCTGGATGGAGCCGATCTTGGCGGCTTCGGCCGTGGCGTCCGCCGCCGTCAGGTAGTCGCGGAAGACCACGCCGTACTCGAAGATGCCGAACACCAGCACCAAGAAGACCGGCATGATGAGCGCCGCCTCGATGATGGCCACGCCCTCGTCACCACTGCACCGTCGACGGCTGGCGCCCTCGCCGGCGCCGCGCCGGCTCACAACGCCACCGTCTTGTTCGGCGGCATGTTCTGCACGTACGGGTCGGACTCGATCTCATAGATCTCAATCAGCGCTGAGGTGGTGCCCGGCGGGCAGTCGGTCGTCTCCCAGGTCACGGTGGCCTGACCGGAGGCGTTCGTCGTGGCCGCCGTGGGGTAGAACGAGACACCCGCCGGAGCACAAGTGACCTTGGCCCGGACAATGGCGCCCGCCATCGGCGCGCTCAGCTGGTCACGGATCACGATCACGCCGGACACCGTGGTGCCGCTCTTGGTCGGGTTGGCCGTCCAGCTCGCCACGCCGCCGGGCGGGATCGTCTGCGGCGGCTGCGTGGTGGCCGAGCCGGCGAGGGTGGTCGTCGTGTTGAGCGCCGGCGGCTGGCACTCGACGGGTGGTGGCCGCGAGGCGACGCAGTCGGCCTGCAACGACACCTGATCCTCGGCTGTCGTCGTCAAGTACTGCAGCGACGCCACAGCGATCACCACGAAGAAGGTGAACACCAGTGCGTACTCCGTGAGTGACGCACCGCGCTCGCGCTCGTACCGATCACGAGCGCCCCGACCGAATCTGCTGCGCATCACTCGATCTCCCCGATAGATGAGTCAAGAGACCCATACCGTGCCCCATCGGATGAGCGATAGCTCACCCGAAGATGGACTGTACATGTCATCCCTCGGGATGTCACGCCTCGTGCCGACGTCGTCGCGCACCGCGACGACCGGCAGGGGGACGCACCGTCCCCGCCAACTCGATTGTCGTCGATCATGGGCGTCATCCTCCGAAGGTGCCCGGGCATAGTACCGCGAGGTGTGCGATCCGTCACCCCCCATTTTGTGCAACCTGGCAGAAAGCTGAGAGAAGGTCGGGAGCACAGCGGGACTGTCAGCGCCCATCGGTACTGTCGTCGCCATGACCGACGCCACCGCTCCCCCACGCCACACGGCACAGGCCTGGGGCGCCACCCATCGCGGTGCCGCCGTCGATGCCGACGGCGTCGTGACCGCTCACCACGGGGCCGCGGCGCTCCTGGGCCCGCTCCCGGTGCGCGATCGAGCGACCCGAGAGGCGGTCGAGGCCGACACCCTGCGCCACGGCGCCACCCTCGCCCACGGTGCCGGCACTCGGGCCCGTCCCGAGGCCCCCGATCCGCTGCGCACCTGCTTCGAGCGAGATCGCGACCGCATCCTGCACGCCGAGGCATTCCGCCGCCTCGCCGGCAAGACCCAGGTGTTCCTGTTCCCCGCCGATCACCAGCGCACCCGTCTGACCCACGCGCTCGAGGTGGCGCAGGTCGCCGGCGCCATCGCTCGGGCGGCCGGACTCAACGTGGCGCTCACCGAGGCCATCGCCCTCGCGCACGACTGCGGCCACGGCCCGGGGGGCCACGCCAGCGAAGAGGCGTTCGACGTCTACCTGCCCGAGGGGTTCGACCACGCCGTGTGGGGTGCCGACGTGGTCGCCGCACCGCTGAACCTCTGCGCCGAGACGCTCGACGGCATCCGCAACCATTCGTGGTCGCGACCGGCGCCGGTCACGCCCGAAGGGGCGGTCGTGTCGTGGGCCGACCGCATCGCCTACGTCTGCCACGACTTCGAGGACGGCGTCGCCGCCGGTGTCGTCGGACCTGACGACCTACCCGAGGTCGTCCGGCGCCGCTGCGGCAGCACGCACTCGGCGCAGCTCGGCGCCTTCATCGACGCCGTCGTCGCCACCATCGACCGGCACGGCACCGTGGGCATGGACCTAGCACACGCCGAGGCGCTCGCCGCGTTCCGGCAGTGCAACTACGAGCGCATCTACCTACGAGACGAGTCGGTGGCGCAACGCCACGACGTCATCGCGCTGCTGCGGGCGCTGGTCGAGTGGCACCTTGAGCATCCCGACCCGGGCAGACCCGAGCGGACGGTGCGAGACGTGGTGGCCTGGGTGGCCGGCATGACCGACAGCTATGCCTGCTCGGTGGCGGTGGAGCACCTCGGCTGGCGGCGTGATCGCCTGCCCGTCGGGGTACGCGAACCGGGTCTGTAGCCCGACCCTGGACGTGCGTCAGTCGGCCGGCAGGACGTCGACGACCTTGCGGTTGCGACGCGTGCCGAACTTCACCGAGCCCTCGACGAGGGCGAACAGCGTGTCGTCCCCACCACGACCGACGTTCTCGCCGGGGTGGATGCGGGTGCCGCGCTGGCGGACGATGATCGTGCCGGGCAGCACGGCCTGGCCGTCGAAGCGCTTGACGCCGAGGCGCTTGCTCTGTGAATCGCGGCCGTTGCGGGTCGAGCCGCCACCCTTGGTCTTCGACATCGCTCAGCCCTTCGTGATGCTCGTGATCTCGATGGTGTCGTACTTCTGGCGGTGACCCCACCGGCGACGCTGGTTCGTCTTGTTCTTGTACGTGAAACCGGTGATCTTCGGGCCCTTGGTGCGGCCGACGACGCGAGCGGCGACCGAGGCCCCGGCGAGCTCGTCGGGCGTGGAGAGCACGGTGTCGCCGTCGACGACGAGGACGGGCTGGAGCTGGACATCTTCGTCGGTACCGAGCAGCTCGACGTCGAGGGTCTGGCCCTCGCTCACGCGGTACTGCTTCCCACCGGTCTTGATCACGGCATACATAGCTCGACGAATCTACCGGTCCAGCCCCGACGCCCACAACTCGTGGGCAGGGGTCAGGCCTCGCCGAGGAGGGCCGTGTCCAACACGACGCCCCGACCCTCACACTCGGGACACGACGACGACAACGACTCGAGCAGGCCCTCGCCGATGCGCTTGCGGGTCATCTCCACCAGGCCGAGCGCCGAGATGTCGAAGACCTGGGTACGGGTCTTGTCGCGCGCCAGGGCGTCGCGGAACGCCTTGATCACCGCCTTGCGGTTCTCGGCGATCTCCATGTCGATGAAGTCGCAGACGATGATGCCGCCGATGTCGCGCAGCCGCAGCTGCTTGGCGATCTCCTCGGCCGCTTCGAGGTTGTTGCGGTACACCGTCTCCTCGAGGCTCGACTTGCCGACGTTCTTGCCGGTGTTGACGTCGATGACCGTCAACGCCTCGGTGTGCTCGATGATCAACGACCCGCCCGACGGCAACCAGACCTTGCGGTCGAGGGCCCGGTGCAGCTGCTCGTGCACGTGGTGGCGCTCGAAGATCGGCAGGGCCTCGGCCGCCGTGTCGTAGTGCTGCACGCGGTCCGCCAGCGCCGGGGTGATGGCCGAGACGTAGGCGTGGACCTCCTCGAACAGCGCCCGGTCGTCGATGATCACGCCCCGGTAGTCGCGGTTGAATTCCTCGCGGATGACCCGGACCGCCATGTCGGGCTCGCGATAGAGCAGCGCCGGGGCCTTGACCGTCTTGGCGAGGTGCTCGATCTGGCGCCACTGCTCGAGCAGCTGGCGCACGTCGCGCTCGATCTCGATGTCGGTGACGTCTTCGGCGGCCGTGCGCACGATGACCCCGTGCTCGGCGGGCTTGACCCGGTCGAGCACCTGGCGCAGGCGCTTGCGCTCGTCGTCGGGCAGGCGCTTGGAGATGCCGTAGGTCTTGGAGTTCGGGATGAGCACCACGAACCGGCCCGGGAGCGACACCTCCTGGGTGAGGCGAGCGCCCTTGTGGGCGATGGGGTTCTTGGTCACCTGGCACAGCACCGTCTGGCGGGGCTTGAGGATCTGTTCGATCTTCGGCTCGCCCGGTTCCTCGATGTCCTCGCGGTCGTACTGGACGTCACCGCGGTAGAGGACGGCGTTCTTCGGCGTGGCGATGTCGACGAACGCCGCCTCCATGCCCGGCAGCACGTTCTGCACCTTGCCGAGGTAGATGTTGCCGTGGATCTGGAACACGTCGTCGGCGGGGCGCGATACGTAGTGCTCGACGAGGTTGCGGCCTTCGAGGACGGCGATCTGCGTCGCCTGGTCGCGCACGCTGACGACCATCAGGTAGCGCCCGACCGGCTTGCCCTTGCGCTCACGACCACGGCGCAGCTCCAGCTCGGCCTCGTCGAGCTCGACCGCTTCGGTCGGCACGATGGCCTGGACCGGCTGGACGTCCGGCGACGAAGCGCCGCCGCCTCCCCCACCGCCACCGGACTTGGCCTTGCCCCGGCCGCGTCCCCCGCGGCGACGGCGCGACGAACCGCTGCGCTGGCGTTGCGGGT
>CAZYKR010000161.1:0-9887 GCA_964648005.1 uncultured Iamiaceae bacterium
CGAGACCACCAAACCAGACCGACGCAGCCGCTGCATGCAGGCCGTCGGCGGTGACGGCAAGCCACGTCGGCTCCCAAGATCGGGGGTGCCCCCACAGCAGGTAGCCGAGCCAGATGCTGACCGCTCCATAGAAGCCCACGACCTGGGCTGCTGTCGGTTCGTGGACTCGAGTCGCGATCGGCACGGCGATCAGACCGACAAGTGTCGCGATCGCGGGCCAGCCCATGGTTTCGCGGAGCACGACCTCGATCGCTGCGGGGTCCGTGATGGCCTGTGCGCCGCGCCCGGTTGCGAGAGCGACCTCGGCTGCACACCAGCCAACGAGCCCGATCAGGCCAACAACGACGGCGACGTCGATGGCTCGCCGCGATTCTCGACGCCCGATCGGCCCGCGCAGGATGCCCATAAGGAACAGCGTGCCTCCAGCGGCGAGGAGGCTGCCGAGGTACATGCCACCTCGCGATGCTGCGGCGGCGCATTCCCAGGATGGGTCCCCAGTCGCACCGGCGCGTCCGTACGGTTGCGTCACGTCGCCGACGGTGAAGGTCAGCGACCCGACAATGGTGTGGTCGTCGACGCCGACGACCCGATATGACGTGACGTAGGCGCCGGAGCCGACGTCGGAGCGCAGGTCGATCTCGAGTTGCGTCCTGGTCGGACGGCGGAGCTCTCCGATGTCGACGCGGGCGCCGGTGGCATCGCGCACCTCGAGCCCCCCGAGTTCGGTCGTGACGTCCTCGGAGAAGGTGACCGACACCGACGACGGTGCAGCATCAAGTCGGCTCCCGTCGGTCGGGCTGCTCGCCACGACGATGGCGTGAGCATCCGCAGGCGAGGCGAACACTGGCCCGCTGATGACCGAGAGCACCGCGGCGATCACGACGAGGGCGACCCGCAGCGACGTCGGCCGACGTCGCTTCATCGATGCTGGCCTTCGACGAACTGCCTCATGCATGCCTCTGAGCAGAAGGCGAGGTCGACCTCGCCGCTGAGGACGTGCTGAGCCCGCGTGAGATCGACGCGCATCCGACAGACCGGATCGACGGACCAGCTCCCCGTCGTTTGGTGCGGCAGTTTGAACAGGTGGAGCTCGACGGGATCGGCGATGTGCTTGAGCTCGGTAGGCGCGACCGAGATGCGCTGGAACCGTCGAGTGGCATCGCGGGCGAGCTTCGAGGTGACGGCCAGGGTGTCGGGCGGGGCGCTGGCGCACAGCCGCGCGGCGATGTTCACGGTTCCGCCGAAGACATCGCCGCGATGTCCGATCACCGGCCCGGCGTGCACGCCGGCTCGGATCGCTGGGAGGTCGAGGTGCCGGTCGAGGTGCGCTGTGATCCGCTGTAGCCATGCGAAAGCTGCTGTCGCGGTGGCCGAGCTGCACAGCACAGCGTCGCCGATGTGCTTGACGACGGTGTCGTCGTCGGTGCAGGCCTCGGTGATGGTGATGTCGAGCAACGCGACCGCGAGCTGCGTCGCCCGAAGGTCACCGTGCGCCTCGGTTGCCGCGACGAACCCGGCGAAGTCGATCATCATGATTGCCAGTTCGCGGTTCTCCACCTCACCGACGCCGTGCGCGGCGAGCGTCTCGTGCTCAGTCATCGGCCGTGTGGGCGGTCATCGATCGATGTCGACCTCATGGGAGCGACGGTCCGGAACGGCGCCGCTCACGTCAGGGGCCAGCAGCGGATTCGGTCACGGGCGCCGTGATCGGCGACGGCATCGTCTCAGGTGAGCCCGGTTGCAGGTCGTAGCGTTGACGCACAGCGCTTCCGGCGCAGCCGCCGTCGTTGGTGCCGGACTGTTGGCCGAGTTGGGTGTCGAGCAGCGGGTTGATGCCGCTGAACACACCCCATGGGCTCTCGCATCCGGGGACGACCCAGGCGTGGCTCATCCAACCCGAGCCGCCATTGGACTTCTTGCCTCCGAGCGCCTCGCACTCGGCGTCGGTCGTCGTCGAGTCACCGATCACTCCCCCGGTACGGCTCGTGCATAGGCCGAGGTGCCGGTGGTACAGATCGTTGTTGCCGGTGAACCCCTGGGTCGGCGGGCTGTCACCGTCGTAGGTCACGTAGTAGCTCAGACCGGTGAGATGGGCCTCGGGGCCGTTGCCGTCGTAGAGCAGCATCTCGGGTTCGTTGACGTCGAAGGTCCCGTCAACGTAGGTGAACTTCATCCAGTGCGACGCGATACCGGGTACATACGGAGCGACCCGCACGTAGCCGTCGGCCATCGCGCTCTCCGCTGTCGGGTACCGGTCGGCGACGGCCTTCGCCTTCGCGAGCTCTGCACGCACCTGGTCGCAGTCGGCAGTGTCGGTCATCGGCGTCCACTGCTGCGGTCCGAGGTGGCCCATCGAGTGATCTCCAGCTGCGGCACCTGATCCGGTTGCGGGTGCTGGCGTGTGGCCTGCGCCGCTGGCAGGGTTCAACGAGCGGATGAACTCCTCGTACTCGGCGTCCGTTGCGTTCGCGAACTCGGCAACGGCGAACCCTGCTGAAACCTCGCCTGGCGTAGCAGCGAGCTGCAGGAGCTTGTCGAGCTGCTCGGAGCCTCGCCCCTTGAGGGGCCCGAGCGACGTCGTCGCAGTCGTGCCCTGCCCCGAAGGCGTAGCTGCTCCGTGGTGGTCCGACCCCATCGCGGCGGTCGAACCCATCGGGGCGGTTCCGTCGGTACCTGCCAGTCGCGCCTCGTTCCAGTAGGCCACCGGGTTGAGCGACGCATCGCAGCGGGTCGAGGCCGACGCGAGCTGAGCATCCGCTGTCTCTCCACCGTGGTGGTCTGCCGTTTGCGGGCTCACCAAGACCATCGAGGTGGCCATGGCGACTGCGACCGCGCCGATCGCCGACACGACCATCGGCATGCGCACCGCTGGTCGTGGCAGGAACTGCGCGAGCGAACCGACGACGACGCCGGCTTCGAAGACCGCGCTGGTCAGGTCGACCGTGCCGGCGTCCTCGGGCTGCCAGGGGTTCGACCCGACGGGCAGGCCCTTCGTCCGGCTCCAGACCCACGCCGCGAGGATCACCGCGTTGCCGATCCCGGCGATGGCGTACACCTGCTTGGATGGTTTGAAGATCAACAGCGCGGCGAGAGCCAGCTGGAACCAGCCGGCGATCGCGAAACCGAGCGATTCTGCTTGGCTGGCGCTGGCGTGCACCGGCGCCATCATCACGTGGATGACACCTGCGCCTGCACACAATGCGCCCGTCAGCAACCCTGGACGCATCGTCTCGTCGACGCGCGATCCGGTCATGGCAGCCATGCCGAGTCCCCCCTCGTGCATGCAGACCTCTGTTGAGGTTTGCGGATGGATGGAACGTAACGAATGTCACATTCGGGTGGCGTAGCGTCGCTCTGCCGCCTCGACAGGCCCGACGCTGGTCTACGCCACGACTTCGGGTGCCGGGTCATGCGCCGCGCAGTCGATCGATCGTGGACTGGTACTCGGTGACTTCGAGGCGTTGATTGTTGGCGATTCGTTCGGCGAGCGCCCTGATCTTCGGGTCCGCCGCGTTCTGAGCGGCGAAGTCACCCATATGCGCGCCGCCGAGGTGATGCTCCTTCATCAACTCGAGGAACAAGATGTCCGCGTCGGTCCCACGGGCCGTCTTGAGCGCCTCGAGCTGCTCATCGGTGGCCATGCCCGGCATGTCGCGCATCTCGGTGGACATGCCCATCCAGCCCATCGTGTTGCGTTGTGGGTCTTCGGTCGGTTGATGCAGGCCGCGTTCTGCCTGGTAGGCCATGAACAGGCCGGTCTCGAGGCGCTGGAACATGATCACCTCCATCGCGAAGCCTTTGGCGACAGGGTCGGAGCCGTTGGCGATCTCGGTGATCGCCATCTCGACGGCTTGCTCGTGGTGGGAGGTCATGTCCTCCAAGAAGCCGACGTCGACAGCGTTCGATGGGATGGCGATTGTTCGCGCGCCGATGGCGAAGCCCAGCAGCACCGCGGCGGTGACCCCGACAAGGCCCAACGCGATGCGCTTGACCCACCTGACCCCGGCGTCGGACCCGAGCCATCGGGCGGCAGGGCTCAGGGCCAGGTCCTCGTCGGCAGGGTTGCTCGCCGACGCCGTGTCGGTGGATGCGTCGCCGCTGGTGATCATCGGTGCGCCACCCTCGCGGTGCGCGCGACGCTCCGGTCAGAGCCACCGGTCGACGCGGAAACCCGAGCCGGGGACGTCGAGGTCATGGTGTGTTCCGCCGGGACCGCAGCACGAGTGCTGCTCCGACTCCGATGGCTGCCGCGACCACGATGGCGGCGACGACCACGGTCGTCGTGCTGTTATCCGTTTGCTCTGGTGTGGTTGTCGAGCTCGCGACTGCTGTTCCGGCGGTGGTCGAGGTGGCGCTCGTCGTCTGGGTCGTCGACGCCTGGCTCGTGGACACAGCGGTCGTCGTGTCGACTTGCGTCGTGGCATTCGCTGTGGGTTCGGTCGACGACACGGCGATCGTCCAGGTCCCGGGGTTGGGTAGCTCGACGGTGGCGGCGTAGAGCGCGCCGGTGCGTCTCGGCATCGGGATGGGACCGACCGATGTCCCGGCTTGATCGGTGACCGTCGCCGTGACCACCGCTTCTTCGGCCAGGTCGTCGTCGTTCGCGAAGGTGATCCCTGCCTCGACCTCTATCGTCGTCGGAGACGTTGCCGTCGCTTTGGTGATCTTCATTTCGCCTTCGTCGGCGTGCCCGAACGCGGGCGAAGACCAGAGCGCAGTGATCGACAGCAGCAGGCCGAGGACCGCAACACCTCGCAACGTGCCACGAACATGGGTTGGGTTGTGCATCCGATTCATCCTTGGGTCAGCCTTGTGAGTGCCGCGTTGATCTCGGTGCGATCGAACACGTTGTCGAGGCGTTCCCGAACGACGCCGTCGGCGCCGATGAGGTAGAGGCTGGGCTCGAACTGCATGCCCATGGCCTCGACGACCGGGGCGATGGCGCCGGACGTGGGGCCTTCGGCATCTCGGTACACCTCGCAGTGGATGGGCTGCACCTGCGGGTACTGCCCGATCGCTTCGACGAGCAGGTCCAGGACCGGGCCGCACACGCCGATCTGGCAGAAGGCGGGGGTCGAGATCAGCAACGCTGTCGGCTTGCCGGACACGACGGCGTCGGCCAGGTCGATCTCGTGCAGCGGACAGGCCGGCGTCGCGGTGCAGATGGGGTCGATGCCCCGAGCGTCGACGGTCGTCGGCGTGTTGAGCACCGGGACCTTGTCGCCGGGCTGCACGAGCTCGATGTCGTCGGGCGCCGAGACGGCGATGTTCGCGTCGAGCGGACCCATGCCAGGTCCGACTGCGCGAACGCCGTAGTAGCCCGGCCGTTCGAACCGGTACCGAAGCGGGTAGTAGGCGATCGGCACACCATCCGCGTGTCCAGGGACCTCGACGGTCGCCAGTGCCGTCCCAGTCACGGTCCCCGTCGATCCGCCCGACTGGTCCAGCTCGAAGATGGTGAACGACAGTCCGCCATCGACGGGTGCGCGCTCAGGCACTCCGGAGGAGCCACCGAGCGCGAAGGCCATGCGCTGCTCGAGGCCCGAGACCACATATCCGCTCGCCGGGAAGATCTGGACCAGCGAGTCGGATCCTCGAGCTGTGCCCCCAGAAGTCGGCGCCGTCGTGGTGGATTGGGCGGCGTCGTTTGACTGGCCGCATCCGGCGAGCACGGCAAGGCCGGTGCCGCCGATGAGTCCCATGGCTTGCCGCCGAGTGAGTCCCGGTGTGCTCGTGCCGCGGGTCGCGACGCGTGGATTCCCCACAAGTGGTCCCTTCGATCGACGTCGGCGGGGCGCACTGCCTCGCCAGGTGGGATCACCGCAAGGTTGGTGGTCCTCGGGCGTCGAGTCGAACGGGAACGAGATGGCCGGCGAG
The DNA here is from genome assembly GCA_964648005.1 of uncultured Iamiaceae bacterium. GTDB lineage: Bacteria > Actinomycetota > Acidimicrobiia > Acidimicrobiales > Acidimicrobilacustridaceae > JAGQTE01. Next base: position 5,878 of record CAZYKR010000161.1, read on the forward strand.
GACTTGCTGCCACGCAGCGACCGGCAAGGAGATGTCACGAGCGAGCGGTGTGGTTTGGGCGCTCCAGACCGTGTCGCGGATCCGGTGGACTCCGGTGACGAGGACGGCCGGCAGCAGCGCCGCCAATGATGCGCCCCCAGCGACGGCCAACGCTACGGATGCCGAGTGCCCGAGACAGAGGTGGGCCAGGACCTCGACCACCGCGAGGCCGGCGCAGACGGCGAACGTCGCCCGACTCCCCCGAAGGCGGAGGCTGTCCGACGCGACGATCGAAGCGATGGCAGCGACCGCAACGAAGGCAACAGCCACCGGCCGATCCAGATGACCGAACACCCCGACGCCGAGCGCGTCACCGACGAGGTGCGCTCCAGCGATGCCCGCACAGAGCGCAGGCGTGATCGAGCGGATCGAAGCCACGCCACGACTGTAGGTCAAGAACTGGACCGCTCTGCGGTCGGCGGCCGACGTCCGACCGTGCGAGCTGCTCGTGACGATGGCACCCGCCGTGCGTCGACGCCGAGGCACGGCGCCCTTGATTCATCGGCATATTCCGCTATCATCGTCAGATGCCGATGCTTCAGCTGAGCGCCACCGAAGCCGAGACCGCGGCTCGGCTCTTCCACAGCTTCTCGGATCCGACTCGTCTCTGTATCTTGCTGGCGTTGCTCGACGGCGAGCACCGGGTCACCGACCTGGTCGGGCTCACCGGCCGATCGCAGGCAACCGTCTCTGAGCATCTCGCCTGCCTGCGAGCGTGCGGGCTGGTGGCGTCGCGCAGCGAAGGCCGCCAGAGCCACTATCGGCTCGCCTCGGACCATGTCGTTGATGTCCTGGCCGCCGCTCAGGGACTCCTTCACGCCACCGGCGAACCCATACAACTCTGCCCCGTCCATCTGGAGCCGCGACCGGACCCGACGCCGCGGGGCACCCGATGAGCGACGTCGCCCACCACCGTCGAGGCCACGACCACGCCCACCACCAGCCGTCGGGCCCACGCCGAGAACAACGCCTCGCGATCGCGATTGGGCTGAACGTCGGGATCGTCGCCGCGCAGATCGCGGCGGGGATCTGGTCAGGGTCGATGGGCCTGCTCGCCGACGCCGGCCACAACCTCACCGATGTGCTCGCGCTCACCGTGTCGCTCGTCGCCGTGCGACTTGCCGCCCTTCCCCGCAGCGGGCGTCGGAGCTTCGGGTGGCACCGCGCCACGGTGCTGGCCGCGTTGTTCAACGCGGCGATGATCATCGCTGTCTGTGCGTTCGTGGTCGTCGAGTCGATCGGACGGCTGCGCGATCCCCAACCCGTCGATGGTGGGATCGTGATCGTCATGGCGCTGCTGGGCGCATTGTTCAACACCGTCGCCGCGTTCGTCGTCGCCGATCGTTCCGGCGACGTGAACATGCGAGGCGCCCTGCTGCATCTGGTGTCCGACGCGGCGACGTCGGTGGCGGTCGCCGCAACCGGGATCGTCATGGTCGTCACGGACGGCACGTACTGGCTCGACCCAGCCATCGCCCTTGCGATCTCGGTGCTGATCGCCTGGCAGGGCTGGCGGCTCGCCAAGCAGGCACTCGACATCCTGCTCGAGAGCACGCCTGAGGGCCTCGACCCCGAAGCTGTGACCGCCGCGATGGCCGGCGTCGCCGGCGTTGACGCCGTCCACGACCTGCACGCATGGAGCCTGTCGAGCGAGCTGCGTGCGCTGTCCGCGCACGTCGTGCTGTCCGGTCATCCAACGCTGGAACAGGCCCAGGTCGTAGGGGAGCGCATCAAGGCCCAGCTGGCGCGCGACTTCTCGATCGCCCACACCACGCTCGAGCTCGAGTGTGAGCCGTGCTCGACCGACCCGAGCTGCGACGCGGAGCCGGCTGGCGCCGCGTCGAAGCACCTCCATGGCTGACGCCCGCCCTTCAACTGACGCCACGCGACGAAGCGCCGAGCGAGGGGTGCTGCGGCGCAAGGGCGGTGGGCACAGCGGCAGGTCGAACTGTCAAACACGGCCACGGGAGCACGAATGCCGAGCTCCGTTCCCCTGCGCCTCGACGACTGGAACGGGCCGAGCGTGCGCGCTAGTGGCTGCGCTGGTCGGGATCGTCATCGGCTCCGTGGGGTGCGCCGACGCACCCGATCCAACAGTTGCAGCGCTCGATCGGGTGCGCGCCGCTGCCTACCCGTCCACATACACGTTCACGTTCCGACCGTTCGCGCAGCCGCTGGCCGGCTGCATCGGCGTACCGCAACCGAACCTCGTGGGCAGCGTCGACCTCGACCGCGAGACACTGACCCTGCGCGACGCGTCCGACGCCACCAAGCAGGCGACCACCATCGATGGAACGAGCTACCTGCATCGAAGCTGGCTTTCAGCGGATGCTGGGGAGCAGACGTGGGCGATCATCTCGGCGAACGAGGCGGATCCGGTGGTCGATGACCTGCGCGAGGTCGTCGGGCCGGCGGTGGTCAGCTTCGTTGCGCCGCCACACATGCCCAACGATCCCAACACGACGCTGCTCGCCGCCGTAGACGCCTCCTCATCTGTGCAGGTGATCGACGACGACGCGAAGCTCGTCCACATCACCGCAACCACTGCTCCGCAGACCGTCGCCGAGACCGCCACCGATTCCGGTTCGCGCCGGGACCCTGCCGGAGCCGAAGCCGAGCTCGTGATCGACGCGTGGATCGACCCAGCCGGCCTCGTGGTCCGCATGACGGTGACCCAACCCAACGCGGCGATCCCGGACGGGGACCACCGGGTTGGCTACGAGATGACGTTTGAACCCGACGCTGTCCCGACAGTCAGCGCCCCCGACCCCTCGCAGATCCACCCCGTCGCCGGCCTGCTGCGCTCGTCGAAGCAACCCGAGTGCACGATCTCCGTCGGCCGTTGACAATCGACCGGGCTGACACCGGCCCCGCCCCGAGTGCCTACTCGACGGTGAGGAACGGTTCTGCCGCGCCGTCCGTCACCGACACCACGTGCAGCGGACGGCCGTCGGGTTCACCCATGCCCGGCGAGTTCGACGGCATGCCAGGCACCGCGATGGCATCGACTGCCGGTCGCTCCTCGAGCAACTCGGTGATCGCCTCCACCGGAACATGGCCCTCGATCGAGTAACCATCAAGCAGGGTCGTGTGACAGCTCGAGACGGTGTCAGGTATGCCGTGTTCCGTCTTCACCTGCTCCATGTCGTCGGTGACCCGCGATTCGACGGTGTAGCCGTGGCTGCGGAGGTACTCCTCGTAGCTCTTGCAGCACCCGCAGGTCGGCGACCGGTAGACGACCGCAGTCATCGACGGCACTCCCGTGTCCGTCGTGGCTGCACCCTCGATCGGGTCGCCCTCCAAGGCGCAGGACGAAAGTGTCGCGATCAACACGAGCATTGCCAGCACCGCCAGCGTGATCAGTCTCGGTCGTCGCAACATCGTCGGTCCTCCTCCGGAGCGCGCTCCGACCGTATCGAACTCGACGGCCAGCCTCGGGTCACGCCGAGCGGACAGACATCCAGCGCTCCCACCCGGGACACGGGACCACATCGACCATCCCACCTCTCGGGCCGACCCCCGACCCCCGTGGTCGTCGGACGGGACGTGGGCTCCCCGGCGCTCGATCCAGCCGCCTATGGCTGGGTGTCGATGATGCCCATCATGCCGAGGTCTTCGTGGTCGAGGATGTGGCAGTGGTAGACGGTCTTGCCGGCGAAGCCGCGGAACGGGATGCGGATGGTGACGCTCTGGCCGGCTGGCACGTTGACGGTGTCCTTCCAGCCGTCGGGCGGTTCGGTGCCGTCGCTGGTGTCGATCACCTGGAAGGGCCACACGTGGAGGTGGAAGGGGTGGTCCATCGGCGAGGTGTTGCGGATGGTCCAGTCCTCGGTCGTGTCGAGGCTGGCGGAGATGTCGACGCGGTTGGGGTCGAATGCTCGGCCGTCGATGGTGAACTGGCCGTCTCCGCCTCCCATCCCCATTCCCATTCCCATGCCCATCCCCATGGCGAGGGTGACGGTTCGGGTGTC
>CAZYKR010000162.1:0-9880 GCA_964648005.1 uncultured Iamiaceae bacterium
GACGCAGTGCGGACCTTCGGCTTCCTGACCGGTGGTGTTCGTCCCGATCGGCGGCCCCTGGATGACGGTGCCGGTGTCGACGACGAGCACGCCCCCGGCCACCTCGGTGGCGAAGCGGTCCATGCCGCGCGGGGCCGGACCGCCCTTCTTCTCCCCCGCCTGGTTGTACTGCGAGCCGTGGCAGGGGCACTCGAACCACTGCGACGTCGGGCAGGACGGCACCCGGCAACCCAGGTGCGGGCACTTCTGGTACAGCGGGCTGAGGCCCACCTCGAGAGCGTTGAGCACCGCCGGCGGGTAGATGGCCTTGGCCTTCTCGACGGCGCCGAGCGGGTAGTCGGTCACCCACATGCGGCCCTCGGGCAGGTAGTAGAAGCCGCCGCCGGCCTCGATCTCGGCCTTGACCTCCTCGACCTTGCCGACGCGGATCTTCGAGCCGAAGCCGCCCTTGGGCTGGGGCCACAGGAAGGCGATCACCGCGGCGCCGAAGCCGGACAGACCGAGACCGAAGAAGGCGATGATCGACCGGTTGAAGAACTGGCGGCGCGACACGCCGACGGCCTCGGGGTCGGGCGGCACGAATGGCGCGACCTCGCCCGGTGCGGCGACGGTGACGAGCTCGCCCTTGCGCTCGGCCTCCGCCAGGCGCTCGATCTCGCGGCCGGCGGGCTGCTGCCCGGCGGGCGACAGGTCGGCCGGCTTGTCACGCTTGACCGTCTCGCGCGCCAGGAAGCCGACGGCCGTGTCGGTGTCGCGGCGCGTGAAGCTGGCGACGATCACGAGACCGCCGCCGATGACCACGATGGCGATGACGACGATCAGCGGCCAGCTGATGCTGATCTCGGCGAGTAGCTGTGCAGACTTCATCGTCTGTGCTCCGTTGCCTTGCGGTGGTGGACCTCGCTCACCCGTTCCTCACAGCTCGAAGTAGAGGCCGACGTCCCACGGGGCCACGAAGTTGAAGCCGGGGCCCCGGAAGAACGACCCGATGATCACGAGCACGGCCCAGAACATGAGCTGCACCGTGAACACGGAGATCGCGAACTTGCGATCCTCGGGCTTGTTGGAGGGGTTGCGATCGATGTAGGGCGCCAGGATCAGCAAGAAGATGCCCATGCCCGGGATGGTCACGCCGGCGACCATCGGGTGGAACATCGTCAGCAGCTCCTGGAGGCCCAGGAAGTACCAGGGCGCCTTGGAGGGGTTCGGCGTCTGGTTGACATTGGCCAGCTCGAGCAGCGGGGCGTTCACGAAGATCGAGAAGATCAAGGTGAACGCCGTGATGACGAGCGCGGCGACGAACTCGACGGCGATGAGGTGCGGCCAGGTGTGCACCTTGTCCTGCGGGGCGGCTTTGACGTCCTGGATGGAGCCGGCCTTGACGACGGTCAGCAGGCGCTGGGTGTGGCCCTGGGGACCGCTCGGCGCCGGGCCGGCCGCCGCCGGGGCGACGGCGGATGCCGCTGCCGCGGTGGCGACGGCGCCACCGTCCGCTGCGGCCTCACCACCGCCGGCCTTGCGGGCCTTGGCAGCTTTGGACCGCTCCAGCAGGTGGGAGGGGATCTTGGAGTCGCCGGCGGCAGGCGCGTCGGCCGCTGCCTCGGCCGGTGCTTCGGCGGCGGGCGCGGCCTCGCCACCGCCGGCCTTCTTGGCGGCGGCCTTGGCTCGTGCCTCTTCGGCTCGCTTGCGGAGGTGCTCGGGGACCTCGGTCATCGTTCGATGCCTCCTAGAGCGGACCGGAGATGCCGCCGTCCTTGCGCACCCGCCAGAAGTGGATGGCGAGGAAGATGACGGTCACGAACGGGACGAACAAGACGTGCAACACATACCAGCGCAACAGGGTGTCGGTGCCGATCTCTCTGCCCGAGAGCAGCACGAAGCGGACTTGGTCACCGAACACGGGGGTGTAGCCCATCATGTTGGTGCCCACGGTCACCGCCCACAGCGCCAGCTGGTCCCAGGGCAGCAGGTAGCCGGTGAACGACAGCAGCAGGGTGAGCGTCAGCAGGATCACGCCGATGACCCAGTTGAACTCACGGGGCGGCTTGTAGGCACCGTGGTAAAAGACGCGCGCCATGTGCAAGAAGACCGACAGCACCATGAGGTGCGCCCCCCATCGATGCATGTTGCGCACCAGCAGGCCGAAGGCGACCGAGGTCTGCAGCGTGTAGATGTCGGTCCACGCCTGGGCGGCGGTTGGCCGGTAGTAGAACATCAAGAAGATGCCGGTGATCGTCAGCAGGATGAACAGGAAGAAGCTCAGCCCGCCCAGGCACAGCGTGTAGCTGACCTTCACGGCGTGGCGCTTCACCTTCACCGGGTGCAGGTGGTACAGCACCGAGTTCATCACGACGTAGGAGCGGTTGCGGGGGCTGTCGGTGTAGCCCTTGCGGAAGATCGAACCCGGTCGGAAGATCGAGTTCCACGCTTGCGAGCCTTGGACCTTGTCGGTCAGCTCGCTCATCTTCCCGGGACCCTTGCCCCGCTTCTCCATGGTCTTGGCCACTGGTCTCCCCTTGCTCAGCCCAGTCGCATCCCATAGCCGTAGCCATGGGTGTTGGTCCGTTGGTGCGGGTCGCCGTCGGCCGGCGCGTCGCCGACCTTGCCCAGGATGATGACGCCCGTCGGGCACCGGTCCACGCACAGGGCACAGCGCGTGCACACATCGTCATCGATCACGAACACCACGTGGTCGCGCGGGTCCTCACCCGGCCGCGCCGTCCCGTCCGCCTCGGCGATGGCGTCGGGCTGCACCATATGGATGCACTTCCACGGGCAGATGTCGACGCAGCCCTCGCACATGATGCACTCGGACTGGTCGATGTGGATGAACTGCTTCGGCTTGACGGCTTTCGAGAGCCATTCGACCCCGACTTCCTGCAGCACGTAGTCGGTGAGGAACTCGGGCAGCGGCGGGTTGGCATCGACCTTGGACACGGCCTACCCCTTCCGCACCAGCGGACGGCCGTAGTCCGACGTCACGACGTCGGTCACGGGCTTGTCGCCACGCTTCTGCCAGAAGGCCCACAGCCACATCTGCAGGCCGAGGAACACGACGTAGATGCCGACGACGAGAAAGTCGCGCAGGGTCTGCATCGTGATGGTCATCGGGAACGGTCCGCCGTCGGCTTGGGGCTTGAACACGTCGCGTACGACCGGGATGTCCCAGTACTGGTACAGCAACGCGTCAGGTCGCCACTTGAGCTCGTTGTCGGCCCAGGTCAGCCACAGGTGGGGGATGGTGCCGTAGGCCCAGAACATCAAGAAAAAGGAGTACACGCCAGCGGCCATGGCCTCGCCCCAAGTCAGCGGGGTGCCGACCGGCCGGCGCTTGGCGTACGGGAACACGGGAAGGATCGCCAGCACCAGGATCAGCAGGCTTGTGATGAACGCGACCACGTGGTGACCTTCTTCTCTCCTGCGACGTTCGTGAAAGCTTTCACAATGCTACCCGCGCACCCCGAGAGCAGGGTGGCACGGCGCGTCGAGTTCTTGGTCTAGCACCCCCGTTCGACACAGGGTAAATCGAGGGCCGAGGCATCGCCGTGGGCCCTGCGCCCGCTTGGCTCGCGAGCGCGCGGGGCGCGTAAGGTGGCGCCGGCACGCACACCCCGGAGGATCCCGTGACCGAGGTTCCCGAACATCTGCTCGCTCGCTCCGCTGCTCGGCGCAACGCGCTCGAGGGGGGCGGGGGCGAGGCAGCGCCGGCCCCGGCCGCAGCGCCCAGCGCCGAGGTCGCACCGGCGGCCACCGCTGCCGCCCCGGCGGCGGCCGCGACGCCCGCAGCGCCGGTGGTCAAGGAGCCCGAGCCGGTGCCGCCCTACGTCGAGGCCGCCCTCAAGCGCAAGCGCATCCCGTACTGGGCCATGTCGGCGCTGGCGTTCCTGCCGCTGTGGGGCATCCTCTACGCCCAGACGCTCAGCGCACCGCCGGTGACCGAAGCCACCCAGCTGATCGCCGGGGCCGAGGTCTACTCGGGCAACGGTTGCTCGGGATGCCACGGCCCCACCGGGGGCGGCGGGTCCGGTCGGCCCTTCGCCGAGTGCGCCGTGGTCAAGACCTTCCCCTACATCGAGCAGCAGCTCGAGTTCGTCAAGCTCGGCTCGGCCGGCTTCACAGGGCAGCCCTATGGCGACCCCAACCGCGAGGGCGGCGCCCATGTCGGGGGCGAGTTCGGTCAGATGCCTGCGTTCGGCGCCGCGCTGACCGATGCCGAGCTGCTGGAGGTCGTGCGCCACGAGCGCGAGGTGCTCAGCGGCGAGGTCGTACCCGAGGACCAGATCGACACGGCGAGCCCGACCGAGGAGCGCCTGTGGCCCAACGGCGAGCCGATGCTCGACGACGCCGGTGTCCTCATCGACCCCGAGGGCGAGCCGCTCTTCGACGACGAGGGCAAGCTGGTCAACCCCGAGGCGTCGATCAGCGCCGGCGGCGAACCCGCCGTGTGCGAGTAGCCGACGCTCAGCCGGCCCCGCGGGGCTCGATCCAGCCGTCGACGTCGGCGGTGAGGTCCCCCGCCTCGAGCGGCCCCCACGTCCCCGGCTCATAGACGCGCACCGGCGACGGGTGGTCGAGCACCGCCTGCACGATGCGCCACTGCTCGTCCACGGCGTCGGCCCGCCCGAAGCGCCGCGTGTCGCCGACCATGGCATCCTCGAGCAGGCGCTCGTAGGGCTGGTCGGAGCGCCCGAACAGCTCCTCGGCCGGCACGTCGAGCTCGACGGGGTGCGTCGTCAGCCGGTCGCCAGCCGTCTTGGCCGACAGCTGCAGCGAGATGTCGCCGTCGGCGCCGAGACGGAACCGCAGCCGGTTGGGCTCGGGCGTGGCGAACTGCTCCGAGGTGAAGAACAGCCGCGGCGGGCGGGCGAAGGACACCACCGCCTCGGTCGCCGTCGCCGGGAGGTGCTTGCCCGCCCGGATCAGCCACGGCACCCCCGCCCAGCGCCACGAGTCGATCTCGAAGCGCAGCGCCACGAACGTCTCGGTGTCCGAGCCGTAGGCGACCCCGGGCTCGTCGACGTAGCCGCGGTACTGCCCGCGCACCACCCGGTTGGGGTCGAAGGTGCGGATCTGGCGGTACACCTTGACCTTCTCGTCGCGCAGGGCGTCGGCGTCGGCCGACACGGGCGGCTCCATCGCCAGCAGGGCCACGATCTCGAGCAGGTGGTTCTGCACCACGTCGCGCAGGGCGCCGGCCGTGTCGTAGAACTTCGACCGGCCGCGGGTGCCGAACACCTCGGCCATGGTGATCTGCACCGAGGTGACCAGGTTGCGGTTCCACACCGGCTCGAGCAACGAGTTGGCGAAGCGGAACACCAGCAAGTTCTCGATGGCGTCCTTGCCGAGGAAGTGGTCGATGCGGAAGACCGACGTCTCGGGGAAGCCCCGGTGCAGGATCTCGTTCAGCTCGCGCGCCGAGGCGCGGTCGCGTCCGAAGGGCTTCTCGACCACGACCTTGGCGTCGGCGTTGAGCCCCACGCGCGTCAGCCCTTCGATCACGTCGTCGAACAGCTGGGGAGGGATGGCCAGGTAGAAGAGCGGGCGGGTGCAGCCGGCGAGGCGCTCGGCCAGCGCGTCGAACGTCGCCGGGTCGCGGTAGTCGCCCGACACGTAGGAGAAGCGCCCGGCCAGGTCATCCCAGACCGCCTCGTCCATGGTGCACACCTCGGCGATGGCGTCGTGCGCCGACCGCCGCAGCTGGTCGTCGCTCCAGTCCGACGACGCCACGCCGACGACCGGCATCGGCAGCCGACCGCGCCGGGCCAGCTCGAACACCGCCGGGTAGATCTTCTTGTGTGCCAGATCGCCCGTAGCGCCGAACAGCACCAGCGCGTCGGAGTCGATCGGAGCGCCGGGGCTCATCCGGCTGCTGCCTCACGGGCGGCGTCGGTGAACACCTCGATGATCTGGTCGAGCACGGCGTCGGTGTGGGCCGTGCCGACGAAGAGCACCTCGTAGGCACCGGGGGCGATGGCCACGCCACGCCGCAGCAGCGCGTGGAAGAGGCGGGCGTACGCCGCCTCGTCGGTGTGATGCGCGCCGTCGTCGTCGCTCGGCGCGTCGGCGCCCAGGTACAGGCCGCACAGGGTGCCGACGTGGGGCACCACCAGGTCGAGCCCGGCGTCGGCGCCCGCGGCGGCCAGCGCCGCGGCGAAGGCGGCGACGCGCGCCTCGAGGGCCTCGTACGTGCCGTCGCTCAGCTGCGACAGCGACGCCAGGCCGGCGGCGGTGGCGACGGGGTTCCCCGAGAGCGTGCCGGCCTGGTACACGTCGCCGACCGGCGCCAGGGCATCCATCAGCTCGGCGCGCCCGCCGAAGGCGCCGACCGGGAGCCCGCCGCCGATGACCTTGCCGAGACAGGTCAGGTCGGGCAGCACGCCGAGTCGGCCCTGAGCGCCGGCCCGTCCGAGGCGGAAGCCGGTGATCACCTCGTCGAAGATCAACAGGGCGCCGACGCGGTCGCACTCGGCGCGCAGCCCCTCGAGGAAGCCCGGCGCTGGCGGGACGAGGCCCATGTTGGCGGCGATCGGCTCGACGATGACCGCCGCCGTGTCGGCATCGAGTGTCGGCACGACGTTGTAGGGGGCAACCACCGTGTCGGCGACCTGCGAAGCCGTCACCCCGGCCGAGCCCGGCAACCCGAGCGTGGCGATGCCGCTGCCGCCGGCGACAAGCAGGCCGTCGGCGTGGCCGTGGTAGCAGCCGGCGAACTTCACGACCCGGGATCGGCCGGTGACGCCCCGGGCGAGGCGGATGGCGGCCATCGTCGCTTCGGTGCCGCTCGACACCAGGCGGAGGCGCTCGACCGACGGCACGGCGTCGACGATGGCCTCGGCCAACAGGACCTCGCCTTCGGTGGGCGCGCCGTAGGACGTGCCGTCGGCGGCGGCCGACAGCACGGCGTCGATCACGACCGGATGGGCATGGCCGAGGATGATGGCGCCGTAGGACTGGACGAGGTCGAGGTAGCGCGTGCCCTCGACGTCCCACACGTGGGGCCCCTCGGCCTTGGCCACGAAGTACGGCGTGCCGCCGACCGAGCGAAAGGCGCGCACCGGCGAGTTCACCCCACCCGGGATCACGGCCTGGGCGCGAGCGAACAGGGCCTCGTTGGTGGAATCGGTCATGCGAGCACCTCGGCGAGGTCGGCGGCGGCGTAGGTCAGGATCAGGTCGGCGCCGGCGCGCTTGATGGCGCTGACGTGCTCGAGCATCACCGCCGGGCCGTCGATCCAGCCGTTGGCGGCGGCGGCGTGCACCATGGCGTACTCCCCCGACACGTGGTACGCCGCCACGGGGACGTCGACGGCATCACGCACGCGGGCCACGACGTCGAGGTAGGCGAGGGCCGGCTTCACCATCACCAGGTCGGCGCCCTCGTCGAGGTCGAGACGTACCTCGGCCAGCGACTCGCGCACGTTGCGCGGGTCCTGCTGATAGGCCCGCCGGTCGCCGCCGTCGGCGATGGTGACATCGACGGCGTCGCGGAACGGTCCGTACAGCGCCGAGGCGTACTTGGCGGCGTAGGCCAGGATGGCCGTGTCGATGTGGCCCCCGGCGTCGAGCGCAGCGCGGAGGGCGCCGACCTGACCGTCCATCATCCCGCTGGGGGCCACGACGTCGGCGCCGGCGGCCGCTTGGGCCAGGCCGACCCGGGCGTAGCACTCGAGCGTGGCGTCGTTGTCGACGGTGCCATCGGCGCGCACCAGGCCGCAGTGCCCGTGATCGGTGTACTCGTCGAGGCAGAGGTCGGCCATCAGCACGACGGCGTCGCCGACGCGGTCACGCATCGACGCCAGCGCCACCTGGACCACACCGTCGGGGTCCCAGGCTCCCGAGCCCGTGGCGTCCTTGCGCTCGGGCACGCCGAAGACGATCACGCCGCTGATGCCGAGCCCGACGAGACGCTCGACCTCGTCGACCGCCGACGGCACGGTGTGCTGCACGACGCCGGGGAGGGACGGGATGGGGACGGGTGCGTCGATCCCCTCGCGCACGAACAGCGGGGCGATCAGGTCATCGACGTGCAGCCTCGTCTCGGCGACGAGGCGCCGTAGCGCCGGGGTGCGCCGGAGCCGGCGCATGCGCCGTTCGGGGAACATCACGGGCGCCATCCTAGGAGTCGCCGGGGACCGCACCATCGGGGCCGAGGTGCGCGACGAGCGCGTCGACGAGCCCGGCGATCGTGTGCTCGCCCGCCTCCACGGTGACGTCGATGCCGTGGGCGCGCGCCGTCGCCGCCGTGACCGGACCGATGCAGGCGACCGCCGGCGGGAGCGCCGACGTCCCGAACGCCGCCACGAAGTGCTCGACCGTCGACGACGAGGTGAACGTGACCACGTCGGCGGAGGCCACCGCGGCGCGGGCATCGTCGGGCGGCTGCACCGGCACGGTGCGGTAGACCGGCACGACGTCGACGTCCCACCCGCGGGCGCGCAGGCCGTCGGGCAGCACGTCGCGCGCGACGGCGGCGCGCGCCAGCAGCACCCGACCGCCGCCGGGCGGCGGATCACCCAGAGCATCGAGGAGCGCCTCGGCGACGAAGCGGTCGGGCACCAGGTCGGCCACCAGGTGCCACCGGGCCAGCGCGGCGGCGGTGCCGGGCCCGATGGCGGCGAGGCGCGTGCCGGCGAGGTCGCGCCCGTCGCGCAGCGCAGCGCAGAACCGCTCGGCCCCGTTGGGTGAGGTGAGCACGACCCAGTCGTAGGCGCCGGCGCGGCAGTCGACGATGGCCGCGTCGAGGCGTGCCGGGTCGTCCGGCGCCTCCACCTCGATGACGGGGACCTCGATCGGTTCGGCACCGTGGGCGCGCAGCGCAGCGCTCAGCTCCGACGCCTGGGTCCGGGTGCGGGTCACCACCACGCGCCGACCGAGCAACGGGCGGCGGCTGAACCACGCCAGGTCCTGGGCGGCGACGGTGCCGATCACGATGACCGACGGGGACGCCAGCGGGTGGTCCAGGATCGTGTCGAGGGTGGCGCGCACCGCGGTCTGCTCGGGCCGCGTCCCCCATCGCACCGCCGCAACGGGGGTGTCGCCGGCGAGGCCTCCGGCGCGCAGGCGGGCCACGATGCCGGCGAGTCGGCCGACGCCCATCAGGACGACGATCGTGCCGCCGAGGCGCGCCGCCGCCTCCCAGTCGACACCGGTGGTGGCGTCGGGATCCTCGTGGCCGGTGATGACGGTGAACGACGTCGACGAGTGGCGCAGCGTCACCGGGATGCCGGCGTACGCCGGCACGGCGATGGCGGAGGTGATGCCGGGCACGATCTCGAACGGCACCCCAGCGGCGGCGAGGGCTGCGGCCTCCTCACCGCCGCGGGCGAACACGAACGGGTCGCCTCCCTTGAGCCGCACCACGTTCTGTCCCGACGCGCCGCGGGCCACCAGGAGGGCGTTGATCTCGTCTTGGGGCATCGTGACCCGTCCGGGCGACTTGCCGACCGGGATGCGTTCGGCCGCGGGCGGTGCCAGGTCGAGCAGCGCTGCGACCGACAGCCGGTCGTAGACGACGACGTCGGCGCGGCGCAGGACCTCGGCGCCGCGGACGGTCAACAGACCCGGATCGCCCGGGCCGGCGCCGACGAGGAAGACCGTCACCGCACCACGAGGCGGTCGAAGATCGCCTGCGCTGTCGCGTCCCAGGTGTACTGCGCCGCGTGCTCCAGCGCGCCGGCGCGCAGGCGGGCCCGCAGCTCGGGGTCGCCCAACACGGCGTCGAGGTGGCGCACCATCTCGGCGCTGTCGGCCGCCAGCAGACCGCTCCGCCCGTCGGCCACGGCGTCGACGTGCCCGGAGATGCGGCTCGCCACCGCCGGCGTCCCGCAGGCGGCGGCCTCGGTGAGGGTCATGCCCCACCCTTCGGCCATCGACGCCGAGGC
>CAZYKR010000163.1:0-9870 GCA_964648005.1 uncultured Iamiaceae bacterium
GCCTACGCCATCGCCCGCCCCATGGTCGGCGGCACCGACCGGGTCGCCGACTACGAGGGTCCGGCCATCTTCGCCGCCAACCACCACAGCCACATCGACACCGGGCTGTTGCTGTCGACCATCCCGGAACCGTGGCGCCACAAGCTCGTCATCGGTGCCGCTGCTGACTACTTCTTCGGCAACCGGGTGACCGCGCCGCTGAGCGCGCTGGCCATCGGGGCGATCCCAATCGAGCGCACCCGGGTGTCACGGCGCTCGGCCGACGACGCCGCCGCGCTGATCGACGACGGCTGGAGCTTCCTCATCTTCCCCGAAGGTGGCCGCTCACCGGACGGGTGGGGCCAGGAGTTCCGTGGCGGTGCCGCCTACCTCTCGCTGCGCTGCGGTGTGCCGGTCGTCCCGGTGCACCTCGCTGGCACGGGTCGGATCCTGCCCAAGGGCACCAACGTCCCCAAGCCGGGCCCCACCCGGGTGACGTTCGGGCACCCGCTCTGGCCGAGGCCCGAGGAGGACTCCCGGCGCTTCGCCGCTCGCCTCGAGCAGACGATCGCCTCCCTCGCCGACGAGGCCCGTACCGACTGGTGGTCCGCACGCCGGCGCGCCCACGCGTCATCGACCCCGAGCCTGTCCGGCCCCGACGTCGGCGCTTGGCGTCGCACGTGGGCGCTCGGCGACCGCACCGCGGCACGCCGGCGCGCCACACGCGCCTGGCCGAAGCTCTAGACGCCGTCGCCTCCGCCGGCGCCGGACGCGACGGTGCCGCCCGCACGAGCGAGCGGCACCGGTCGCAACGATGTGCCGCCAGAGCGGCCGTGGGTCGGGCTCAGCCGCCCGCACCGTCGAGGCTGTCGAGGTCGACACCGGCCGCCGACGAGGCGCACGAGACCGTCGCCTCGGTGATCTGTGCCTCTTCCTCGGCGCTCAGGTCGCCGTACTTGCGGAACTCGAAGCCCTTGGCCGCCAACTCGTCGGTGATGCACGTCGCCAACGCGCTGTCGATCCCTTGGCTCGTCAACTCCTTGGCGAAGTCTTCCTTGGTCAAGGTGTTGGAGCACCCAGCCGCCACGCCGGCCACGCTCAACGTCAACACCACGCCTGCCATCACTCGTCGCATCGCCCCTCCTGTTCGGGCACCGGTCTCCTGTCCAGCGGTGATCCGCCGATCTCCTCCCCGGCTGGGGGTGGACCGTAGTCCGATCACGGTGACGGGGTGGGCGATGACGGCGTGGGCGATGCCGGCGTGCCCGAGCGGTACACGTCGGCGCACACGAGCTCGCGTGTCCGGCCGCCGCAGCTGAGCGCGAACTCCTCGTACTCGCTCCCCGGCACAGCCCGGTCAAATAGCTGATCGCACGCCGCGCCATCACCGTCTTCGCAGGCGACCCAGAGCAGGTCGAGCTGCGGGTCGTCGCCGCGGGCCATCGGCTGGTTCGCCAGCCAGGTGTCGTCGGGATCGAGTGCGGAGGTCGTCGTGCTGCCGACGGCCGCCAAGTTGTCGATCCCGATGCAATCGACACGGATGTCGGTGAGCCGGCCGACCTGGGACGGCGCCAGCACCGTCTCGTCCTCGAGCGCCACCGCGCCGACCTCAGCGAGGACACGGTCCACGTAGCAGCCGGCTTGGACGTCGTCGAGTCGACCCGCCCAACGTTGCTTGACCTCCGCCACGGCGGCGTCGCGGTCGACGGCGTCGCCGCTGCAACCGGCGGTCAGGACGGCGGCGGTGATGCAGGCCACCACCACGGCAAGCCACGACCGGCAGGGGGACACGGCGAGCTTCGGCACCCCGCGATTGTGCCAGCCGCACGCGGCGGCGACGGCGCACGTCGCTAATTCGCCGGCGGTCGGTGCCCATCTCCCCGGTACCCTGGTTGCACCGCCCGGGTGGGGCAACGACGCCTCGTCACCTCAACGACGAGTGGCCCCCGGGCTTCCCGACTCCCTGCCTTCGGCGCGCGCCGCCGGGCACCGAGCTCCTGGAGGCCCCATGCAGCATCCCTTCGGACAGGTCGAGGACCGAGACGCCTGCGGCGTCGGGTTCGTCGCCGATGCCGGTGGACGTGCGGACCGCGCCATCGTCGAGGCGGGACTGGCCGGACTCGCCGGTGTCCGCCACCGCGGTGCCGTCGCCGCCGACGGGGCCAGCAGCGACGGGTGCGGGCTGCTCACGCCGCTGCCGTTCGAACGGTATGGCCCGGCGGGCACGGTCGTGGCCATGCTGTTCGGACCCTCGACCGACCCGTCCGACGAGCTGGCAGCGTTGGCGCACGACCTCGACCTGAGGCTCGTCGCCGTGACTGCGCCCCGCGTCGACACGGCGGTGCTCGGCGCGCAGGCACGGCGGTCGCTGCCGCCGCTGTGGCAAGCCCGCTTGGCGCCGTTCGGGATGCTGGCCGACCGTCTCGACGACGGCGACGACACACCGGTGGAGCGCGCCGCGTGGCTGCTGCGGCATCGCCTGCGCGCCGTGTCGGGCGCCTACGCCGCCTCCTGTTCAGCGCGCACGATCGTCCACAAGGGCCTCGTGCGTGCTGATCGCCTCGCCGACTTCTGGCTCGACCTGGCCGACGACGACTTCGCCGCGCCGTTCGCCGTGTTCCACCAGAGGTACTCCACCAACACCGCGCCGAGCTGGGAGCGTGCCCAACCGATGCGCAGCCTGAGTCACAACGGCGAGATCAACACGATCGCCGGCAACGTTCGGCGGCTCGCCGCTCGACGTCTGGGGACGGAACGTGCCGGACTCGGACCCGAAGGCGACCTCGTCCCGATCCTGGACCCGGCCGGCTCCGACTCGGCCCAGCTCGATGAGGTGCTCGAGCTGCTGGTGCGCGGTGGGCGCGACGTGGCCCACGCCATGGCCATGCTCATGCCTCCGGCCTGGGAGGGCGACCGCGAGCTGCCGGCTGCGGTGCGGGGTGCGTTCGCCTACCACGCCTCCCTGATGGAGCCGTGGGACGGTCCTGCCGCGGTGGTCTTCACCGACGGACGAGTCGTCGGCGCCGCGCTCGACCGCAACGGTCTGCGGCCGTTGCGCGTGACGCGCTGCGACGACGGGCTCGTGGTGTGTGCCTCCGAGGTCGGCGCCGTGCCGCTGCAGGGGCACGGCGCGCAGACCCACAGCCGGCTGGGGCCCGGTGACCAGCTGGTGGTCGAACCCGGTGTCGGCGTGCACACCACCGCCGAGGTGCATCGACGGCTCACGGCGCAGGCGCCGTACGCGTCGTGGGCCGCCGACGGCCTGCGCCCAGCCGACGCCGGCAACCCGATCGAGCTGGTCGGCGACGACCTCACCGCTCGCCAGGTGGCACACGGCTGCACGCGCGAGGAGGTGGCGATGGTCCTGCGACCGATGGCCACCGATGCCGCCGAACCGAGCTTCGCCATGGGCGACGACGCGCCCCTTCCCCACCTGGCGGGCCGGCCGCGCCCGATCGCGCACTTCGTGCGCCAGCGGTTCGCCCAGGTGACCAACCCGCCGATCGACCCGCTGCGGGAGCGACGCGTCATGAGCCTGCGCACCCTGCTCGGCCCACGGGCGCCGTTGCTGTGCGAAGACCCGACGGCGGCACGCCTGATCGAGCTGCCGTCCATGCTCCTGTTCCCCAGCGGGGTCGACGCCCTGCGCTCGCCGGCGTGGAGCCCCTTCCCGGCGGCCACGCTCCCCCTGCGCTTCGCCGTCGCCGACGGGCCCGGTGGCCTCGCAGACCGGCTCGACGCGCTCGGGCAGGCGGCCGTGCGCGCCGCGGCCGACGGCGCCGAGATCGTGGTGCTCGACCACACCGGCGTCGACGCCGAGCATGCACCGGTGCCGGCGCTGCTCGGCCTCGGCGCGGTGCACCAGGAGCTCGTCCTGGCCGGGAGGCGCGCCGACGTGTCGCTGGTGGTCGTCGCCGACGACGCCCGGGACAGCCATGCCGTGGCCGCACTCGTCGGCTTCGGCGCTGACGCCGTCTGCCCGCGCCTCGCCTTCGAGACGGTCGCCGATCTCGCCGACCGCGACGACAGCTCGGACATCGCCGCGCCGGAGGCACAGGAGCGCCTCCGCAGCGCCATCGAAGGCGGTGTGCGCAAGATCCTGTCGAAGCTCGGCATCTGCACCATCGACGGTTACCGCGACGCCCGGGCCTTCGAGGTGCTCGGGCTCGGCACCGACGTCGTCGAGCGCTGCCTCGCCGGCGCTCCGAACGTCGTCGGCGGCCTCGACCTGAGCCAGGTGGGCGCCATGGTGCTCACCCAGCACGCCGAGGCGTGGCCGACCGACGGCTCGACCCCGACGCTGGCGTCACCGGGATGGGTGCGCGTCCGCATCGGCGGCGACGCCCACGCCAACGACAAGCCGGTCGTGGCTGCGCTCAACGAGCTCACCGGCACCATGCCGACCGCCCGCGGCGACGAGCCACCGAGCGCGGCGGCGCGCCGGACCGCGGCCGCCCACCTGCTCCAGCGAGCCATCGCCGGAGATGACGAGGAGCTGTACCTCCGGTTCGCGCAGCTGGTCGACGATCGCCCGCCGCTGGCGCTGGTCGACCAGCTCGAGGTGATCCCCGCCGAGGCGCCGGTCCCGATCGACGAGGTCGAGTCGGCTGCGTCGATCGTGCGCCGCTTCTCGACCGGCGCCATGTCGCACGGTGCGCTCTCCAAAGAGGCGCACGAGACGCTCGCCGCCGCCATGAACCTGCTCGGTGCACGCTCGAACTGCGGCGAGGGCGGCGAGGACCCGCAGCGGTTCCGCACCCGTGGACGCGGCCGGGACGACACCAACTCATCGATCAAGCAGGTGGCGTCGGGCCGCTTCGGCGTCACGCCGGAGTACCTGGCCGTCGCCGACGAGATCCAGATCAAGATGGCCCAGGGCTCCAAGCCCGGCGAGGGCGGCCAGCTGCCGGGGCACAAGGTCACGCGCGAGATCGCGGCGCTGCGCCACACCCAGCCCGGCGTCGGCCTGATCTCACCGCCCCCGCATCACGACATCTACTCGATCGAGGACCTCGCCCAGCTCGTGTACGACCTCAAGCAGGTCAACGCCGCCGAAGTGTCCGTGAAGCTCGTCGCCGGAGCCGGCGTCGGCACGATCGCCGCCGGATGCGTGAAGGCCCTGGCGGACACCGTCCACATCTCGGGCGCCAACGGTGGCACGGGCGCCAGCCCCCTCTCGTCGATCAAGCACGCCGGGATGCCCTGGGAGCTCGGGCTCGCCGACGCGCAGCAGGCGCTGGTGGCGGCCGGACTGCGCGACCGCGTCACGCTGCGCGTCGACGGCGGGTTCGCCACCGGCCGCCACATCGTCACGGCGGCACTGCTGGGCGCGGACGAGTTCAGCTTCGGCACCGCGGCGATGATCGCCGAGGGATGCATCATGCTGCGCGCCTGCCATCGCGACACGTGCACACCCGGCATCGCCACGCAACGACCCCACCTGCGGGCGAACTTCGCCGGCACCCCGGAAGGCGTCGCCGCCTACCTGCTCTTCGTGGCGCACGACGTGCGGCGGCGCCTCGCCGCCCTCGGCGCCCGATCCGTGGAGGAGGTGATCGGCCGGGTCGACCTGCTGCGCCAGCGCATGTTCGGGGACCCCGCCGTCGACAGCGTCGACCTGGCGCCGCTGCTGCGGGCGCCGACGCCGGCGGACGCGCCGCGGCACTTCGTGGCACACGACCCCATCCAACGCCCGCGCGACCGTCTGGGCGACGAGCTCCTGGCCGAGGCGTTCCGGCCCATCTGGGACGGCGACCACCCGACGATCCACCGCACGGTCTCCAACACCGACCGTGCGCTCGGCGCCGCGCTGTCGGGTGCCCTGGCCTTGGAGTTCGGCGCCAAGACACCGCCGGGTTCGGCGACGATCGAGCTCGACGGCATCGCCGGCCAGAGCTTCGGCGCCTTCGCCGGTCCCGGCGTGCGGTTCGTGCTGCGCGGCGCAGCCAACGACTACGTCGGCAAGGGTCTCGCCGGCGCCACGATCGCCATCCGACCCGACGCCGCCGCCGCCGACGCTCACGAGCCGCCGGTGCTGGCGGGCAACACCTGCCTGTACGGCGCCACGGGCGGTCGGTTGTTCGTCGCCGGTGCCGTCGGCGAGCGGTTCGCCGTGCGGAATTCCGGTGCCGATGCCGTCGTCGAGGCGGCCGGAGACCATTGCTGCGAGTACATGACCGGCGGCACCGTCGTGATCCTCGGCAGGGTCGGCACCAACCTCGGCGCCGGCATGACCGGCGGCGAGGTGCTGGTGTGGGACGGCGATGCATCGCACCTCGCCGCCCGGATCAACGGCGACCTGGTCGAGCCGGTCCGCCCCGATCGCGACGCCCGGGACCGCGCCCGCTGGCTGGTCGAGGAGCACCTCGCCGTCACCGGATCCGCACGCGCCGCTGCGCTCCTGCACGCCTGGGACGACCGGGAGGACGACCTGTGGCAGGTGCTGCCGCGCGACGAGGCCGACCGCCGCGCCGCGTCCGCCGCCGTCCGCCTCGGCGTGGCCTAGGCTGCGCCGGTTCGTTCGACCCCCCTCGCCAGGCAGGATGACGCATGACCGATACGCCGCCGCCGGGCCCCGGCTGGCACGCAGACCCGTCGGCCACGCCTCCGGAGGAGCCGCCGGTGCCGCCGTCGAGCGACCCGGCCGCCGGCGCAGGATCGCCCGGACCGGACGCGAGCGGGGGCTACGGCCAACCCGGGCCGTGGACGCCCGGCCAGGCACCCCACGACGGCCAGCCAGCGCAGCAACCGGCCTACGGCCCGGGGCCATACGCCGGGCAGCCCTCGTACGGACAGCCCCCGAACGGACAGCCTCCGTACGGACAACCCCCGTACGGGCAGCCTCCGTACGGGCAGCCGGCCTACGGCTACGGCACGGCGGCGCCGCAGACCGAGCCGCTCGCCATCGTCAGCCTGGTCTGCGGCATCTTGAGCCTGCCGTTCGGGTGTCTCTGCGCCGTGTTGGGTGTGCCGCTCGGCATCGCCGCCGTCGTCACCGGCGTGATGGCCCGCAACAAGATCCGCTCGTCAGGCGGCATGCTCCAAGGTGACGGCCTGGCCCTCGGGGGTCTCATCGTCGGTGGCGTCGCCATCGGCCTGGCCGTGGTCCTGGTCATCCTGAACATCGTGGCCAACGTCGCCTTGACGACGGGCTGATCAACCCCCGAGCGTCGGGTCACTCCACGAGGCGCAGACCCGTCGGCGCCATCGAGGCGTCGGCATGCGCCAGCTCGACGACGAACTCGGTGAGGTGCGCCGGGAAGAGGTGCTCACTCACCAGCACCACCGCACCATCGGTCGAGCGCGTCACCCGTTCGCAGCGCAGCAGCGGCGATCCGGTCGGCACGCCCAGGAGTTCGGCGTCGTGGGCGCTGGCCGCCACCGCTCCGATCGTCTGCGTGGCACCGGCCAACGCCACATCGATCAGCTCGTAGAACGGTGAGCGCGCCACGTCGGCGCGCGACAGGTGCGCGCCGTAGCTCTCGGGACACCAGACGGTGACGAGCGCGAACGGCGACGCGTCAGCGAGGTTCAGCCGGCGGACACGCAGCACGGTCTCGGCGCCGAGCAGCGCGCCGACGTGGGGCGGCGCCTGCATGAAGCGGAAGTCGAGGATCCGACGCTCGCTCTCCACACCCTCCTCGGCGAGCTGGCTCTCGATCGTTCCCAGCCGCGCCAAGCTCTGGCGTACGGGATCGGCGGCGACGAACCAGCCGAATCCTTGCCGGGAATCGACAAGGCCATCGGCACGGAGCAGCTCGAGCGCCCGTCGCACCGTCACGCGGCTGGCGCCGAAGGCCTGCGACAGCTCGCTCTCGCTGGGCAGCAGGTGCCCGGCAGGCAGCTCGCCGCGCTGCAGGCGGCCGCGCAGCGTGTCGGCGATGCTCTGGTACCTCGTCTGGCGCACTTGTCCTATACTTGTATACTTAGTGGCGAAGAGCAACCGGATCGGCCGCGACGCCTCGTGGCCCGACCGGGCATGCTGACCCGCCGCCACCGGTCCCCGACCCGATAGGAGCCCCATCATGGCTGTCGCCGCCAACACCCCGATCGACCTCGTCCGAGCGGTGTACGACCGGCTCCCGGGTCGGGTCGCCGAGGCCCGGGCCCGCCTGGGCCGACCGCTCACCTTCGCCGAGAAGGTGCTGATCAACCACCTGCGCGACCCCGGAGCCCCGCTCGAGCGCGGGCGCACCTACAACGACCTCGACCCCGATCGGGTGGCCATGCAGGACGCCACGGCGCAGATGGCCCTGCTGCAGTTCATGACGGCGGGCCTGCCCGAGGTGGCGGTGCCGTCGACCGTGCACTGCGATCACCTCATCCAGGCACGCGAGAACGGCAAGGTCGACCTGCTGGCCGCGCTGGACGGCAACGCCGAGGTCTACGACTTCCTCGAGTCCGTCTCGGCCAAGTACGGCATCGGCTTCTGGAAGCCCGGCTCGGGCATCATCCACCAGGTCGTCCTCGAGCAGTACGCGTTTCCCGGCGGGATGATGATCGGCACCGACAGCCACACCCCCAACGCCGGCGGGCTCGGCATGATCGCCATCGGGGTCGGCGGCGCCGACGCCGTCGACGTGATGACCGGGTTCCCCTTCAACGTGCGCTGGCCCAAGCTGATCGGCGTCCACCTCACGGGCGAGCTCGACGGCTGGTCGGCCCCGAAGGACGTCATCTTGAAGGTCGCCGAGATCCTCACGGTCAAGGGCGGCACCGGCGCCATCGTCGAGTACTTCGGCCCGGGCGCCGAGTCGATGTCCTGCACCGGCAAGGCGACGATCTGCAACATGGGTGCCGAGATCGGTGCCACCACGTCGTTGTTCGCCTACGACCCGGCCATGAGCCGCTACCTGGCAGCGACCGGGCGCGCGGCGATCGCCGACGCCGCCGATCGCGTCGCCGCCGACCTGCGCGCCGACGACGAGGCCCTCGCCGACCCGGCAGCCGTGTTCGACGAGGTGATCGAGATCGACCTGTCGACGCTCGCACCCATGATCAACGGACCGCACACCCCCGACCGCGCCCGACTCGTCAGCGAGCTCGGCACCGAGGCCGCTGCCGAAGGGTGGCCCACCGAGATCAGCGCCGCGCTGGTCGGCTCGTGCACGAACTCCTCCTACGAGGACATCTCGCGCGCCGCCCACATCGCCCGCGCCGCCTCGGCGCACGGGCTGACCGCCGCCACCAAGCTCATGGTGACGCCGGGCTCCGAGCGCGTGCGCGCCACGATCGAGCGCGACGGCCTGCTCGCCGATCTCGAGGCCATCGGGGCCACGGTGCTGGCGAATGCCTGCGGTCCGTGCATCGGGCAGTGGTCGCGCGACGACGTCGCCGAAGGCGAGGCGAACGTGATCGTCACCTCGTACAACCGCAACTTCCCCAAGCGCAACGACGGCCTGGCGTCGACCCTGGCGTTCGTCACCTCGACCGAGACCGTGATCGCCCTGGCGCTCGCCGGACGGGTCGACTTCGATCCCCGCACCGATGCCCTCACCGCCCCGGACGGCTCGTCGGTGCGGCTCGACATCGGGCCGGGCGACGAGCTGCCCGCCGAGGGCTTCGCCTCGGGCGACGCCGGCTTCCTCGCCCCGCCCGCCGACGGCAGCGACGTGGTCGTCAAGGTCAGTCCGACATCGGACCGCCTGCAGCTGCTCGAACCCTTCGCCGCCTGGGACGGCAACGACTTCGTCGACCTCCCCGTGCTGATGAAGGCGGCGGGCAAGTGCACCACCGATCACATCTCCGCCGCCGGCCCGTGGCTCAAGTACCGCGGCCATCTCGAGAACATCTCGGGCAACCTCTTCATCGGCGCCGTCAACGCCTTCACCGGCGAGACCGGTGCCGGCAAGGACCAGCTCGACGGCACGACCAAGCCGTACCCCGACATCG
>CAZYKR010000164.1:0-9831 GCA_964648005.1 uncultured Iamiaceae bacterium
CACCGAGATGATTCAAGACGCCGCTTGACACCTACCACCCCTGGGATGTCTGAGCCGGTACACGCCGAGCGCGCGATCATGCGGCCATGTCAGCCGCCGGCGCACTCGTCATGGCCTACGGGTCGCCCGCCACGCTCGACGACCTCGAGGCGTACTACACCCACATCCGCCGCGGCCGTCCACCCAGCGACGAGCAGCTCGCCGAGCTGCGGGACCGCTACGAAGCCATCGGCGGCGTCACGACGCTCACCGAACGCACCGCGGCGCAGCGAGACGCCATCGCCGCCGCGCTCGACGAGCGGCGGGGCCCCGGTGCCTTCCCGGTCGCCGCCGGCAACAAGCACGCAGCACCCTTCATCGAGGACGGCGTCGCAGCGCTCGTCGACGCAGGGGTGCGCACGATCGTCGGGCTGGTCCTCGCACCGCACTTCTCCGCGGGAAGCGTCGGCGAGTACCACCGCCGAGCCCGCACCGCCGCCGAGGCCGCCGGGGTGGCCTACCAGGGCATCGACAGCTGGCACCTCGACAACGCCTTGGTGACGTTCCACGCCGACGCGCTCGAGCGCGCCCGCGCCCAGGTGCCCGACGCTCACAAGGTCCTGTTCACCGCGCACTCGCTCCCCGAGCGGGTCCTCGTGGACGACCCGTACCCCGACCAGCTGCGCGCCAGCGCCGAGGCCATCGCCGCGCGCGTCGGGCTCGGCCGCTGGGGGGACTGGTCCGTGTGCTGGCAGTCGGCCGGGCGCACCCCGGAGCCCTGGCGCGGCCCCGACGTGCTCGACGTCATCCGCGAACTCGCCGCCACCGGGCGCGCCGACGGGGTGGTCGTGGCGCCGATCGGCTTCACCTCCGACCACCTCGAGCTGCGCTACGACCTCGACATCGACGCCGCCCGCGTCGCCGACGAGGTCGGGCTGGCCTTCGCCCGCACGGACGCCGTCAACGACGACGCGGCGGTCATGGCATCGCTCGCCGAACGCATCCTGGCCGAGCTCGATGCCGGGTCGCTCGACGACGACGACAACGACGACGTCGACGAGGACGCGCACAGCGCCGCCCCGGCCGCACCGCCCAGCTGCGGGCGCGTCGTCATCGTCGGCGGCGGCATCAGCGGACTCGCCGCTGCCCGGGCGGTGCTCGTCGCCGCCCCCGGCTCGGACGTGGTCCTGCTCGAGGCCGCCGAGCGCGTCGGCGGCAAGATCGCCACGACCCCGTTCGCCGACCGTCCCGTCGACTGCGGGGCCGATGCCTTCTTGGCCCGCGTCCCCGCTGCCGTCGAGCTCTGCCGCGACCTCGGGCTCGAGGCGGCGCTCACGTCGCCGGCGACGAGCACGGCGTACCTGTGGGTCGACGGCGCGCTGCGCCCCTTCCCGACGGGCACGGTGCTCGGCATCCCCACGGACCTCGACGCCCTCGCCGAGACCGGCATCCTCTCGGACGACGGCCTCGCACGCGTCCGGGCCGAGGCCGATCTGGAGCCCGAGCCCTGGCCACCCGACGGCGCCGACGACGAGTCGGTCGGGGCGCTCGTCCGACGCCGACTCGGCGACGAGGTGCTCGACCGGCTGGTCGGCCCGCTGCTCGGCGGCGTCAACTGCGGCAGCGCCGACGAGCTCAGCGTCCTCGCCGGAGCACCGCAGTTCGCCGAGGCCATGCGCACCTCGGGCAGCCTCGTCACCGGCCTGCGCGCCCAGCGCGAGACGGCGGCACGCGCCAGCGACGGCACGGACCTACCGCCGGTGTTCTACGGCTTGCGCACCGGCACCCAGACGCTGACCGACGCATTGGCCGCCGACATCGCCGGGCGCGGAGGCGACATCCGCACCGGGCACGCCGCCACCGGGGTGGAGGTCACCTGGACCCCCGGACGCCAGACCCCGCTGTTCCGCGTCCGCGTCGACGACGGCGCCGGCGGCGCGACCGTGCACGCCGACAGTGTCGTGCTGGCAACGCCCGACCCGATCTCGGCACGGCTCATCTCGGCGTTCGCTCCTGAGGCGGCGGCGCAACTCGCGGCGGTCGACTACGCCAGCGCCGTGCTAGTCACCTTGGCGGTGCCACGCGCCGGGATCGACCACCCGCTCGACGGCAGTGGCTTCCTGGTGGCACCGGATGCCGGCCTGCTCCTGACCGCGTGCTCGTGGGCGTCGAGCAAGTGGGCGCACCTCGACGGCGACGACGATCTCGTCATCCTGCGCGCCTCGGCCGGGCGCACCACCGACGGCCGCGCCCTCGAGCTCGACGACGATGACCTCGTCGACGCGCTGCTCGTCGATCTCGGCACCACGATGGGATTGCGGGCAGCGCCGGTCGAGGTGCGCGTGACGCGCTGGCCCGCGGCGCTGCCCCAGTTCCGCCCCGGGCACCAGGCGCGCATGGAGGCGCTGCAGGAGCGCCTCGCCACCGCCTACCCCGGCCTGCACGTGATCGGTGCCGGCGTCGGCGGTCTCGGCATCCCCGCCTGCATCACGCAGGGCAACGCGATCGCAACACAGCTGCGTCGTGTGACGGGGTGATTGCATTTCCCGACCAGGGCTGCAAAGATCCCGTAACAATGCGTCGGGAAGCGCTGCTCAGCAGCCCTCGCAGGTCGGGTCAGCGGAGGACCCTCGCCGCCGTGGCGGCAGCTGCGCTGACCCTGATCGCTTTTCTGCCTGCCTCAGCGCAGGAGACCGCCAGCGACCCCCGGTCCCGCCGTGAGGAGATCCAGCGGGAGAAGGCGCAGGTGGCCGCCGAGCTCGACGTGCTCCAGGCGTCCGACGCCGAGCTCGAGGAGGCCTACCGCACCCTCACCGAGAAGGTCCGCCAGCAGGAGTCCCGGGTCGCCGACGCCCAGCGCGAGGTCGACGAGGCACAGCGGATCGCCGACCAGCTCACCGCCGAGGCAGACGAGACGCAGCGCCAGGTCGACGGCCTCAAGGCCCGGGTCCGTGACCGGGCGATCTCTGCGTACGTGAACCCGAGCGGCGACGTGGACGTCACCGACGTCCTGCTGCGCGACGACGACCTCAACGAGGCCGAGCGTCGCAAGGCCATCGTCGACCAGCTCGCCGCCGGCGACCTCGACAGCGTGGACGAGTACCGCGCCGCCAAGGACCGCCTGGCCCGGCAGCGCGCCGCCGCCGATGCCGCTGCGGCCCAGGCCACCGCCAAGCGCGACGAGCTGGGCGCCGAGTTGACCACGCTCCAGGCCGATCAGGCCGAGAAGGAGTCGGCCAAGGCCGAGCTCGAGGCCCGCATCGCCAACTTCCAGTCGCACGCCGCAGGCCTCAACGCCGAAGAGGCCAACATCGAGGCGCTGATCCGAGCGCTCGAGGCACCGCCGGCTCCCGCGGCCAGCGCGCCTGCCGCCGCTGACCAGGCAACAACGGGCTCGACGGCGTCCAATGGCGGCGGCAACGGCTCGACGGCCACCACCACGGGCGGCGGGTCGACCCCGAGCACCACGCCGTCCAGCCCGCCCCCGGTCGCCGGTGGCTTCGGTTGGCCCTGTGGTGGCGGCATCAACTCGCCGTACGGCTCGCGCTGGGGCGGGTTCCACAGCGGCATCGACATCGGCTGCGCCAACGGTGCCGCCGTCGGCGCCTCCAAGGGCGGCACGGTCATCTTCGTCGGCTTCAACGGCGGCTACGGCAACCTCGTGCTCGTCGACCACGGCGGCGGCGTCGTCACCGCCTACGCCCACCTGAGCTCGTTCGGGGTCTCGACCGGTCAGTCGGTCGGCGGCGGCAGCTACCTCGGCAACGTCGGCTGCACCGGCAGCTGCACCGGGCCGCACCTGCACTTCGAGGTCCGGGTCAACGGGTCCACCGTCGACCCGATGTCGTACCTCTGAGCACCGCCGGCTCCGCCCGCAGGGGGCGCGTCGTGGCGCTGCACGGCTTCGAGGACGACCCCGAACGCCTGGCCACCCCGCTGCGGCAGCTGATCGCCGACGCCGGGCTGGCCGAGCGTTGGCAGGTCATCGCCCCACGCGGTCCCGCCGAGGCGCCCGCAGGTCCGTCCTGGTTCCGTGCGGATGGCACCGCCGACGCCGACGTCGTCACGGCGGCCGTGGCGGCGGTGCACGAGGTCGCTGCCGGGCTCGACGCCGACGGTGCGGCGCCCGACGGTCCCCTGGTGCTCGTCGGCTTCAGCCAGGGTGGCGCACTGGCACTGGCCGTCGCCCACGGACCGGCCGGGGCCGCGACCTCTGCGCTGATCGGCGTGTGCTGCTGCGGCGGGTTCCTGCTCGGCCCCGACGACGCCACCTACGACTGGGAGGGCGAGCCGACGCCGACCCTGCTCGTCCACGGCGCCGATGACGACGTCGTCGACCCCCAGCAAGCCCGCGCCGGTGCCCGGGCCCTGGAACGGCGAGGCATCCCGGTCGAGCACCTCGAGGTGGCGACCGGACACCAGGTCGATGCCGTCCTGCTGGCCCCGGTCGTCGCCTGGCTCGCCGGCCGCTGAGCGGCCCGCGGGGCGTACCGACGGACTCGCCGGTACCCTCGCCTGCGGTGATCGACGACGGCTCGGGCCCGACGGCGGACGCGGCGGCGGCCGCTCACGCCACCCGCTCCGGCCGCGCCCGATGGCGGGTGGCGGCGGCGACCGTCGTCGTCCTGGCGGCACTCGCCGGCTGGGTGCTCGGCGCACCCGGCGACGACACGACGTTGGCCGCCCAGCTCGGCCGCTACGGCGACGCCCTGGTGCGCGTGCCGGAGGCTCCCCCGCCCGAGCCCTCGACGACCTCCACCACGGCTGCGCCGAGCGCCCCAGCGCTCCAGGTCGAGGTCGAGGTCGAGACCATCGCTCCCGGTACCCCGGTCGGCACGTTGTCGATCCCGAAGCTCGGGGTGACCGTGCCGATGCTCGAAGGGATCGACCTGTGGGTGATCGACCAGGGATCCGGACACTGGCCGGGCACCCCGATGCCGGGCCAGCGCGGCAACCTCGTGGTCGGCGGGCACCGGACGCTGTACCAACGCCCGTTCCACGACCTCGATCAGCTCGTCGAGGGCGATCTGGTGGTGATGACCGACACCGCCGGCGCCACCTGGACCTATCGGGTGCGCGGCATCGTCATCGTCCCGGCTTCGGCGGTCGGCATCGTCAACCAGTCCGAGGCGCACACCGCCACCCTCTTCGCCTGCCATCCGAAGGGCTCGGCGACGCACCGCATCGTGGCCAAGCTCCAGTTGCTCGACGACGCCGGCCAGCCCGTCGACGCACCTGCGTCGCTCCCGCCGCTCGACCTCGGCACCCGCCCCGGCGATGACGTCGTCCATCTGCTGCCCGGCATGGAGGCCCCGCCGGCCTGACGCCGTCCCGCGCCGATCGGGCACGACGCCGCGTCCGCCGCGACTGGTGCGCGCCGGCGCCAGCGATGAACATGGCCCGCCATGCGCCGGCCCGCTCGCACCATCACGGTCGCCCGCTGCCTGCTCGCCGGCGTGACCATCGCCGCGGCGATCCCGCCGTGGGGCTGGTGGCCCCTGGCGTTCCTGGGCGTGGCGCAGTGGGACCGGCTGCTCGCCGACCAGTCGCCACGGCGGCGCTTCGGGCGCAGCTGGCTCGTCGCCGCCGCCTGGCTGTACCCGGCGATGTTGTGGATGTACGACCTGACGGCGCCGGGCTACGTCGTCGCCGGCGCCTTCTTCGCCGCCTTCTTCGCGCTGACGACCGCCGCCGTGCCGGCGAGCGCCCCGGCGCGCTGGGTGGCCCTGCCCGGCGCCATCGCCCTCGCCGAGCTCTGGCGCTGGACCTGGCCGTTCGGCGGCGTGCCCTTGGCCACCCTCGCCCAGAGCCAGGCCACGGCGCCGCTGGCGCAGGCCGCTCGCCTCGGGTCGGCCATCGCCGTGTCGGGCCTGGTCGCCGTCGGTGGTGTGGCGATCTCGGCCGCCTGGGACCGACGTTGGCGACCGGCCGCCGTCGCCGGCGGGGTGCTCGTGGTGGCGACGGTCGGCGGCTGGGTGGCGCCGCACGGTGGGCCGGCCGGCGAGCCGTTGCGGGTCGCGGTCGTGCAGGGCGGCGGCGAGCAGCGGACACGCGCTGCCACCAGCGATGCCGACGTGGTGTTCGCCCGCCACGTCGAGGCCACCGGTCTGATCGAGGGCGAGGTCGACCTGATCGTGTGGCCGGAGAACGTGGTGTCGCTCGACGGGTTGCTGCCGGGCTCGGTCGAGGACCGCACCCTGTCGGAGCTGGCCCGCAGCAACGACGCCACGCTGATCGCGGGCGTCACCGAGGACGACTCGCCCACCACGTTCCGCAACGCCTCGGTCGTGTACAACCCCGACGGCACCCGCGGCGACCGCTACGACAAGGTCCGGCGGGTCCCGTTCGGCGAGTACGTCCCGTTCCGCGACCTCATGACCTCGCTCGCCGGCGGCGCCGGCCTCCCCCTGCGTGACGCCGTGCCCGGAACGGAGCCAGCCGTCGTCGACACGGTGGACGGACCGATGGGCGTGGTCATCTCCTGGGAGGTGTTCTTCACCGACCGCGCCGACGACGCCATCGACAACGGCGGTCAGGCGCTGCTGAACCCCACCAACGGCGCCTCGTACTGGCTGACCCAGGTGCAGACCCAGCAGGTGGCGTCGTCGCGCCTGCGGGGCATCGAGACGGGCCGGTGGGTGCTCCAAGCCGCCCCGACGGGGCTGAGCGCCATCGTCGATCCCGATGGCGCCGTCGTCACCTGCACCCTCGTGCGCCCCGGTGGCACGACCGAAGGGACGTGCCGCAGCGATGTCAGCGAGCAGGTCGTGCTGCAGACGACGATCGACCGGCGCACCGGGCCGACGATCGCCCGCGCCGTCGACGCCTGGCCGACGCTGCTGGCGTCCATCGCAGCGTTGCTCGGCGCCAACGTCTGGGACCGGCGACGTCGACTCCGGGACGGCGGCGACGCCCAAGGCGTCGGCGTCACACCTCCACCAGTAGGGTGACCGGCCCGTCGTTGACGATGGCCACGGCCATGTCGGCGCCGAAGCGCCCCGTGGCGACGGTGGCCCCGAGGCGGCGCAGCTCGTCGGCGACGACCTCCACCAGCGGCGCCGCCTGCTCCGGCCGCGCCGCCGCCATCCACGACGGGCGCCGCCCCTTGCGCGTGTCGCCGTAGAGCGTGAACTGGCTCACGACCAGCACCTCGCCGGTGGTGTCGGCGACCGAGCGTCCCATGGCGCCGCCGGCGTCGTCGTCCGCCATGATCCGCAGGCCCCAGATCCGGTCGGCGAGCTTGCGGGCCGTGGCCTCGTCGTCGTCGTGGGTCACCCCGACCAGCACGCACAGGCCGGCGCCGATGCGGCCCACCACCTCGCCGTCGACCGTCACGGAGGCCTCGCTCACCCGCTGCACCAGTCCGCGCACGCTGCTCCTCCCGCCGCTGGAGCGGCTCCGGGGCCGGTTTGACCTGTTCAGCCCCACCGGCAAGGCTTTGTGATTCGTGTTCCGGCCCCGTCCGGCGGGCCGAGGAAGTGAGCCACGACGTGAGTGACGAGCCGCTGAGCATCGCCTACCTGTGCTACCGGGGCAAGCCCCACGTCGGCGGCCAAGGCGTCTACACCCGCCACCTCACGAAAGCGCTCGTCGATCTCGGTCACCACGTCGAGGTGCTGGGCGGGCCACCGTACCCCGAGCTCGACGAGCGGGTCCCGCTGATCGAGCTCCCGAGCCTGCAGATCTACAACGACTACTTCCCGATGCGCATGCCCGGCCTGTGGGAGCTCAAGTCGGTCGCCGACTGGGTCGAGGTGTCGTCGTTCTCGCTGGGCAACTTCCCCGAGCCGCTGGCGTTCTCGATCCGGGCCTGGCAGCACCTGCGTCGACGCATCAACGAGTTCGACCTCGTGCAGGACAACCAGTGCCTGGGCTACGGCCTGCTGGCGATCGAGCACGAGGGCCTGCCCGTGTTGGCCACGATCCACCATCCGATCACCGTCGATCGGCGCCTCGAGATGGAGCACGCCGAGACGGCGTGGCAGCGCATCGCCAAGGCCCGCTGGTACTCGTTCACCAAGATGCAGACCCGCGTGGCCTCGCGCATGCCGCGGGTGCTCACGGTGTCGCAGAACTCCTACGAGGACATCCACCGCGACCACAAGGTGCCGACCGAGCGCCTCAACGTCGTGCCGGTCGGCGTCGACCAGGACTTGTTCCGCCCCCTCGACCACGTCGAGCGGGTCCCCGGACGCCTCATCACCACGGCGTCGGCGGACGTCACGATGAAGGGCCTGCGCTACCTGCTCGAGGCCCTGGCGAAGCTGCGCACCGAACGCCACGTCGAGCTCGTCGTCATCGGCAAGCTCAAAGAGGGCGGGCCGTCGGCGAAGGTCATCGACGAGCTGGGCCTGCGCGACGCCGTGACGTTCATCTCCGGCGTGCCCGAGCAGCGCATCATCGAGCTGTACTCCGAGGCCGAGCTGGCCGTCGTGCCGTCGCTCTACGAGGGCTTCTCGCTGCCGGCGATCGAGGCGATGTCGTGCGGCGTCCCACTGGTCGCCACGACCGGCGGGGCGCTGCCGGAGGTGGTCGGCACCGACGGCGACACCGCTCTGCTCGTCGAGCCCGGCAACAGCGAGGCGCTGGCCGAGCGCATCCGCGAAGCGCTCGACAACCCCGAGCTGCGCGCCCGTGTCGGCGCCAACGGCCGCCAGCGGGTCATCGACCGCTGGACATGGCGCCACACCGCCGTCGGCACCATCGAGCAGTACCGGGCCCTGCTGGCGGAGACGGCCGAGGTGCAGGCCCGCCGCCCTGGCGGCGCCTCGGCGGCGCCCCGTTTCCGGCCGCATGCGTTGTCCGACGCCACCGCCCGCAGCGCCGCCGCTCGCGCCCAGGCAGGGGACCGCTGATGCTCACCGTCGACTACGACGTCTTGGACCTGCGCCCCGGCCAGCTGATGCTCGACCTCGGCTGCGGCTTCGGTCGCCACGCCTTCGAGGCGTTCCGCCGAGGTGGGCGGGTCGTCGCCTGCGACATGGCGGTGCCCGAGCTGCGCGAGTGCCGCGCCCTGTTCGAAGCCATGGTCCTCGCCGGCGAGGCCGACGAGGACGGCATGGCCGACGCCACCTGTGGCGACGCCACGCGGCTGCCCTTCCCCGACGCCACGTTCGACCGCATCATCGCCTCCGAGGTGATGGAGCACATCCCCGACGACAACGCCGCGCTCACCGAGCTCGTGCGGGTGCTCAAGCCCGGCGGCCGCATCGCCATCACCGTGCCGGCGTTCCTCGCCGAGACGGTGTGCTGGCAGCTGTCCGACGAGTACTACGCGCCGAAGTCCCAGGGCGGCCACGTGCGCATCTACACCGAGTCGCTGCTGCGCCAGAAGATGGAGAGCAGCGGGCTCGAGCCCGACGCGTCGCACAAGGCCCACGCGCTGCACACCCCGTACTGGTGGCTCAAGTGCGCCGTCGGCCCCCGCAACGACGACTTCCCCCTGGTGAAGCTCTACAACAAGGTGCTGGTCTGGGACATCGCCAAGGCGCCGATCGTGACCCGCACCACCGAGAAGGTGCTCAACCCCGTGCTCGGCAAGAGCCTGGTCGTCTACGCCACCAAGCCCGTCACCGTGACGCCCGAGCGCAACGACGCCGACCGGCGTGAGGCCGCCCGTGTCTGAGGTGACGATCCCGTCCGTGCCCGGTGTGCTGAGCGCCGCGGATGTGGCGGCGACCGTCGACGCCATCGCCTCGTGGCAGCTGCCCAACGGGATGGTGCCGTGGTTCCCCGGAGGCCACGCGGATCCCTGGAACCACGTCGAGGCGCTCATGGCCCTGATGCTGGGAGGACACCGCAGGCAGGCCGAGCTGGGCTTCGAGTGGTTGCAGAAGGAGCAGCGCGACGACG